>JBKPCS010000242.1:0-12707 GCA_046727495.1 bacterium | reverse complement strand
CGCTACCAACTCACCTTCAGCGGCCGAAGAATCTTGACCGCTTTGCTAGCGGCTCGAAATGCTGATGTCCAACAACTCACAAAACTGGCAGCATGAACTTCGTCGACAAAATCATCGATTTTCCAGGGTAGTAGTACAAAGATAGAATTTGGAAGGACCCAATTCAGATTCTTAGCGACAAAACTAATGACCGATCGGTTCCGCGTTTCGCTTTCGTTTCATGGCGACCTCTCATTCTTTCTTAAACGAGAGGAACGGGACGCTGCGGTGAGCCGGGTGCTATCCCACAAAAGCTCGGTCAAGGATGTTATTGAGTCGTGTGGAGTGCCGCATCCGGAGGTTGATTTGATCCTATGTAATGGGCGTCCGGTGGATTTCGCATTTCAGGTGGAATCGGAAGTTGCAATTGACGTTTTCCCGATCTCAACCGAGCTCTTTCCTGAATCAAGGCTCCAGGATCGAAACGTGTCGAGGTTTGTAGCCGACGGCCACTTGGGCAAACTCGTTCGCCAACTCCGTCTACTGGGAATCGACGTTAGCTACCGTCATGACGCCAAAGACAAGCAACTGCTAGACACTGCAGTCCGAGATCACCGCGCCCTGCTTACACGCGATCGGCCACTTCTGATGCATAAGGTCGTTAAAAGCGGCTATTTTCCGCGTTCGCAGAATCCTCGCGAACAGATTGTCGAGGTCATTCGACGTTATTCGCTCAAGGACAAAGTGAAGCCGTTTGTGCGCTGCCTGCGCTGCAACGGGTTGCTTGCCAGCGCCACAAAGGAATCTTTGCTGCCTCAATTGGAGCCGCTGACGCGGCTTTACTATGATGAATTCCTCAAGTGTTCTCAATGTGGACGAGCCTATTGGCGAGGCTCGCATATGGCGAAACTGAACAAGCGGGTAGAGATGATCATGGGACGCTTGTAGGGCGGCACCCCCCTGTAGGTAGAGTTCGCGCTCCTGCGCGCCGTCTCGTCATTAACCGGCGCAGTTCTAAAACTGTAACTCTGTCTGGACAGGGCCTTCTTGTTCGTCGTGGTCGGCAAAGCGAACACCCAGACCCAGTAGTCTCACGGCCAGCGTCTTGCGTTTTAGACCCTCCCGGAGCAACATCAAGAAACTTTCCATCGTCAACGGTAACCCCACACGCTCGACGGTGGTCCGAGTAAAATCAGCGAATCGGATCTTGACGAAGACGCTCTTGATCCGGCTGTCTTCGCCGCTCTTTTTGAGATCAGTCATCATCTCCTCAAAGAGTTCAGGAATCCGCGCCTCACACTGGGCTTCTGAGGTGAGGTCTTTAGTGAAGGTTCGTTCTGTACTTAGGGATTTTCGTTCCCGGTCAGGTGTGACGGCTCGATTATCGATGCCGCGGCACAGGGAGAAAAGTTCCAGACCGAATTTCCCGAACCATTCATGGAGCTGGATGCGGGAGTAGCCCTGGAGCTCGCCGCAGGTTTGAATCCCGAGCTTGGCCAGTTTTTCCGCTGATTTTGCGCCGATGCCCCAAAGTCGATGAACCGGAAGATCAATCATGAAGTCTGGGACTTCTTCGGGTTTGATTTGGAATTGGCCATTTGGTTTTCGCCATTCGCTGGCGATTTTGGCCAGCATCTTGTTCGGCGCGATGCCTGCCGAGGAGGGCAAACGAGTCTTCTGAAAAATGAGGTCACGAATAATTTGAGCTAAAGCCGCTGGATCGCCGTCATGAGCCGAGACATCCAGAAATGCTTCATCGAGCGACAACGGTTCGACCAAGTCGGTAAACCGAAAAAGGATCTCACGGATCGTGGCGGAATCTCTTCGGTAAAGATCAAATCGAGTAGGCAAAACAATGAGTTGTGGGCACTTCTGCAGAGCAAGAAATGTCGGCATCGCCGAGCGCACTCCATATTTGCGAGCCTCATAATTGCAGGTCGTTAACACCCCGCGTCGGTCGCGTGCACCTCCGACGGCAACGGGCTTGCCTGCAAGCTCTGGCCGCTCCCGCATCTCGATCGAAGCATAAAATGCGTCCATATCGAGGTGGATGATCGCGCGGTTTGATGGCTGTGCCTGAAGGTCTCCCATGGTCGGTAGGGCTTAGCTGCGGTAGGCTGAAGCTTTATCCGGCAGTCGACGGACTCGTGCGTGTGGCAGCCCCATGAGTCCGGCCACCGCCGAATAAGCTCAGCCCTACCGACTGTAGCCTCAACAAAACATTGTTATCGCTCGAGCAATTCTCGTGTCCTCTGAGAAAGATATTCAGCCGGGTTCGCCAATGCTTTTTCCACCGTCACAGCTCCGCCAACCAGGGCGACAACCTTCTTGAAATGTGGCCGCAACTGTTCTCGATCTTCGATCGCGCCAGCGATTGCCCATACCGGCTTACCAAGCCCTTGCGCCAGCTGAGCAACTCCAAACGGCGCTTTGCCTTCCAGGGACTGAGCATCCAGTTTGCCTTCGCCGGTTATCACGATATCAGCCTGGCGAATCTTATCCCGCAGAGCGACTCGTTCGGCGAGAACCTCGAACCCAGACAACAATTTTCCGTGGAGAAAAGTGAGAACGCCGTAGCCGAGACCGCCGGCGGCGCCGGCGCCAGGTGCGTCAGAAAAATTCGAACCCAAGCCTGGTTCGAGACGGCGGACCAGCTCGTCTACTTCTCGATCGAGAGCTTCGATTTCTTCCGGGGTCAATCCTTTCTGTCTACCGAATACGTAAAACGCGCCGCTTCGGCCGGTTAGCCTGGTTTCGACATCGGCCAGGCCAACGATCTCCGGAAAACGCGAAAAGATCGGCGATTTCACGCGACTGATCTGTGAAAAATTTGCCGGAATCGGTTCGATGGGTTGACCTTCGTCCCCTTCGAATCGATACCCCAAAGCCGCTCCCATTCCGAGTCCTGCGTCTACGGTCGCGCTTCCACCGAGACCGATCAGAATCCGTTGGATGCCGTGTTCGATCAGGTGCCAGAGAATTATTCCTAGACCGTACGTGTTGGATTGAAGCGGCGCCCGTTTTTCCGCTTCAATACGCCATAGCCCCGAAGCTGTGCTCATATCCAGGACTGCTTCGGAATCAGAAGCGAAGAATTCGGCTTCAATCGGCCGGCCGATGGCGTCGATCGTTTCAATCGTTTGCTTTTCTGCTCCCAAAGGGTTTGCAAGCAGCTCAGCCGTGCCTTCTCCGCCGTCCGCCAACGGCACAAGCTCGATCTCCGCGCTGGGGTCGATTCTCTTAATTTCGGATCCAATGATTTCCGCAACGTTAACAGCCGAAAGCGACCCTTTGAATTTATCTGGGGCGACGAGGTAGCGCATTCGAGTGTGAGTGTTAGTGCGAGTGTGAGTGTGTTGCCTTCCTCGCACTCACACTCACACCCGCACTCGTTAATACCTCTTTCGGACCTCGGTTACCGGCGTCTCCAGGTTTGACAGATCAATGCCATTCTCTTGTAGAGTTTGCAGGAGGGTCTCCAAAAGGAGTGGTAACCCGTCAACATGTTGCTGCGGATTCAATCTTTGAAAGTCGGCAAGCCGTTCTCGCAGGCGTAAGCCGAGCAGAGACTTGAACTGCTCCAGCGCATCCGTGACCGGTTCCTCCGTGTCTGCTTTACGGCTAACTGCATGATCGAAGTCCTCGTTTGCCAGGTCGCTGAGCGTTTCCTGCAACTGTTTTACCGTCTCCGAAAGTCTCGCATTCTCATGTCGTAATTGATCAACCTCATCTTGGGTGGATTCTTCGGCAGGGGGCAGCTTTCGAAGTTGCTTAGGGTTCTGTTGTGCCTGCCTGAGCTGGTTTTTCGCGGCCTGCAGATCGTTGCGCAGATTCTGGAAATGCACTTCCAGTTGTTTGAGAAGGTGGGCAATCTCATTCTTTTGCGCCGGCTGCTTTTCCGGCTGCTTCGTCTGCGGTCGAGTCTCTTCAGCTCGGGTTGTCTTCGGGGCGGGTGGTTCCGCAGAGGACCTTGATTGCTGAGTCGGTGGTCGCTGTCTATCGCGAGTATCGCCGTCCTTGACCTGGACTGCGGCGGCGATGATCGGTGGCAATCCTTCACGGTCAAGTCGCTTTCGCCAGCGGACATTCCACTTTCGGACAGCAGCGGCAATTTCCTGCTGCACACTCTCAGGTAGTTGGTCCAAAAGCTGGGCCGCTTTCGCCCATTCGACCACGGGGATCGTGGATGCAGGGCCTGCCCCAACCGCGCATTCGATCGCTGCGATTGTCAAAAGCTCGGCGTCGCCCTGTTTCAACGTTTTCAATTCGATCTGCGATAGCCATGGCTTTCCTTTGCCAAGCAGCACGTTGAAAAAAGCCCGGCGGTCTTTCGGATCGAGCCCCTTCTCGGCACGAATGGCCGAAATCGTTTCAAGGATGAGCTTTGTACCGGCATTTGAATCCACTTTATATAGCCCTCTTGCCAGGCTGAACTTGATCCTGGTTGATGGATCTGACTGCAAGTCCTTCAAGGCTGCAAGATAGGCACGCCTTTTCGCCTGGCTGAGCTTCGGCCACGCAGCGATGGTACCGTTCACCGGAATAAACCAGGGCAGACTGCCGAAAAGTTCCAACGTCCTGGTTAGCGTCTTGCCGCCGGCCGATAATAAATCCCTTACGAGTTCGACTCCTTTTTGTTCTTCCTCGGCGGTTAGGCGGCTATTCTTCGAGCGGTCAGCGATGGTCCGCAGTTCGTTGAGCAAAGGGTCAAAATCTTTCTGCATAGTAGTGAATTGAAACCGGCGAAATCATTCGCAACGCGATTACGGGAGCAAGTGCCGCGACCGTTTCTGCTCCAGGATTGCCAGTACTCGTTCCGCGCTCTCCGCCGATTCGAACCCGGGCAGCTGGCTGATCCAGCGGTAGACCGGTTCGGCTAGGTCTTTTGAAAGAATCGGAGTTAGCTTGCTTAATGCATCCAGCTCGTTAATCACTCGTTCCGCGATTTGGTCGACTAAAGTTTGGTTTGGATCCGAGTCTTGTTTTTCTCGGTGCAAAGCGGATTGGTAGACATCCATGCTGTTGACCCAGAGTACCTTGGTGCGTGGATAGAAACTGTTCATCAGATTCCATGGATCGCCTGATTGATCGCCGCTGGCACGGAAATCCGTTCTTAACAACAGAGCAGGTATGTCAGCGAACTTTGCAAACAGAAACTCGACCACCGTGCCGGAATCGAGTTCTGGACCGTCAAAATTGAAGAGTGCAAGATCGCAATCGAGCAAGGTCAATATATCCTGATCTCGTATAGTCTTTGGCTGGTTCTGCCGTAGTTCCAAAGCTTGGGGAAGAATACAAATGAACTTGCGTTGAGAGCATCTGGCTATCGCATCGGCCAGCATCGCGTTACCGATGAGGTGTTTGGCCGAAAAAAGTTCGCCCGCAAAATAGACAGAGAACATGGCAGCCTACGAACCAGATGAAGCGGTCGGCACGGATTCAGTGGACGTGCTCCTCGCTGGTGCGCGCAGGAACAGGTTATGCCATTCGGCTTTTGCCCAAAGCCGCAAACCAATTGCGGCTAGTTTCAGGGACTCTGCATCGGGGCTGAACCCGGGTAGCAGCAAACGCCGGTCGCTGTTTCCTCTGCCATACACTCCTGCAACCATGCGGCGTCGAGCGATCTTGGCCAGGCGACGGTTGTACAAGCACATGAATCTTCCGACAGATTGCCCGACCGGCCCCCCATATGGAAGATCTGTGTATCGGTCCGGCGCGTTTCCGTACATCTTTCGAACCGGGCCAATAAAGTAAGCGGTCACATCCAAGAGCATCGCGGCGGTCATCAGCTCCGCGTCGCCCATGTAATAATACTTGTCCTTAAACACTCCGTTAAACCAAGTGTGGAACTGTTCCTGGTAGCGCTTGTTGTAGAGATCTTTTGCTTTGCTGATGTCTTTGCCTGAAAGCGCATCGCCCAGAAGCCCCACCGCATTGTTAACTGTGTAAGAAACGAAATCCAGCCCTGGGCTGTACAATGGATCTAGGAATCCACCCGCGTCGCCCACCAGGACCCAGCCCTCGCCGATGGTCTGCTCGCTATAGTATGGGAGCATGGAGAATGCGCGAACGTCGTTTTCGATGAATTGCGCATTCGCGAACAGTCTTCGCCCCAAAGGATGAATGAGGAGATGCGCTTTCAGACGATCTCCAAGGGTTGGCCCGTCCGGCAGCCGATAAATCCTCGTGTCATATGTGACTCCGGCGCTGAAGTCACCTCCTTTGAGTGGGATTATCCAGCACCACCAGCCATATCCCATCAGGTGATTCGTTGCCCATTGCCGCATCACCCAACAAGGTTCAGCGAATTGCGGCATTTGCTCCCAGAGATCCGAACCATCCAGATCGGACGTCTGGCGGAACCGTGCCCAGACAGCATTCGTGGGATGCTCCTTTAGTGGGTGAAACAGGTTAAGCTTTCGAGCAATCGTCGCAACCCGGCCACTTGCGTCAACCACCCAACGAGCCCGTACATTCCGGGTCTCGTTTCCGACGCCGATTTCAAGCTCATTATTCCCTTCGCCGCCTAGCTCCAGGCGAATTAACTTTGCAGGACGCAGAAGTTCGCAGCCGGCAGTTAACGCTTTCTCAAGAACGGCCTGATCCAGCTTGGCGCGATCTAACTGAAATGTCGGGAGCCGCGTCTGCACTTTAGGACCCAGCTCACTGCAGCGCGTAAAGCAATCGCCGGTCTGTCGATAAAACCAGAACCTCAGGCCGGACTTGGAGAGTTGGTCGTGTCCAAGATGCTGAGCAAGATTAAGCACTCGAGTCAGGAACCCTGCACTCACCTCGCTGGTCGACTCGCCGACCTTTCTATCGAACTGCTCCGATTTTTCGATGATAATAACGCGAAGGCTTGGTGTCTGGCGCTTCAGCAAATATGCGGTGGAAGAGCCCGCGATCCCGCCTCCGATCACCGCGACGTCAAAGGTATCCTGCATCAGTTACGAAACATTCGGTTTTTGCTTTGCCGGAATCAAGAGCTTTCGCGGGCTGGGGGGAGGGCGGATAGGACTCATATGACGTATGAGGCCTATAGGACCAATGTGACCAATGGGAAATTGGCGGCTGGACTTGACGAAGCCGACCAGGTGATATCGTTGCCCGATGCCCGCTGGTGAAACCTCACTCTCTTTAGCGCAAGATAGTGGTTCGAGAAAACTGAGCTCACACCTGTTTATCGCGGTTTTGCTCGTCGTGCACTTGGTTATCTGCCTAACCATTCTGTATAAGAATGCCAGCCATCCGAAGACGAGCGACCGTCTAGTTTCGAGTGATTCGGTCCACTACGTCGATATCGCGAACGATTTTGCACAAGGAAACTTCTCGATGGGGTACGTGCGCGAACGGCCCCACCGTCAGCCGTTGTACCCGGCATTGCTTGCCGTGGCAGCCAAGCTTAGCAACGGCGATCGTTTTTTTCTCGGCGCTGTCAATGCTCTTTTGGCCTCCGCCTCGATTCTCGCCGTCTATATTCTGGTTTCGAAACTGAATGAGAGCGCGATAGCTGCCTGCGTCGCTGCCGTTGCCCTGGCGGCCAATCCTTTTATTGATCGTCTTGTCACCGCGCGACTTCTCACAGAACCAACCCATCTGTTGATGACCATTTTCGCGATCTATTGCTTTCTCCGATATCTGCGGGATCGAAAGCGCGGGTCGCTGTTTGCATGTTCTTTTTGGGTGGGATTGGATTACCTCGCTCGACCAAATGGCCTTTTCATGGCCGTCACCGCGTTGGGAACGTTGGCCTTAGCGGATCTGCTGAACGTTCGCGAGAGTATAGCGAAGGGCACGCCGTTTCCCCGCTGGCTGGGAGGATTTGTCGGCTCTTATCTTTTGGCCGGCGTGATTTTCTTCGTTGTGGCGTCACCAAGTTGGGTCCCCCGGTTGGTTTACTACGGAGAACCGTTCCATCATGGTTACCTCGAGAACTTTATGTGGGTAGATACCTATGCGGCCGGGCACGTAGGTGAGAGCTATCCGACCTACACTTGGCGGGATTATATTGGCCAGCACGGGTTGTATGATGTTCTGGGCCGGATCTGGCATGGGCTGAGGAACGTCTATTTTAGAATTCCAATCACAATGGAGCGCGCGCCGATCCTTTATCTTCTGGCCCTTGGCGGCGTCTATGTCACTTTCCGGAAGAGTCTTAAGGAATATTCCTTCCTGCTACTTTTTCTTTTCCTGCAGTTAGCTCCCCTCGTGTGGACTAATTTGGCAAATCCAACTGCTCGGGTGCCATACGGCTCAACGCTTCCGTTCGAGCTTTTTCTGGCCGGACTTTTTGTAGCGGCGTTTTTGAAGACTCCTTGGGTTCGTTCCCGATTTGCATCATGAATAATCGACAAGCGACAATTGCTGCTGGAGTAGTCGGATTTACCGGTGTTTTCTTCGGCGCTTTTGGCGCACACATGTTACGCGACATGCTGGCAAGGCTGGGCACAACCGAATTTTGGCACACGGCAGTTCTCTACCAGCTTGTGCATGCGGTCGTACTGCTAGTGCTGAGTAGCTGGCGGCCCGTGCCGCGGTTTGCTTACTATTCGATTCTGGTGGGCGCTATTTTGTTCAGTGGATCGCTATACGCGTTAGCGCTGACGAACATGAAATGGGTCGGTCTCATTACGCCACTCGGTGGTTTTGGGATGCTTTTTGGGTGGCTGGCGGTTGTATTCATGAAGTCGCAAAGCGACGACACATGATAGCCGAGGATGAGCGGAGGGCCTAGGCTCCCTTTCTTGCGGCTTCCGCTTGAGCTTCCCGATCCGCCGGATCTATTGGCTTTAACTGCCGAGCCTTTTGCCATTGGGCCTTCGCTTCCTGAGTTCTGCCCAATTGGTCGAGCGCCTTCGCATATTCGGCGTGATAAAGGACACGCTGGGGCGCTGCCGCGATTGCCCGTTGGAAATATTCGAGCGCTTTATCCTGCGAAGCGGGCGGCATCTGTCCGTAAATA
This sequence comes from bacterium, assembly GCA_046727495.1. Taxonomy (GTDB): domain Bacteria; phylum Verrucomicrobiota; class Verrucomicrobiia; order Chthoniobacterales; family JAFAMB01; genus JBKPBY01. The sequence continues at coordinate 3,766 of JBKPCS010000242.1, read as the reverse complement.
AGCTGAGCGATACCTTTCAAAATCGGGTTCAGCGTCGACATATCAAAGTTCCACCGTGCCAGGACCAACAGCGCAGCATCATTCTTCGGATTCAGTTCGATGCTCCGCTCGGCTTCAGACTTAATGATCTTCGAATACTCAATCTTTGTCCGATTCCCAACGAAATCGGTCATCCGGCCGTACGCGACCGCTAGGGCGCTATGGGCATCCGAATTTTCCGGCGCGAGCTGTACGACCCGTTTTGCGTACTCGAGTGAGCGCTTTGAAAAATTCAGTTTTTGAGACCGATCCTTCGCGAAATCGACCTTATCCGAGTAATCCTGTGAAAGCCGAAGCACGACTCTCGGATCATTTGGGCTGATCTGTTCGGCCTGTTTCAGTATTTGGAGGGCGGCGTCGGTTTCCCCCTGAAGATCCAGGTTGTCGGCTTTTTCAATCAGCTTGGAAATTTCCTGACCGGCCACCGGAAGGCAGGAAAGGGCGGCGAATGCCGCTGACACCAGTGCAGAAACGATAAAATTAGCTTTCATGCTGTCGCATAGTGTTCGAATTTCGGCATGGGCGCTGAGGGGAGAAATCCCGTTGACACGCAAAAGCTCCAGACATAGATTCAGCGCTCTTTTTCGAAGGAAACCTTTATGAGGACGTTTTCAGCCAAAGCGAGCGAGATCGAGCGAAAATGGTATATCGTTGACGCGAAAAACCAACCCTTGGGTCGTGTCGCTGTCAAGGTTGCAAATCTGTTGCGGGGCAAAGGCAAGGCAATTTTCACTCCGCACGTTGATACTGGCGATTTTGTGGTTGTGATCAATGCAGAGAAGGTGCTTTTGACCGGTAAGAAGGAGACTCAAAAGACTTTCATGAGCTTTTCGGGCTATGTCGGCGGTCATAAATCGGAGAATGTGGCGCACCGGCGTCAGCGGCGCCCCGAATTATTGATCGAACATGCGGTTAAAGGAATGATTCCTCACAACCGGCTCGGACGGGCATTATACACGAAGCTCAAGGTGTACCGCGGGGAAGAGCATCCGCACCAGGCTCAACAGCCAATTTCGGTTCATTGAATTTTCACAGACTATGGCAGAGGAATTTACCGCTACAGGCCGTCGTAAGACAGCAGTTGCGCAGGCTCGGGTGACCCCAGGGTCAGGCAAAATTGAAATCAACGGGCGTTCTCTGGAAGAATACTTTCCAACGCCTTCTCTCCAGTTCGCTGTTCTGAAAGCGCTGGAAGTAACGAAGACGAGCAACACTCTGGACGTTACGGTTAAAGCTACAGGCGGTGGTATCAGTGGCCAAGCCGGTGCGGTTCGCCTTGCCATCGCTCGTGCATTGCTCGAGCAGGACGCAACGATGCGGCCGGCTCTAAAAGAAGAAGGCCTTCTGACTCGTGATCCGCGAATGAAAGAGCGTAAGAAATCCGGTCAGCCCGGCGCTCGTAAGCGGTTCCAGTTCTCGAAGCGGTAGGCGCAAATTTGTGTTGTTATGGAACGCCCGGCAGAGCCGGGCGTTTTTTTTGCCGGTACGGAGTGACGGCACACGTTAATCCCCGGGCTACGATCTGGCGCTCCTACGGAACGCTACCCCTCAATCACCGGCCGACTTGTGTTCCCACATCCTTCTACGTACCTTGCAGCCACTGATGTCTTGTTCGAAAATCGATCCCTCGTTGCACCAAGCCCAGAAGCCGGGCTGGATCAAGGTGCGGTTACCTTCGAATCCGGTCTTTTTTTCAACCAAAGCATTGATCTCTGATTTGCGGCTGCACACGGTATGCGAATCGGCGCAATGTCCCAACCGGTGGGAGTGTTGGAGCCAAGGGACTGCAACCTTCATGATTGCCGGTGAACGGTGCACGCGAGCATGCGGGTTCTGCGCTGTCTCAACAGCAAAGCCGTTCGCGCTGGATCATGACGAGCCTGCCCGAGTGGCAGAAGCGATCCGCAGGATGAAGCTGAAGCATGTGGTGATCACTGCGGTGGCTCGCGACGATTTAGCGGACGGCGGAGCAGATCATTTTGCCGAAACAATCCGGGCGATCCGAACGATGGACGCAGAGATCGTAATCGAAGTACTAACTCCGGATTTCAATGGAAAAACCGACTCGCTCAGGGCTGTCTTGAACGCAAAACCGGATATCTTCAATCACAACCTCGAAACGGTCGAACGCCTGACGCCCCAGGTGCGTTCCCGAGCAAAATACAGACGCTCTCTTGATGTGTTGAAGCGCGCGAAGCAGATGGATCCTCCGGTAGTTACTAAAAGCGGGATCATGCTGGGGCTAGGTGAAACCGAGACCGAGCTTTTCCAGGCAATGAACGATCTGCGTGAGGCCGGTGTTCAAGTTCTCACTCTCGGGCAATATCTCAGGCCGACTCCAAACCATCTACCTGTCATCGAATATATCCGTCCGGAGACATTCGAGCTCTATAAGGGAATCGCTGAGCAGAAAGGGTTTGAATACGTGGCTTCAGGCCCGCTTGTGCGCAGTTCTTATCACGCTGCCGATTACCATCCAGCTCGGCGCCGCGCGATTGCGTGAGCGGATGAAACCGGCGACTTGGATTTTCTTGCTGCTGGCTTTTAGTCTGATTGCAACCAGCCACGCACAAGATATCAATTCGGAGGTCGATGCGTTTGACCGCCAAATCAGCGCGCGGCGAATAGATCTTGGGGCCCTCGATCTGACGACAATTGTCGGAAAAGGCGGCACTACTCGCGGAAGGCTGAAAAATGTACTCCCCTCGGCGAGCCTCGGCGAGCCTCGCGGCTTGGTCCACTAGTGTTGTGGCGGCTGGCTGGCGGTTGGTTGTTTGCTGAATTCTTTTTTCAACTGTTCAACAATAGCCGCGTTTCCCTGCTGGCGTTTTTCTTGTGTCTCGCGCTGCAGTTGCTCTTCCAGTTTTTTACGTTCCTGAATGTAGCGTTTACGAAATTGGTTCCGCTGTTCTTCGTTCAGCTGCAAACCAGACTTTTGATACGCATCGTTGGTCGACGCTTCCTGTTGTTGCTTTCGGATTCGTTCGCGCCTGCGCAAATCCTCTCGCTCATCCTCGCTGAGAGCCTGCCAGCGGTGCAGATTTTGAACGATCTTTTGTTGCTGATCAGAGGAGAGCTGCTGAAACATTTTGTGCAGTCCCTCCATTCGGACGCTTTCTTTTGGGTCGCCAGGTGACTGGGAGTGACGGAGACTTTGGAGAAATTTTTGCTGCTGGTCCGGAGAAAGCTGTTCTACCGATCGCCGAAAAGATTCAAATCGGGCCGCGGACCCGGCGGCCGAACCGCTTGGCGAAGCCTGAGGGGTCTGCGACACGGTCGGAAAAGGGGAAGCTTGTTGAGCCTGCCCTGCCAAGATTGTCGCGACCAGCAAAATCAGCGAGCAGAAGAATCGACCCATACGGAAGATTCCTCTGAGGAAAGCGCCGAATCCAGATTGGCAATTAACTCGAGGTCACTGGGCTCAGTTTGCGCGACAGTTACCGGTTTTGGCTCGATCTTTGGTTCTGTTCGGACGGTTAGAAAAGTCAAACAGACAGCAACTGCTCCAGCGGCTGCACCAGGAAGTCCAAAGCGAAGCCAATTCCGCCAAAAGGCGCGGCGTTCATCTTCGACCCGACGAACGGAAGCCATTACCTTGGCTACAAAGAAATGCGACGGCTCGGAGGTCTTGGCTTTCCCCAGCAACTCCCACAATTGATCGCGTTCCGGCTCGTTCATTGCCTAGATTGAACACCACAAAACGTGCAAAGTTTCACGTCACCGTGGC
>JBKPCS010000241.1:0-19147 GCA_046727495.1 bacterium | reverse complement strand
ACTTGATCCTGCGTAATGACGAACCGGTGGCTCGAAACGGGTTTGATGTACTGATCGATAGCGAACACCAAATGACGCAAAGATACGGTGATTCTGCCAGCCTGTATCTTATCCGGCCTGATGGATATGTGGCGTGCAGGTGCGATGCAGCGAGTAATCATTTTCTCGAGCGTTATCTGGCCAAGCACTTTGTGCGCGCAGGACCTCGTGACTTCGAACGCGGAACGTGGAAGTTTTATGCGTGGAACCTGGCACAAACGAACGGCGCAGAGCGGAAGGACTTGTCCTCGAGGTACAGCGACGGGCATTCCGTTACTTCTGGGAACGGGCCAATGCTCAGACGGGACTGGTGGATGATCGGGCCAGTAACTTCGGTCACGAAAGAGAGAACGTCGCCTCTATCGCAGCGACCGGATACGCCCTGGCGTCGCTTCCTGTTGCGGTTGAACATCGCTGGATAAAACGGTCAGACGCTATTGAAAGAGCAAGTCTGACGCTGCGTTTCATTTTGGGAATGCCGAACGAGCGCGGCTGGCTTGTCCATTGGGTGGACGGCGCCAGCGGTGCCAGGGTGTGGGCGAGCGAGTATTCCAGTATCGATACCGCGGTACTTCTGGCCGGTGCTTTAGCCTGTAGCGAATTTTTCTCCAAAGATGCGCCTGACATTCTCAGTCTCGCCGAGGGGCTATACGAGCGAATCGATTGGTGGTGGATGCTTACCAACGGCGGGACCCAGCCCGATAAACGTATTCTTGCCCAAGGCTGGAAGCCGGAGATCGGCTTTATCCCAAACAACTACGATACGTACGACGAATCGATCCTGCTCTATCTGCTGGGAATGGGCGCACCGGCCAGACCGCTTCCCGCGAATTGTTGGATGGCGACCATCCGGAAAATGCAGAACTACAACGGGATCGAGTCATTGAGGTCCGCTGGGCCTATATTCATTCACCAAATGCCTTCTGGGTTTTATTATCTTCGCGATCAGAGGGATGTTCTCGGCTGGGATTACTGGGTCTCCTCCACCAACGCGATGTGGATCGATGCGCGGTTCTGTCGTGATCACGCCGGCCAGCGGAAAACGTATGCGGAAGGCTTTTGGGGATTAAATGCCAGTGATGGTCCAAGTGGGTATCGCGCGTATGGCTCACCCGATGGTCCCGAGGATGGTACCGTCTCACCTACGGGGGCGATTAGTGCAATCACTTTTGTACCGGGGCTAGCGTTCTCCGCTGCGGTTCGTCTCTATGATCGTCTGAGAGAGCGTCTGTGGGGAACCTACGGGTTTTCCAACGCATTTAATCTGGATGCAGACTATTTTGATCCCGATGTTATTGGGATTGATCTGGGAATGGTACTGATAGCGATCGAGAACCGGCGCAGCGGTCTGATCTGGAAGTTGATGGCAAGTCATCCTTCTACTCAACGCGCTCTTGCAGCGGCCGGTGTGAGGCACACGCTGGAGCCTCCGCCGAGACAACTGCTCGCTAACGGTTCACGGCGCAGTTAACGGAAAACTGAGAACCCGAAAACCGGTGGACCGTCGACCGTCGACGGAAAACGCCCCTCGTAACCCGCGCCTTCACTAAGCCGTCACACTCCGAGCGATGCTTGGGGTGGAGGCTTTGGCATGGAATCTGCCCTAGAAACGTGCACCGTGATACAACAGCCGGGGCGAAATAAGAAAGAAGCGACAAAATGCACGCAATTTGCATGGAATTTCCGGAAATGAACGCGGCACTACGCACGAACGCATGCCGGATTCCTCACTCTATTTCTGAAGCGTAACCGTTATGCGGAAACTACGATTTATTTTCCTACTCGCTGGACTTGTCCTGATTGGCGGTCTTTGGCTCTTCTTTGGGCGCCAGCAACAATCTCAGGCACCCGGCGGTGGGCCGCACACGACGGGGCACGGCCAACATGCGGGCGCCGGGGGAGCGCCAGGCGGTGGAGGCCGGCGACGTGGAGCACAGGGCCCCGGAAACGCTGTGCCGGTCGTTGCCGGCACGGTCCAGAAAAAAGATGTGCCGATTTATTTAGACGGTATTGGAACCGTCCAGGCGTTTAATATGGTGACCGTGCGGGCGCGAGTGGACGGGCAGATTGAAAAAATCGCTTTCCAGGAAGGACAAGACGTAAAAAAAGGAGACCTGCTAGCGGTCATCGACCCGCGACCATATCAGGCGGCTCTTGATCAAGCGATCGGAAAGAAAGCTCAAGACGTTGCACAGTTGGGGAACGCTCGCACCGTGTTTCAAAGAGATAGCGAGCTGCTCGCTAAGAAAGTCCTCGACCAACAGACTTACGACACGCAGAAATATCAAGTCGACCAGTTTGAAGCCGCCATCAAGGCAGATGACGCAAACATCGAGAGTGCGCAGGTACAGTTGAATTACACGCAGATCACCGCTCCGATTGATGGGCGGGTCGGTGTGCGACTGGTCGATGTCGGGAACATCGTTCATGCATCAGATACCACGGGGATCGTCGTTATTACCCAGCTCAAACCGATCTCTGTGATGTTCACGTTACCGCAGCAACAACTTCCTCAGGTCAACGAAGAGGCTGCCAAGGGAACCTTGAAAGTGTTAGCGGTTGATCGCGATAACACCAAGCCTCTGGGCGAGGGCTCGCTGGCGGTCGTCGATAACCAGATAGACCCGCAAACCGGTACGGTTAAACTGAAGGGAACTTTTCCGAATGATCAACTGACGCTTTGGCCAGGACAATTCGTTAATGCGCGCCTTTTGGTCAAGGTCCAGAAAGATGGGTTAGTAGTTCCTGCTTCAGTAGTACAGCGAGGTCCGCAAGGAACATTCGCGTACGTGATCAATCAGAAGAAAACCGCCGAGATGCGCGCGATCAAGGTTGGACCGGTGGAGGGTGGGTTAGCGTTGATTGAGGATGGGCTGAAAGAAGGGGAACAGGTTGTTGTGGATGGGTACTACAAACTCCAGCCGGGGTCGCAGGTCGATATAACCAATCCGCAACAAGGAGAGCAACCGACAATCGGCAAGGAGCAACCGCGGGCGGCCGCTCCCATGAGTGCTAGTGCTAGTGTTAGCGCTAGTTAAGGCAATGGCCCATACCCGAGCAACACCAGCACTAGCACTAGCACTGATCAGATGAACATCTCTGAGCCATTTATTCGGCGGCCGATCGCGACCTCTCTTTTGATGGCGGGCGTTATTCTGCTCGGGCTTTTTGGTTACTCGCTTTTGCCGATTTCTTCGTTGCCGACGGTTGATTTCCCGACAATCCAGATTGTTACCAGGTATCCTGGCGCAAGTCCCGATGTCATGACCTCGTCCGTCACAACACCGCTTGAGGTGCAGTGCGGTCAGATCAGCGGTTTAACTTCGATGACATCGGCCAGCTCGTTTGGAGTGAGCACGATCACGCTCCAATTCGCGCTCGATCGCGATATCGATGTAGCCGCCCAGGATGTGCAGGCGGCGATCAACGTCGCTCGGGGCACTTTACCAACCGATCTGCCAAACCCGCCTACCTACAACAAGGTGAATCCGGCCGACACCCCGATAATGACACTTGCGGTTACTTCCGATGCTTTGCCGATCGAGAAGGTCAACGATTATGCGGATACATTGATCGCACAAAAGCTCAGCCAGGTTTCCGGCGTTGGACTCGTGACCATTGAAGGAAACCAGAAACCGGCGGTCCGGATCCAATTTAATCCGACTGCGCTGGCATCGTTAGGGCTGGGGCCGGAAGACCTGCGGAACGGGATCAATGCTGCAAACGTTAACAATCCTAAAGGTAGTTTTAACGGTACAAAACAGTCCTACACAATCGGGTCGAACGACCAGGTCTTGAAAGCAGCCGATTATAAACCATTGATCGTCGCTTATCGAAACGGAGCGCCAGTCAGGCTAAGCGATGTCGCGACTGTGATCGACAGCGTTGAGAACAATGAACTGGCAGCTTGGGTAGGGCGGCAACCCGCGGTTCTCGTCGATATCCAGAGGCAGCCGGGCGCTAACATCATTCAAACGGTGGACCGGATTAAGCGGCTTCTTCCGAAGCTGACCGCTTCAGTTCCGCCTGCGGTTAAAGTGTCAATCCTGACGGACCGAACCGAAACGATACGGGCATCCGTCGAAGACGTGCAGTTCACACTGTTGCTGACCATTGCGCTGGTCGTTCTAGTTATCTTTCTTTTTCTGCGAAGGCTTTGGGCGACGGTTATACCGAGTGTTGCCCTGCCTCTTTCCCTTATCGGGACGTTCGGGACCATGTATCTGATCGGATTCAGCCTGAACAACCTCTCGCTGATGGCTCTCACCATCTCGACTGGCTTCGTCGTCGATGACGCCATTGTCATGATCGAAAACATTTTCCGCTACATTGAAGCGGGTGAAAAACCGCTGGATGCGGCATTGAAAGGCGCGTGTCAGATTGGGTTCACTGTCGTTTCGTTGAGCATCTCACTGATCGCCGTATTTATTCCGCTGCTCTTCATGACGGGAATCGTGGGCCGGCTGTTTCGCGAATTCGCAATCACGCTCAGCGTTGCGGTGATAGCGTCGGCCGTTGTCTCGCTTACGCTAACACCGATGATGTGCGCGAAATTCTTGAAGCCGATCGAGCACGGAAAACAAGGCAAGTTCTTTCAATGGACTGAAGGTGTTTTCCAAAAAACTCTGAACCTGTATGACGTAAGTTTGAAGTGGGTTCTGCGCCACCGATTCCTGACCCTGATGGTTGCGATCGCGACCTTCGCGATCACGTTATTTCTGTACGTGATCGTTCCCAAAGGATTGTTGCCGTTGCAGGATACGGGAGAAATCATCGGCGTGACCGATGCTGCGCAGAATATCTCTTTTGCAGCGATGATCGATCGCCAGCAGCAGATCGCCGATATTGTTCGTCAGGATCCGGATGTTCAGAGTGTGGCGGCGTTCGTGGGGGCCGGGACTGTGAACCAAACGCCGAACAGCGGGCGGCTTTATATCGTGCTGAAGCCGAGACGGGTGCGCCAGGCCAGTGCTCAAGAGATTATAGCGCGTTTGCGGCAGGCGACGAACAATGTCCAGGGCATTTCGCTTTTCACACAGGCGGCGCAGGATCTGCAGATCGATACCCGGGTCAGCCGTACGCAGTACCAGTATATTCTTGAGGATACGGACTCGAAAGAGCTCGGAGAGTGGTCTGACAAGCTGCTGCAAAAGCTGAAACAATTGCCTGAGCTGCGCGATGTCGCAACGGATCAGCAGCCGCAAGGATATCAGGTTTCTGTGAATGTCGACCGGGAAAAAGCATCCAGACTGAATGTGCAGACCGCGGCGATCGATAACGCGCTATATGACTGCTTTGGACAGCGTCAGGTCTCGATCATTTTTACCCAGTTGAACCAGTATCGAGTGATCCTTGAGGTCCTGCCAGAGTTCAAGAATGCGCCGAATTCGCTCGATCAGATTTATGTGAGCTCGAGCACGGGTCAGCAGATACCGCTTTCGGCCTTCGCTACAATGGAAACCACAACTGCGCCTTTGGTGGTAACACACCAGGACCAGCTTCCAGCTGTAACCTTATCATTTAACGTCCGGCAAGGAGGCTCGCTGGGTGAAGCTGTCCGAACGCTGCAAGAGGCGAAGAACCAGATTGGGATGCCGGAGACGATCACGGGCGGTTTCTATGGGACTGCCGCCGAATTCCAATCCTCGCTTCGTTCTGAGCCGTTTCTAATCCTGGCGGCAGTGATTGTTATCTACATCGTGCTGGGCGTCTTGTACGAGAGTTACATTCATCCGATTACGATCTTGTCGACACTGCCTTCCGCCGGGGTGGGTGCTTTGCTCGCATTGCTTATCACCGGGATCGATTTTTCGTTGATCGCGTTGATTGGGATAATTCTTTTGATCGGCATTGTTAAGAAGAACGCGATCATGATGATCGACTTTGCGCTCGACGCCGAACGCGAGCAGGGATTGCCTCCGGAAGAGTCGATTTACCAGGCATGCTTGCTTCGGTTCCGTCCAATCATGATGACTACCATGGCGGCATTGCTGGGCGCCTTGCCGTTGGCAATTCAGGAAGGCACAGGCGCAGAACTTCGTAAGCCATTAGGAATTACGATTGTTGGCGGTCTTTTGCTGTCGCAGTTCCTAACCTTGTACACCACTCCGGTGATCTACCTTTACATGGACAAACTGGGCAAGTTTCTCGCCCGGCGACGTCAGCGAGTCGAAACTAAACCCCGTCTGCCTGAACCGGCTCATGTTTAAACTTGCACTAGCACTAACACTCGCACTCTCTTCGTGAGCATCTCTGAGCCATTTATTAAGCGCCCGATCGCGACTTCATTGCTCGCGGCGGGCGTGCTTTTGGCAGGATTCCTAGCGTATTCGATGCTGCCGGTCGCATCGCTGCCACGGATCGATATTCCAACGATCATGGTGAGCGCGCAATTGCCCGGTGTTGATCCCACGACCGCCGCGACTTCACTAGCAGCACCGCTCGAACGCCGCTTCTCTAATATCGCAGGGGTCACAGAAATGACCTCCACCAGCCAATTAGGCGGTTCGACGATCGTCCTTCAGTTCGATCTGAACCGGGACATCAATGGCGCGGCCCGGGATGTGCAAGCAGCGATCAACGCGGCTTCCAACGAGCTGCCAGCCAATCTTCCCAATCCGCCGACTTACCGGAAAGCAAACCCGGCTGATGCTCCAGTCCTCATCCTCGCGCTGACTTCGGATACGACACCGCTTTCCCAGCTCTACAACTACGCGTATGAATTGCTGCAGCCTAGAATTCTGCAGGTTCCGGGGGTAAGCGAGATGGATATTGGCGGCGGTGCAAAATCGGCCGTTCGTGTCCAAGTAGATCCCGCTTCACTGGCCTCTATGGGGTTGAGCCTCTCGGATATCGCGACGATGTTGCAATCGGTCAATCGCGATGCGCCAAAGGGCAGTCTGCAAGGTGATTCGATCGGTTTCACCATTAACAGCAATGACCAGCTGCAAACCGCGAAGGATTATAAGGGGCTGATCGTCACGCAAAAGAACGGGATACCGATCCCTCTCAGCTCTGTCGCGACCGTGATCGACTCGAACGAAAACCGGCTTCAAGCAGGCTGGTACAACGCGAAGCGTGCGGTACTGCTCATCATTCGAAAACAGGCGGATGCGAATGTCATTGATACCGTCGACCGGGTGAAAGCTTTGCTGCCGCAGATGCGCCTCTGGCTACCACCATCCGTACATCTGGACATACTCATAGATCGCACTACAACGATTCGGGCCTCGGTGCACGATGTACAGGTAGCGCTGACGGTCAGCGTGATGCTGGTTGTGCTGGTTTGTTTCCTCTTTCTTCGAAGGTTCTGGCCGACGTTCATTGCCAGCGTTGTGGTTCCGCTGGCTTTGGCAGGAACGTTCGGATTCATGTATCTGCTGCACTTTAGCCTCGACAATATTTCGCTGATGGCACTGACCGTCTGCGTCGGCTTCGTTGTCGATGACGCCATTGTGGTGATCGAAAATATTGTGCGTCATCTCGAAGAAGGGCTGACTCCGATGGAGGCTGCGTTGAAAGGGGCGCGCCAAATAGGGTTTACGATTGTCTCAATCAGCATCTCACTTGTAGCCGTCTTCATTCCGCTGCTGTTCATGGGAGGCGTTGTTGGCCGGCTGTTTCATGAATTTTCCGTGACGCTGTCGGTGGCAATCCTTGTCTCGGCTGTTGTTTCGTTGACTCTGACCCCGATGATGTGCGGAAGGTTTCTCCGACAGAATGTACCGGAAGTAGAACGTGGCTGGTTCTATGAGCTCACCGAGAGAGGATTCAAAGCGATCCTTGATCTGTACGCGGTCACGCTACGCTGGGTCCTGAAGCATTCTTTCATCATGTTGGTAGTGACCTTCGCGGTTCTCATTGTCACCATTTGGCTGTACGGCATCGTGCCGAAGGGATTTTTCCCGAGCCAGGATACCGGCCAGATCATGGGTATCACCGAAGCTGCTCAGGACATTTCGTTCGATGAAATGGTCAGAAAACAGGCTCAGGTCACAGAGCTGGTGTTGAAGGACCCGGCGGTCGAGTCAGTCGGTTCATCCGTCGGTAGCGGCGGCGGCGGGAGCGGAAACCAGGGGCGAATGTTCATTTCTTTGAAGCCCGAGAATCAGCGCAAGGATTCTGCGCTCGCAGTTGTCGCGCGGCTCCGGCAAAAAACCGCGCGACTTCCGGGTATTGGCGTCTTTTTGATGCCGGTGCAAGACATACGGGTTGGCGGCCGGGTCGCAAAGGGTGACTTTCTCTACTCGTTGCAAGGCCCGAACATCGACGAACTAAACGAATGGGTGCCCAAACTGATGGATCGCTTGCGGAAGTTCCCGCAACTGAAAGATCTCACCACGGATCAACAGTTCCGAGGGCTGCAGTCTGATGTAGTTGTTGATCGCGATACCGCGTCCCGATTTGGGATTTCTCCGCAACAGATTGATAGTGCGCTCTACAGCGCCTTTGGCCAGAGGCAGGTTTCAAACATCTATACCAATCGCGCCCAGTTCCACGTCGTCCTCGAGGCGTCACCGAAGTTTCTGACCGACCCGAGTGCGCTGGACAAGATCTATGTGCCTGGAAGTGGCGGACAACAGGTGCCGCTGAGCGCAGTGGCCCACTTCTCGACAAGCAATACGCCGACCTCTGTCCCGCACCAGGGCCAGTTCCCAGCGATCACATTCTCATTTAACACCGAACCCGGGACATCGCTGCAAGACTGCACCCGGCTGATCGCTCAAGCGGCACGGGAGCTGCATCTGCCGGATGACATTCGTGGATCATTCCAAGGCACCGCGCAGGTCTTTCAGGCGTCGCTCTCCTCCGAGCCGCTATTGATTGTTACCGCGATTCTCGCCGTGTACATCGTGCTCGGTGTTTTGTACGAAAGCTACATTCATCCGATAACGATCTTATCGACACTTCCGTCTGCCGGCCTTGGTGCCTTGCTGGCGCTTCAACTCTGGCATCTGGATCTCTCGATTGTCTCGCTGATTGGGATCATCCTCTTGATCGGCATTGTGAAGAAAAATGCGATCATGATGGTCGACTTTGCACTTGAAGCTGAACGTCATGAAAACCTATCGCCGGCTGACGCCATCTACAAAGCCTGTCTGGTCCGGTTTCGGCCGATTATCATGACCACAATGGCTGCGCTGTTTGGGGCCGTCCCGCTTGCCATTGGTCACGGCAACGGAGCGGAACTCCGTCAGCCACTCGGTGTATCGATCATCGGCGGTTTAGTTGTTTCACAGCTGCTTACCCTTTATTCCACCCCGATCATTTATCTGTATCTGGATCGGTTGCGGCAACGCAGAGTAAAACATGCGCCGGTCGCGCACCCGCAGCCGGCGTGAGTCGGGGAATGTGAGAGGTGAGAAGTGAGAGGTAGCGACGCATTGGCCCGCATGCGACCCGATCAGCGAAACATCGGATCGCACGTTTTAAATTCCGTGAGACGCCTCCGTGCGACCTCTCACTTCTCACCTCTCACATGATCATCGGCCGGTCCCGAAGCGAACCGTCATCTGTGCCGTACCAAGGGTATGGGCCCGCAGCTCGGCGGCGACCTTCGCTGGGGATGTATCGGCTTTGCTCTGCAGGTGTTCCACATTCACTGCCCAGACGGTCAAAACATAGCGATGTGTTGAACCGGATGGTGGGCATGGTCCGCCGTAACCGCTAGTACCCCAATCGTTCCTGCACTGGATCGCGCCGCTTGGCGGCCTGTTCCCCGCGCCTGCAGGTAGTTCTGTTGTGCTCGCAGGTAGATCGAACAGGGCCCAATGCCAGAACCCGTGACCGGTTGGCGCGTCCGGATCAAATAAGGTGACAGCAAAGCTTTTGGTGTTCTGTGGTGCGCCGGACCAACTCAAAGCAGGAGAAACATTTTTGCCCTCACAACCCGAACCGTTGAACACATTTTCCGTCGGAACAGTGCCGCCCTCATGCCAAGTCGGACTATTCAGACGAAACCCGACCCTTTGGCCAAACCCTTGGGCTGCCATCGCGATGCAACAGCCGAGGATAAACCATGGCGTTTTCATAACGAAGAATTTAGTCTGTGGCCCGCGCCAGACGCAAACCTGCTACGCTAATAACAACAACGCTGCTCCGAAGACGACGAATCCAACGAAAAAGCTCATTACGGTGAAGCCCATGACGCGGCGGAGACTGATTCCGGCAATTGCGAGAACAGGCAAGGCCCAGAACGGTTGAATCATGTTTGTAACTTGCTCGCCCATGGCTACAGCCATCGCGTTTGCCGCTAGAGATGAATGCAGCTGAACGGCAGCAGGCACTGTAAACGGCCCTTGAACAGCCCAATGCCCGCCGCCGCTGGGAATGAATAGACTGATCAAAAGCGAAGCGACGTAGTTCCAAAATGGCAACGTGTGCGCATTGGAAAAGCTGACGAACGCCTTCGAGACGACATCAGCCAGCCCGGTCATAGTCATGAGACCCATTATTCCCCCGTACAAGGGATACTGCAGAATTAACGGACCGGTTACACGAGCGGCGTTATTGAACGCTTTGACATAGGCAATTGGCGTCCAGTGTAACAACAGTCCGCCTATCAAGAAAAGGAATATTACTGAGTTGATGTCCAACGACTTCAACGAAATACCGCCCGCTTTTGACCATGTCACGCCCAGCGCGGCCAGACCTGCTAGCGCAAGTAGCAGGTTGATGATCCATGCGTTTTCCAGCCAGCGCGCAATGGTGATCGGCCCCTCCTTGTTCTCTTCAGGAGCGCGGTCCTCCGCCGCCAGCCGTTGGGAATCAGCCGCTACGACGTCATTCTCCGCCGGTTGAATTGCGCAATAAAGCAGCGGCACAAGCACAACTAGTACTAGCACCGGCACTAGATTGAATGGCGCAAAAATCATTTCTCCGAGGCTCAAGACTTGCCCGGTGACTTTCTCCACTTGATTCAGGTTCGATCCCTTTGTCGCTTGGGCGAGCGCGATCGAACTTGAAAAACCACTTGCCCAAATTATCCAACCGGAATAGGCGGCCGCCACTAACCAGCCGAAGTCAATCCTGATTCGTTTTGCAATTTCCCGTGCCAGCAAACCGGCAACCACCAGGCCGCACCCCCAGTTGAGAAACGAGGTTGCCATCACAACCAGGATGATGATTACCACAGCACGCCGCGGAGTAGTGGCGAAGCCGGCAACGAAATCGAGCAAGCGCCGGACCGGCGTGGAGTTGGAAAGGACGTACCCGGTGACGAGCACCAGCACCATCTGGAATGCGAACGCGAGTATATCAAACAGACCTTTGTACCAGCTGCTCAAGAGTATGTCCGGGGTGTTCTTCGGGGCAAACAGCAAGGCCAGGATCGCCGTCAAGAAAGTGAGAATTACTGCGAAAATGAACGGATCAGGCGTGATCCGTTCGAACAAATACAAGAAGAAAGAGGTGATCCGAGAAATCACCGTTCGTTTTGGGGGCACCTCGCTCTGATGTTTTAGATGCGCGCCCGGCCCGGTGGAAGCGTCTGAAGGGGAGCTCATCAGCTGCAATGAATGCCATGGGCGGGGGAAAAAGCCCACCCAAAAAGCTTTTGCAGTTATAGTCTCGGCAACGGCAGAAGCACAATTTTTTGCACCACCAAATACTAGCCTGTCAGCTGCCCGATCCTGTTAATGTCAGCACAACCACCTTTTGGGTTCCACCTGGGTTAATCGGGTCATCCTGAGTTTCGTTGGTTCGCGTGACCGACATGTTTGTGGCAGGCAGTAAACTCCAAAGCGAAGCCTGAAGTGCGCTGCTCTAGGGCTCTTCCTGAGCTGCTGTGGACTCCTTGTAGCCGAGTCTGAATTTCTATTCGGCTGATATTGCTAGCGCGGAAGAGAACGGAACCAGGCCGATTGGAAGTATCCGTACAACCATTGTAGCGACGCGAAAAATGTAGGGCGACAGGCCTCTGCCGCTAACATCTATCCCTTGCCATGATCTTCTCGGAGGGCGGTTCGCCAGCTGCCGAGATTGCCGCCGGCGTTGAAGTACCGGGTGCTGGCTCTTCCCAACGGCGAAGACAGAGCGCCCTCGAGGAGATCGCCGACCGCAATAGATTAAGGCAACAAAGGCTCGCGAAAAAGCAGACTGACCCTAATGGCGGGATTCATCAAGACATCGGGATCAGGAAAGCTCCCGGAATCCCTGCGTCGAGTGTAATCAATTTTGCCTGGTGCGCCTGCGCTAGCTGAAGCAAATGCGCATCCATAGTCCGGGATGCCGAGTCGCACCAGTTAGCGAAGCTTACAGAAGGTTGATCGTCGGGCAGAAAAGAATGCCGAGGGCTGAGGCTAGCCAACATTCCTTTCAGCGTCTCGCTCGCTTCCTGAATTGTCACCAATCCTCGCGTGCGCTGGACCGAGATTCGCACGAACCCCAGTTGAGGAATCGCGGACGTGAGCAATTGGTTTCCGCGCTGCCGTTTAGTCGCCGCAATCCAGCGCACGGTAGCATCATGGTTGACATGATCTTCCCATGCCCATGCGACCAGCACATTAACATCTAGAAGGTACCTCACGGAAAGTTCGACAACAGTTCCCGAACCAACTCAGTCGTCATAGGTGGTTCGTTTTTCTGTTTGCCAAAGATCAGCGCGCCGGTGTGGGGGCACCGCACTCGGTGGGGTTTCGAGGCGCCCGCGCTCGTACCCGTGGCGCGCCGGCGGATATATTCGGAAACTGCGACACCTTCCTGTTTCGCCAATGCTCGGATAAGAGCCGCCTCTTCTTCGGTCGCCTTAAACGTAATCGTGACCACGGTAATACGGTATTACGAATCTGCCCTGATGTCAAAGAATCCGCTCTACAGCTTCTTGCCGCTTACCCTCTTCGCCAACTCAACAAACGGCTTCAACGCATCCGGATTGCTCATTGCTTCGCGTGTCACAGCTTTTCCAGGTTCGGTCCCTTGGAAGATTCGTTTGATCGGTACCTCAAGTTTTTTTCCATTCAACGTGTGCGGGATTTCCGGAACCGCATAGACAGCGTCGGGAACGTATCTAGGCGACAACGCTGATTTGATTGTTGAGCAAATTCGATCCTTGAGAGCCGGCGTCAGCGATTCACCTTCACGCAAAACCACGAAAAGCAAGAGCTGTCCGTCTTGTCCAGCCACGGTTAAGCTGGTCGTGTCGATGACCAACGCTTCGACTACTTCCGGAACGGATTCGATTACTCGATAAAATTCGCTTGTCCCCATTCGAACTCCACCTCGGTTCAACGTTGAGTCGGAGCGCCCGTAGATGACACATTGACCCGTCTCCGCATCGATCTCGATCCAATCTCCGTGTCGCCAATAACCGGGAAAATAATCAAAGTACGCCGCGCGGAATCGACTTGAATCAGTGTCGTGCCAGAAGAAAACCGGCATACAAGGCATTGGGGCTTTGACCACCAGTTCGCCTACTTGGTTCCAGACTGGTTTACCTGATTCGTCCCAGGCTTCGATCGGTGCTCCGAGTCCACGGCATTGCAGCTTTCCTGCGTACACAGGAAGCCACGGGTGGGAGAGAACGAATGCAGTACACATGTCAGTTCCTCCGCTAATTGATCCAAGCCAAACCTCTGGCTTAACTTTTTCGTAAACCCACCGAAATCCCTCTGAGGGCAAAGGGGCGCCGGTTGATCCGATCGATCGAAGCGCACTAAGATCAAACTGGTTTCGGGGCTCCAGTCCTTCCTTCATGCACGCTAAGAGAAACGGAGCGCTTGTTCCAAAATACTGGATCCGTTCTTTGGCGATGAAATCCCAAAGAACGGAGAAATCAGGATACCTTGGGCTGCCGTCGTACAGGACGATCTCGGTGCCAAGACCAAGGCCAGCCAAGAGAAGATTCCACATCATCCATCCAGCTGAAGTGAACCAGAAAAAGCGGTCGCCCGATCGTAGATCCAGGTGGAAGGCAAGCGCTTTGAGCAGTTCCAAAAGGCTGCCGCCGTGTCCATGCACGATCGGCTTGGGTGTGCCTGTCGTTCCAGACGAATAAACGATCCACAGTGGATGATCGAACGGCACTGGCTCAAAGCTGAGCTGGCCGGGCCCTGACCTCAGCAGCTCGGCCCAAGAAAGCTGTTTTGCTGAGACGGGTTCGTCGGTGTCGGAAAAGACAATCACGTGCTCAAGGGTAGGCAGTCCTGCGACGATTTCCTTAACAGCGGCACGCCGGTCGTGGTCCTTGCCGCCATATCGGTAGCCCTGTACCGCGAACAGTATCTTCGGCTCGATTTGGGTGAAGCGGTCCAATACGCCCCGGCTCGAAAGCTCCGCTGGGCAATTGGACCAGATTGCGCCGATACTCGCCGTCGCGAGGAAGGCAATTAGGGTTTCCGTTCGATTCGGTAAGTAGCCTGCAATCCGATCTCCGCGTTGGACACCGAGTTGGCGCAACGCGGATGCCAGCCGGGCGACGCGATCGGTCAGCTCATGTCGAGTCAAGGTCTCGCGGCGATCTGGTTCGCCGGCAAACAAGACGGCTGCCGAATCGTCCGCTTCTACCCCAACCGGTTGACCAAACCGGAGCAAATGCTCAGCATAGTTGAGCGTAGCGCCCGGAAACCATTTCGCATGAACCGGATCCGCCGCGTTTTCCAAAGTCTTTCTCGGAGCAGAATAAAAACGCACGCCAAAGAACTCGGCGACCGCGCTCCAGAACTGTTCCAGATTGTTGACGGACCAGTCGTACAGTGCCCGATGGTCTTTGAGGTCAAGCTTATGCCGCTCAAGTAACCACTTCTGAAATCGAGTGAGTTCGCTTCGTTCGATCGATTCTTTTGTAGGCCGCCAAAGAGGTTCGTCCGTGGGAGCATTAGTCTGCATGGGGGGTGAGAGAACTCAAGCACTGCGTGGGCACTCACTCAACTCGATAACGCCCCAGGGCAGCGATAGGTCAGCAGTTCGAATCTGGAATCTCGAATTTCCGATGATATGCAGACCAACACTTTCGAGCTTCGAAATTCTAACCAGGGTTCTATTTCTTCCAGCGTTCGCGATCGCTGTAATAGAGGCATTGATTGTCGGCGACGGCTAGATGGGCTTTCAGCGGAAATTTCTCGACAGCATCGGGAAACGGAACGATCAAGCCGGCCCAGTTGCTGTATTTGCCGGTCATAATTCCATTGGTTAAACCGGTATCACGCGAGACTGGGGTCAGGTAGAGTCCGACGATCGGTCCCGTCCGCTCGTCCGCGGCGTATCGGAAATAGTCCTGTACCTTCCATGGAAGCCAAACCGATTTCCGGTCCGAGTACCAGGCGATAGCCCAAGGCATATCAGAGCAAACTACTTCGTTTGGAGCGGTCCAATCGGAAAATAAGCGCATGAACGCCGGCAGATAAGGCGGGAACTGGATACGCACATCGCGGAACAGAAATCCGAGGAGTGGCGGGAACGCGCTGAGCAGAATCAGTCCGGTGACGAGGATCGGCCGCCAAAAAGTTGCAAGCTCAAGCCGGTTCCAGAGGACAAGAACGAATGCCACTCCATATAGAGTCATTATCGGCCCAAAAAGGATGTGAAACTGGTTTGCCTGCATTGTCTTGCCGCCAGTGCCGAGCGGGATCAGAACACTCTTGATACGTGATTGGAAATGGAGCGCACAAAACAGGAGCGCTCCGGCTGCGATCCAGAGAGTGGCGGCATGAGCGAGCGCCATCAGTCCCAGGCAGGTTTCGAGCAGAACAAAATGGAGGGTCTTGGGCGTTTCTGTGATTTGCGTGGCTGCCACCAGACACCAGGCCGCGCAAGAAAACAGGAAAAGGATCAACATCTGCGGCAACCCGGACAACGAAAATTGCCAGAACTGGTCTGATAACAGCACAAGAGCGCAACTGATGAGCGCGACACGCGAATCGAAGAGACGGCATCCAATCGAGTAAGTAACAATTAGTGATAGAACAAAAAAAATGGTGGCGAGGGCGGCGATCACACGATCTGCAGCAAAAATTGGGTGATTGATATCCAAAGGAGCGGTCAATGCGCCGCGAAAAATAGTCAGTGCTACAGCGTTGACCGAGGGACCGAGCGGGGCGTGATAGCTGTCTGGCAGCGAATCGGTAACCTTGCTGTTGGCCCGTTCATACTCAGCCAGTGCGAGTGGACGGATTAGTTTGGTACTGAATCCGTGGCCCAGCGCGAGCTGGCGAGCAATCTGTGCTTGATCCATCCCTTGCGCGCTGGAGAGGCCCTTAAATTGAATCAGCAAGTAGGCAAGTGCTATCCCAACGATAATCGCAGCGAGAAGAACTCTGCGAAACAGGCCGGCCAGTCCCCCTTGCTCAAGCGAATGGATTAGCCCTTGGAGGCGCGTGTCTAATGTCATGCGGAAAGCCGGAGCTCTTTCAACCGGCGATGTAATGTGCGTCGACTGATACCCAATTTCTTCGCTGCCTCGGTACGGTTTCCGCCGCTTTCATCTAATGCGCGCATGATAAGTCTAATCTCGTTGTCATGAAGATTCATCTGATCCGCCGCAGAGAGATCTCTCGAGATTGGCAGTTCGGTCCCACCGCGCACAGTCAAAGGCAAATCCCGGACGGAAATTTGTGACCCGGTTGAAAGTGTTACAGCCGAATCGATAGCGCCTTTAAGCTCTCGCACGTTCCCGGGCCAATCGTATCGCAGTAAGCAGTCCATTGCTTCTTGAGACAATTGGCGAAGCGGTTTCTTGTCCCGTTCACAAATCTCTTTCAGAAACGTCGCCACCAGGAGCGGAATATCTTCTTTCCGTTCGCGCAATGGCGGGATCCGCAGCTGTACCACGTTCAGCCGATAATAAAGATCTTCGCGGAATTTCCCTTCGCGCACTTGAGAAGCCAGATCGCGATTGGTCGCCGCAATCAACCTGACATCCGATCGAATTGGTTGGTTGCCTCCGACGCGTTCGAACACGCCGGGATCGAGTGCCCGCAACAGCTTGACTTGAACATTCGCATCGATCTCACCGATCTCGTCCAAGAAAAGTGTGCCTCCTGCTGCCTGTTCAAATCTGCCAGTTCGCCGTTCCACCGCGCCGGTGAAAGCGCCACGCTCGTGGCCGAACAGCTCGCTCTCGATGAGTTGCGGCGAAAAAGCCGAACAATTGAACGCGACAAACCGCGTTTTGTTGCGATTGCTCAGATTGTGGATTGCGTGGGCGATCAACTCTTTTCCGGTTCCGCTCTCACCCAGCATCAAAACTGTCGCCTGGGTTGGAGCTACTTGGCGAACGATTTCGAATATCCGGTGCATCGCTTTGGATTCACCGATGATGTTTTCGAGCCCGAATCGTGTCTCGACCTGTTGCCGTAGCTGGACGTTTTCCTGTTCGGTTTTGCGGCCCTGAATCGCGCGGGCAATTTTAATTCCGAGCTCATCGATATTGACCGGCTTAGTAACGAAATCGTGAGCGCCGCGTTTCATGGCTTCAACGGCCGTGGCGATCGAGCCGTAAGCAGTCATCAGGATACAAACCGGCGGACGCGGCCGGCGGAGGATTTGCTCGATCAACACCATGCCGTCTTCGCCACCCAGTCGTAGGTCGGTTAGCACCAGATCGATCTGGTCGCTATTAAGAACGTTTATCGCCTCCTCAATATTGCTGGCGGTGTAGACGTCAAAATCGTCCTCAAGCGATTGGCGTAACCCCTCCCGAGTATGTTTCTCGTCGTCGACAATGAGGATCGTTCCTTGCATCTGGCGTATTAGGATACAGGAGCCAGGAGTCAGGAGCCAGGAGAAGAAGGAGTGAGAGGTGAGAAGTGAGAGGTGAGATGTGGCGGCCTACCGATTGTGTGGGATAGCCTATTATTGGTAGGGTTGCGGTGAACGTGTCTTGCGGAAAAGCTGTGCTGCATGAAAAGTCCCAGCCATGGCTGCGCTTCTTCCCAAACCGTTGCTTCACATTGAAGGTGGATGTGTCGTAGTTGTCTCCTGCATTCTATACCAACAGGTGCACGGACATTGGAGCTGGTTTCTAATTCTGCTGCTCGTTCCCGACCTTTCGATGCTCGGTTATCTCATCAACAAGCGTTTGGGAGCGGTTTGTTACAATTTCGTTCACACGTATTCCGTGCCTCTTCTGTTCTTTATTGTGTCCAGACTCCTGCACAACCAATCGTGGGACTGGGTGTTGCTGATCTGGATTGCTCACATCGGACTCGATCGAGCGATCGGATATGGGCTTAAATATCCGACCGGTTTCAGGGATATGCATTTGGGCAAGGTGTAACTCGTCCTCGTTCTCGATGGCAGCGCCAGGAAAGCTAGTCACCGAAGATTCTCGATGCTGGGCGGAGCCCCAGCTTTGGCAGGTATCTCGAGGACGAGTTCGAGTTAGACGAGAACGGTTCCCAGTCGGCAGTCAAAGCGCGGTCAGCAGACAATCGGCAGGCGAAGCTGTAGGGCGGAACAGGCCCACCGCCCTACAGCGTGTCGCCAAGCGCGATTACTCGCGCTACAGCGCCAGCAAAAAATCCGCTCGGAACCTGAAACCCGAATCTACGGACTAGATGTGATGTCTGTTTTAAGTGTTACTTGCCCAGTCAGCCGGATATCCTGTGAAGACGCTCCAACCGATACGTCGTAAACGCCCGGTTCAGCATCCCACAGGTGTTTATTCGTGTTGAAGAAGGCGAAGGAACGTTGGTTCAGTTGAAGCGTTATTGTCTGCGATTGGCCGGGTTGGAGATAAACCTTGTCGAATCCTTTCAGCTCCTTTAATGGGCGCGGAACCGAGGGGTTGGTTTCTCCAACGTAGAGCTGGGCAATCTCTGCGCCGGCTCGTTTACCGGTGTTGGTCACAGTAAATGAAACCTTTACCGGCTGCGTTCCATCGAAAACGGCTGGCGTCACCTTGATGTCAGAATATTGGAACTTGGTATACGACAAGCCGAATCCGAATGGGAAGAGCGGCTGAACATGATTCTTCTCGTAGCCCCGATAACCAACAAAAATACCTTCGCTATACGCAATGGCGTCTGGATGAGTATTGATCGTCGGAAACGTGGCGTAAGCAGGATTATCTTCGATGCGTTTTTCGAATGTGACCGGCAGTTTGCCCGACGGGTTCACGTCACCAAACAATATCTCGGCAAGTGCCTGTCCACCGTTCTGCCCGGGATAAAAG
>JBKPCS010000240.1:0-22074 GCA_046727495.1 bacterium | reverse complement strand
GTCCGGATGCTCCTGAAGCGGCGGAGCCCAGAAGTCAGGAGGTACCGGCATGATTGCGCTCTGGTACGGAATTCTAGCGTTCATGCTGACGACATACATCGTGTTAGATGGACGTAATTTTGGGGCGGGCATCCTTCATTGGATCGTCGCGCACAATCAAGCCGAACGGCGACAGGTAATCGCGGCCATCGGACCACTCTGGTCATGGCACGAAGTCTGGTTAGTTGGCACCGGTGGCGTAATGGTAATGGCCTTCCCCCGGCTGATGGCCGCGTCATTCTCCGGATGTTATCTTGCTTTATTCCTCATTCTCTGGTGCGTTCTGCTCCGGGGAATTTCCATTGAGGTCGGCGGCCATTTGGGTGACAAGCTTTGGCAAGAGTTCTGGGACGCCGTTTTTGTCTTCAGCAATGTGTTGTTGGCTGTTCTATTTGGAGCGGCGCTTGGCAATATTGCTCGAGGAGTACCCCTGACGGCCGAAGGCACTTTTTATTTGCCGTTCTTTACCAACTTCTTGACTCACGGCAACGTCGGTTTGCTGGATTGGTACACAGGTCCGATGGCGTTGTTTTGTGTCCTCATTTTGACCGCTCATGGAGCGACTTACCTGACCATGAAGACGGAAGGAGCCGTACACGAGCGATCGGTCAAATTGATGCGCAAACTCTGGCTTGCGGTGATCCCAGCCTTTCTGGTGATTACGATACTCACCTGGTTGGTACGTCCGGAGCTGTTGCAGGGAATCGCAGTTCGACCGCTTGCCTGGCTGACCCTGGTTGTAAGCGGAGCGAGTGCATACGCGATCTTTACCGGCATTCGGGGCCAGCACGAACATCTCGCTTTGCTAGGATCGACCTTTCTGCTGTTCGGGCTACTGATGACCGGAGCGGCTGCGCTTTTCCCGGTAATGCTGTTTTCGACTACTGGGCCCGCCATGCGACTGACAGCAGGGGACTGCGCGGCACCGGAAACGAGTCTAAGCATTGGCGCGGTATGGTGGTTTCCCGCTTTGATCCTCGCCTTGTGCTATCTCTCCGTGATTCGGCGGCATTATCGGGGCAAAGTGAATGTTTCTAAGGACAACCAAGGACTCTACTAGCGCCATTGCCAAGATGGGCTAGTGCTCTTTGGCTCCGGTGCTTTTGATAGCCTCGCAATTTAGCCGCTCCAGGTTCTTGAGTGTTCCGGCGATCTCGACGGAAGGGGAACAAGCGCGCACGCAGGATTCCCTCGAATATTTTGGCAGCTGCACTCTTTGGTAGCTGCTTTTGGTGCTCAGAATCGCTACACTAATTATTCTCTTAGAGGTTCCTGAGAAGGACTGAGAATTGAACTAGGTTATGGAGCTTCACGTTTTACTCAGTCTCTTAATCGTTGCGGATATTCTATTTTTGAGGCTGATCGCGAGGCGGGGCCACGTAGTGCGCTTCGTCAGCATGTCGATCCTGTTTGCTCTCGAAACGGTTTTGATCGTTGCGCTGGTCAGCTCCCCATTCCACCCAGTCTTCGGGCTGCAAGACTTACCGCGAGCCTTCTGGATTCAACTGCTAATTTGCTGCTGGTGGGTGTTGCTGGCTCGGGAGCTTGTCACGTTTCTGCAGTTGCTGGGTGAGCTGAAGAAGTCGCCGATTCAGAATAAACTTCTTTCCAATATTATTGCCGCCAGCATTTATATATGCGCAGGCGTGGCGATGCTGGGAATCGTTTTTCAATTCCCGATACAGGGCGTTATGGCCACCTCCGGGATCATCGCGATCGTGCTTGGATTGGCCCTGCAAAGCACTCTGTCGGATGTCTTTTCCGGTATATCGCTCAACATTGAACGACCGTTTCACATTGGAGACGAGATCCTTCTCGAGGGTGGAGCCGAAGGCAAAGTGATCGAGGTAAATTGGCGATCGACTCATCTCAGGAACAATGCGAACGACCTCATCATTATTCCAAATAGCGCGATCGCCAAGATGCGGATTCAAAACCATAGCGGAGGAAGCCAGCGCTACAACGGAACTCTCAGCATTGTCGTGGATAGCGCCAACGAGCCGGACATGGTCCTTGAGATTCTCAAACAAGTGGCAATGACCTGTCCGGTTATTCTGGACCATCCAGCGCCTTCCGTTTCGATCATCGACTTTAAGGCCGATCGGATCACCTATGAGACTAATTACAGCACTGCCTCAATCGCTGTGTCGGGAGAGGCGCGGTCTCAGTTTATCGGGCAGCTCTACAAGCGGGCGCGCCCGCCGGTTCGATCAGGTCCGGCCTGTTCAGCGGCGGGGCAGGACGCGCTGCATCCGCGGCCGATATTCCTTTTTCCAGAGAATGAATTATTTAGTCATATGCCGCTTCTTGAGGCGTTGGCCGATTCCGAGAAGAGCGAGCTGTGCGGCAAACTCATCAGACAAACCTTCCGGCCCGGGGAACAGATTTTGGCGCAGGGGACAACGACAGGAGCAGTCCAATTTATTTTCTCCGGCGTATTGGAGGCTACCCATGAAGTGCAGGACGGAAGAAAGCTCAAAATAGGAAGGCTCGGACCTGGAGACTCGTTCGGGACGCTTTCGCTGTTAACCGGAACGCATGCCGAGCCTGTCACGCTTACGTCGGTAACATCCGGTCTTCTCCTGGGTTTATGCGCGCAAGATCTCGAACCGATCCTGAAGTCCCGTCCCGAGTTAGTAGAAATGCTTAGTGAATCCTTCTCGAAGCGACAACAAATGATTGCGATGTTCGACAAGGCCGCTATCAAGCCCATTGAAATCAGCCAAAGAGATCTGCTCTTCCATATCAGGAAGTTCTTCGGGCTTGGTGCGGAACGGGAGTTACACTAGAAGTTGTTGGTCTTTTATAGCTTGAGAGCCTGTTATCGCCCACAATCGGCCCCGATCTCGTACGCGGAAACAGCATCGCAGGCCGCTAAGCCAGCGAGGACGAGATCGAGTTCGAGAACGAGGACAATCAGGTTGCGATCGTGTCTGTCATGCGACGTCAACACTATGGGCATGAGTAGCCGCCCGCTGGCTGAAAGTGACTATATCTAGAACTTGGTCGTGGAATTGACGGAGGGTGCTTCGGTGGCCGATGCTGATCACGGTTGGCCGCCAGGAGGCGGTGCGCAGCAGGGCATACAGCCGCGCCTCGGAATTCTCGTCGAGTGCGGATGTAGCCTCGTCCAAGAAAACCAGTGCCGGCTGAGTCAAAAGGATCCGGGCGAAAGCGAGCCGCTGCTGCTCGCCGAACGATAAGCGCTGAGGCCAGTTATCATGTACCTCAAGCTCGCCTGCGAACTCGCCGAGGCCCACCTTATCAAGCACCGCCATGAGCCTGAATGTGGAGACGCCGCTTTTGTCGTCCAGCGGACCTGGGTCTCCATGCCCTCTCGGATAGAGCAGTGCGCTGGCGAAAGTACCGAGCGGTAGATAGGGTCGCTGCGGCAGGAAAAGAATTCGTTTTTCGCTAAGCCAAACGTCGCCGCGCCCGAACGGCCAGATCCCCGCGACTGCTCGCAACAAAGTGCTCTTGCCCGCTCCGGTCGGGCCGACAATCAATACTGCCTCCCTTGGGGCAGCCGCGAAGCTGACGCTATGCAACAGCGGTGTGCCGTCCGGTAGATCGAGGTCGACATCTTTGACAACGACGCCGTCACCTTGCCTCCGAATGACCAGCTTCTGCTGGGCGCGAGCCGATTCATGAATCGCAAACAGTCGTTGCTCAAAGCTCTGAAGCCGTTCGGTTACAGCCAGCCAGGCCGCGATGTCCATATAGGAGGTAATGATAAAAGAGAGAGAGGTCTGCACGGTGGAGAAAGCATTGACTACTTGCATCAGACCACCTAACCCGATTTGCTTCGCAAAATAGCGCGGGGCAATGACCATCACCGGAAAAATGATCGCTACCTGCGAGTAGCCGGCAGTAAACCAGGTAAGGCTTTTTTGCCGCTTCATGATCTGCCAAAAGTTATCGAATATGTTTCGGAACCGATCGTTGAAAACGCCGAGTTCGACCGGTTCGCCACCGTAGAAAGCAACACTCTCTGCGTTTTCTCGCAGGCGTACCATACTGAACCTGAAATCAGCCTCGAAGCGCTGCCGGGCGAAATTGAGCGGCACCAGCGGCCGTCCGATTTTGATGGTGAGCCAGGTGCCAAGGCCGGCGTAGGCTAAGCCCGCCCATACCAGATAAGCAGGTACATAGATTTTGCCCCAGGGACCGATGGGTATTTCCGCAGATCCAGAGAGTCCCCAGAGAATTACAAGAAAGGAAGCCAGGGAAACGACTGAAGTCAGAAGACCGAGCGATAAGCTCAGTACATGCTGACCATTTTTCTTCCGATGTCCAGTATGGCCAGGCGATTCGCCATGCGTCGCGCACTGTCGCTCGTTTTGCCTTGTTCATCGCATGGGTTCAAAAACGCCCTTGCGACTAACTAGCACCGCTCGTGTGGCTGAATCCTTGCCCGAAGATTACAAATCAGACAGGTTGCGTCCTCGTACTCGATCTCGCCCTCGAACTCGTACTCGAGGTGAGCTCCGGTAGAGTAGATGCCGCAGCCCCTGGCGGCAGTAGATGCCGCAGCCCCTGGCGGCAGTAGGTGCCGCAACCCCCGGCGGCAGAGGCCTGCCGCAGCCCCTGGCGGGCAGTAGGTGCCGCAGCCCCTGGCGGCAGAGGCCTGCCGCCCTACAGGTTCGCTGCGGAAAATGGCTTGCTAACTGTGGGAGCAAATACGAGGTGATAGCAAGATCTTACGGCTTACCGAATTTGCTTATGACCGAGCTTGATCAAGACGAACAATTCTATCGTGACACGGAGGCCATTGCTTTTCCGAAGCTTGATGACCGGCAACTCGCTATGCTCGAGGCGCTGGGAGAACGACGGATCGTGAAGCGAGGGGAACTGCTATACAAGGCAGGTCAACGTAATCTCGGATTGACTGTGATCTTACGTGGCGAGCTTGAAGTCTTTGAGTCGCGCGATGGGCAAGAGCAAATCCTTGCGACGGGAGGGCCGCGCGGTTTCCTCGGTGACGTTTCGATGCTGATGGGCACTTCAGCGCTGGCAAATACGCGAGGCACGGCGGAGGAGAGTGAAATTCTCTATATACCGGCAGATAAGCTGCGCCGAGCGCTGGTGGAGCTGCCCGGTGTCAGTGAAATGATTGTTCGCGCTTTGATCATGCGGCGGCAGCGGTTGATGCGCGATCGCGAGTTTGCCGGGTTACGCATTCTGGCGCAGGATGACTCGCCTGAAGGCCATCGACTCGATGATTTTCTGGATAAAAATCATGTTCCGCATCGATTGATCGGTTTTCGAAGCGATTACGGACGCGCATTGAGCGAACGCTTGCATTTGGCGAGTCACGATTTGCCTGTTCTGATCACGGCCGGCGGAAGGCCGCTGCGACGTCCGTCTCTGCGCGAAGTCGCAGCCTTAGTTGGGTTGCTACGTCCGTTGGCCAGCGAGGAAGAGAGCGAGGTCACCTGCGATCTCGCTATCGTAGGGGCGGGTCCAGCCGGTCTTGCTGCCGCGGTTTATGCGGCATCCGAAGGCCTCAAGACCGTCGTTCTCGAAAGCTACGCGCCGGGTGGACAAGCCGGATCTTCTTCACTGATCGAGAACTTTTTCGGCTTTCCCACCGGTATCAGCGGCGGTGACCTGACTTATAGCGCGCAACTCCAGGCATATCGTTTCGGCGCGAAATTTTCGACACCGGCCCAAGCGTTGTCGCTTGAATTTATGGAGGGCGACTACCGTGCGTGCCTGCAAATCGAGGGTTGCCACGCTGCGCTGTTAGCCAAGTGTGTCATCATTGCGACGGGTGCCGATTACCATCGACTGGAGGCCGACGGTCGCGAAAACTTCGAAGGATCCGGTGTCTACTACGCTGCCACCGCAAGGGAAGGAAGACTCTGCCGTGCTTCGACCGTGGTTGTTGTGGGCGGCGGCAATTCGGCGGGCCAAGCAGCCATGTTTCTCTCCGAAAGCGCCGAGAAAGTATTATTGGTCGTGCGCGGTGAAGGTCTCTCGAAAACCATGTCGAGTTATTTATCGCGCCGTGTCGAGACCAAGGAGAACATAGAAATTTTGCCTTACACGGAGGTCCGAAAAATGATGGGTGGTAGGGCTCTAGAGGCTGTCGAACTCGAGAATAGCAAGACTGGTGAACGACCGACGGTGCAGACCTCCGCTCTCTTTTCCATGATCGGCGCAAAGCCATGCACCTCCTGGTTGCCACCCGAAATAGAGCGCGATGAAAAAGGCTTCATCAAAACGGGTCACGCAGTGGCGGACGCGCCTGCTTGGAAGAGCATGAACCGTTTACCGGGTCCGCTGGAAACGAGCCGGCCAGGCATCTTTGCCGCTGGCGACGTCCGCTCCGGTTCAGTAAAGCGCTGTGCCGCCGCCGTAGGCGAGGGCGGGATGGCGGTCGAAGGCGTGCACCAGGTGCTCAAGACGTACGAGTGATCGCGTCCCTACGGGGCGCGGTTACCGGTTTTCAGTTTACAGTTTTCGGTTCCGGCAAATGGCGCCTTGCAGAAGCACCAGATGCCAGCCCGAGGGTCAGCCCTGGATGATGGTTTCATGGCGATGCGCCCTGAAGGAACAACAAAATTTTGGCGCGTCCAGCGGTCCGGCCTGGATTGGATCGGAGTTCGATTGGATGAAAACCTGAATAGCGCTAATGAGCCCGTCATTTCATTCCAAGAGAGTCCTGTGACGGTCGGAGTCATCGGCACCGATGAGGAGTCAATCATCGCTCGAATGGCGGTCTGGGTTCTCGGACTTGGATGAAAAGCGAGAATGCTCGAGCTAATACAGCCAGCGATCGTCTCTGCAACGAATTGTTGGCATGAATAAACTTCAATTCAAAGGTTCGTGGAACGAAATGAAAGGCATGCTCAAACAGAAGTACGCCCAGCTAACGGATGACGATCTGAAGTATGTTGAGGGTAAGGACGATGAATTAATAGGCCGACTTCAGAAAAAGCTTGGAAAATCCGCTGAAGAAGTTCGTCAGATTCTTGAACATTAGTTCAGCAAACCTTCAGACACCTACAACATTCACCCTGATATTGGTTGTACCAGCCCAGTCGAACAATTGTTCCGCGAATGGTGCTGGTACATGAATGCAGCCGTGAGACTGGACATCTGGGTTGCCCTGGTGAAGAGCCTCTCCCCCGTGATAGAAGAGCGCGAAATCCATATTATCTTTGCCCGGAAATTCGCTGCTGCTGTGTCGCCTGAGTCTGCGGGACGTCATCTGGAATACGCCCTGGGTTGATCGAAAACCGGGGCGACCGCCACTGATAGGGCTCACGTGAAGCGCACTGTTGCCGTCCTCGTACGCCGTCAGTCCTCGATCATATAGATCGACAAAGATGCTTCTGCCCTGGGGCGGATCGGGTTGCTCGTTGTCTCCTGGGCCATCCTGTGGCAGCCGCGCATTGGTTTGTGGCCCCACGACGCCATCCACATTCAGGTTGTTGAGGAATTGAAACTCCATAACCCGCGCCTCGGTAAATGCGCCGAACTGGCCGTCAGCCGAGAGACGTGGTAACCGGGTTGGACCCGCGAAATTGAGCGCAGTCTGAATTTGCGCGACTACTGGACCGCTATCGCCGTATTTGAGGTTCTGCATAGAAGAGGACGAGTTAACCTCAGCAGTGTTACACAACAACGGGATCGCGAATATAACACCTTAGGGCGAAAGACCGCCAGCATGTGACGCTGTATATGTGGGAAGAATTTGGACGGAGACGCATATGGACCGAGATGAATTTCGTGCACTGCAGGCGCCCCTCAAGCAGCGGTATCGCGAGGATCCACAATCTGCACTCGTCACCCTGCGAGCCGAAGGTTCTCTTGGCCAGGGAATCGCCTGTTCGGTCGCTACCGGCAAAACGTTGGGAGGGGCCGGGTACGATTACCGGAACGAGTCCAGGTCTAAATCGAGTACGTCATTGAATCGCGGCATCGCGACGGCGTAACTGTCAAGTTCTTGCACAGCGACGTTGACTTGATTGATGCGAAAATCGAACACATGACCTCCTCAATCTTTCACCTGGTCTACAAAATGGAAATGGAATCCAACATAATCGATCCCTTTCAAAATTGAAGGACAGCGAAACCCAACGAGGTCACCAGTAATACCTTCTTTGCGACTGATGATGTATTCTTTGAGCGGCATTGAAGAGCAGTTGAGAATTACTTAAGTGCGCGCCGCTATGCGCTCTCATCCAACAGACCGTTGAGATCGAGCGGTCGGGTAAAGAGTGTCACTTTGCCATCAGGCCCGAGCGGCCACTGCTCGCGAGGACGGTCCCAGTAGAGTTCGACTCCATTTTGGTCCGGATCGCGCAGATAAAGTGCCTCACTCACTCCGTGATCGGATGCGCCATCGAGGGTGATGCCTGCGCGAATTAATCGATTGAGCGCATCGCTCAGCTCGACCCTAGTTGGATAAAGGATTGCTAGGTGATAGAGTCCGGTCGCGTTTAGAGGAGGCGGGTTTCCGCCGGCGCTCTCCCAGGTGTTCAGGCCGATGTGGTGATGATAACCGCCGGCCGATACGAATGCAGCTTCGTTGCCTAAGCGGACCATCAGTTCGAATCCGAGAACATCGCAGTAAAAGCGAAGCGCCCGATCAAGGTCGGCCACTTTCAAATGCACATGACCGATGCGAACGCCCGGACCGATCGGTTGATTACTCTTGTTCGGATTGCCCGCTGTGGTCATCGCTCCCAGTCCAATTTGAGCCTCATACAGGTTTGGGCAAGGAATTCAATTCTGTCGGACTGTAATTACCTTGACCTGACGCACCCAGCGTGCGGCGCGTTTCTCACCGGGAACGATAATCCGAAACGGTCCTTCGTTTGGTGCCAGTGGCTGGCCGTCCTTGGCGTCTGCTAAGAGAATGACGCGGTCGGTCAACTCTGGATCTAGCTCGCTCAATGCGAATACCGCCCGGTAACCGTCGGCTGCTTCGATGACCACGGACATCGATACTGTTTTGCGGACACGTGCCATGGCGGAGTCCAACTGAAGTCCACCCGCCTTCAGCACCTCTATTAATGACGTGCCGGAATAGACTACTTCTTTGGCTGGCTCACGCGGGTCGGTGGTTCGAACTTCAGTATGCGGCAGTCTGTGCAAGTCCGGTGCGTTAATCCGGCGGGGATTAGGCAATTCCCCACGCAGCTCGAGAAAAGGTCCCACTAGAGTATCGGCACTGACCGCCCCGTCAGCCTTATTCTGAGCTTGTCCAGCTTGTCCAATACCGAGGTCGCAGAGATAAAAGGTACACACCGCAGCGAGAAGGAGCGTGCGAAGAGCAAATCTGTTCCGGCCGATGGTCATATTCATAGTTCAATGGCGCGACAAAGGTTTGATACATTCTTATGGCCCTTCGAAGTCTGTTTCAGCAAATGATGCATCGCGGGGGTTCTTCGGCCAGCCGATGATGACTAAGAAGACGTCGAGGACAAAAAGAGTAATAGCGATGTCGTTAAATAAGGTTGCCTGGGCTAGATCTGGCCAGAATTGATTGGCGGCCCAGAATAGAAAAGCGACCGCTAGCAACAGCGCCTTAGCAAACTCCTTTGCCGTTGGCCGATGGGCGCTCTGATAAAGGACATAAGCAATGGCGATCATGGTGAGTGGAAATGCAGCGAGAAAGTCGTGAGCCCTGGCAGGGAAAAGCTTTGGATTAATATCCGCCGCCAGTAGTACCGTAACGCTGACCAGCGTGGTCAGGCCAAGGGCCACTGGGAGCGCGCGGCTGCGGCGACTAAGACGGTTGTGCATAAGCGAAGTATCGAATGGTCATCGACCGAAAACGTTTCATGCTTATGCAGTTCGCTCGCAACGGTCTGTGCGCAAGAGCGTTTGTTGGTTCGATGCGTTTGCCTAAGCGTCCCGAAGAGTGGAAGCTGTATTAATGGATCAATCGATTCGCAACGAAATACCTGGCACGGTGAAAGAGATCATCTCAGACACGGTACTGAGTGAGATCATCGTGAAGACAGAAATCGGCGAACTAGCAGCGGTCATTACGACGCGGTCGGTCAAAGAGATGGGACTAAAGGTCGGCGACAAAGTCGCTGCGTTGGTTAAAGCCACCAACGTTTCGCTGCGGCGCCAAGGGTAATTGCCGGTTCCGTTTGTTTTCTTTTGAGAGCGACACCGTTCTGTTATTTCACGCAGAGGACGCGGACGAACGCTGAGAAAACAATCCAAATCCGAACCTCTGCGTTACCCAGCGACCTCCGCGCGAAAATCCGCGCCGACTTGCGCGAAGTTGCATGTCGGCCGTGCGAAGGCCCCAAAGATGGATTTTATGTTTCTGGTATTCACCGCTCTCTGTTCGAATTCTCTGCGCGAGAGACCGAGGACGAGAAATGGGGCCCTAGCTTGAATCAGCCGAAGCACGTTCAACCCGCAGAGTTCCGCTTCGGATATGCAAATCTCGCTGAGGGAACGGAAGTTCGATTCGGTGCTCTCGGAAGGCGCGATCGATAGCAAAGTTTAGCTCGCTACGGAAGCGCCTGGGTCGGTAGCTCATCTCCGCACTCCAGACAACCAATTCCAAGCATAGGGCGCTACTTCCGAAGGATTCAAAAAAGACCGTCGGTTCAGGGCTGGCCAAAACAGCCGGATGTTGTCTTGCTACTTCCAGCAGCGCCTTCTTTACCGCTTCCAAATTGCTTCCGTATGCAACGTTGACCGGGATACGAAAGCGGACTTTTTGATCACCATGGCTCCAGTTGATGATCGTATGGCCAGTAAACAGTGAGTTTGGAACGATCAACGTGATATTATCGTTCGTAATAACTGTCGTGCTGCGTGCGCGGATACCTACTACTTGGCCGGCAACATGGTTGACCTCGATCCGGTCGCCGATTTTTATGGGTCTTTCAGCCAGAATCACCAATCCGCTGATGAAATTACTGGCGAGATTTTGCAAACCGAGTCCGACTCCGACGCCTACCGCGCCCGCGAACACCGTTAGAGTCGAGAGATCTACTCCGGCAGATTGCAGGGTGAGAAGGAAGCCGGCTGCCAAAACAGCGTAACCGGTGATCTGAGCAACTGTGTATTGCAGCGATCGATCCAGACCGCTCCGGTTTAGAACGCGGAGCATCAGCTGATTTTTGATTGTCGATGAAACCCAGAAAATAACGAATACAAATAAAACAATCCTTAAGATCTGTCCGGCACTGAGGCCCACTCCGGGAATCCGCTCCTCCCATGGCACTACCAGACCGGCGAGATTAAGACCGAGCAAGACGAACCCAATCAAAAAGAAAGCACTCAGGGCAAAACGAACAATCGCGAAAAATCGATGCTCCAGTCCAATCCGGTTCAGTACGCGTGAAGTCAGGTCGCCTTGGAGGAGCACAGCGAGTGCGATGCCAACGGCAGCGCAGCCAATCAGCGCAATCAAGTCGAGCAGCGTTAGAGTTACTCCGTGAAATTGGAGAATAATGCGATTGAGCAATGCGCTGGAAAATTCGGCCGCCACGTGTCTTTTTTACTACACTGCCGCCGCATTAGCCAACAGCGGATAGTGCCCGGCTGGGGTGACGCGAAGTCGAGGCTTTCGTTTGCTATCGAATATTCACGTGAACAACATCCCCCTTTTTTAGAGGCGATTGGCCGCGTGTTCGCGCCGTGAAATGGCTTGGCCCTGTCATGCTGCTTTCAATGATTTCTGCGTCGATCTGGGAACCTTGGAAGTCGAGTCGCACCTTTTCCCAATCGATGATGTCTTGACGAAGCTCAGCTTCAACAAGCCAGGTGTCAGGATCTTTATCGGGTTCCGATGCAGGATCTTCCTTAGTATTATCAACAATCTTGGCTTCGATTCTTTTCATATTCTAGAATACTCGTCCAAATTTGGTTCATCAAGAGTATCGGCGTGACCTGTGCTTCCGGTTTCATCGACCGCGAACTTTTCGAGAAGAGACAAGCGGCAGAGCGTTCGACCGAACCGCGGCTTCGCCGCTGAAAATAGATTCGGCCGGGTCAATCCTTTCTCGGCTCGTTTAGCTCGGTGAGTTGCGCCTTCAAATCCTCCGACAGCTCGCGAAACCACTCGCTCTCTTTTCCGGGCTCCGGGAGCACCTGGCCGAACTCAACCATGTTGAGTGGCGGCAATTCATTGAGATAAATCCAGATAGCACTGGGAGAACTTTTGGTGATCGTAGCCAGCTCGCGAACGATTCGGGACTGCAGTTTGCTTTTCTGTGCTTCCGTTCGCCCAGCTCTGATGTCTGCGCGGATCCAGATGTGATGAATCGAGGCAGGCTTAACGCCGATGTAATGGTCGGAGAGGTCAACATCATGAAAGATTACCTGGACCAGGTAGCGTGGCGCCAGTGCTTCCTCGCCGTGTGCTGACGTAATTGCATCGGCTATCGCGGTTTTTTGTTCGGACGTTAGTTGGTTAGCCGCGGCGTAGCAGAGATAGGTAGGCATATGCGGATTCTCATTGGTCCGCATTTCAGATGCAATTGGGTATGAAAGATATGGAGGGTTTTCTGCAATATTCTCGTTCTCGTCTTTGTCATCGAGAACGAGGACGAGGATGAGGAAGAGTGGCTGCGTTCGCCGTTAAAAATGACAGATGGGTCTCCCGGAGGAAACCCATCTGCGTGTCCGTAACCTCAAACCACAACTTACAGATTCTTGGCCTTCTTATAGAGCTTCGTGGCAATTTCGAAGATCTCTTCTGGAGCGTAGTTTGGTGCAAAACTTGAAGCGATACCTGCAAGATGCGCCAGGGGAGGCTGGGAGTTCGACCGGGAGTTTATCAATACGAAGAAACATATAATTCCTTTTTGATGGCTTACTGCAGCCGATCTACGCAAAACCGGTGAGGGTCTGGCTCGGTTGAGTAGAACGGGCTGTTGGCTGACACTGCGGCGAACAGGCGGTATAGGGAAATACTTTATGCTTATTTTCGCGATAGGAGACACCTATGGAGATGCATCAGCTCAGGTACTTTGTGGCAGTGGCCGAGGAAGGCAGCTTTTCCAGAGCCGCTGAACGGATGCATGTGGCCCAACCGTCGCTCAGCCAGCAGATGCAAAAGCTGGAGGCGGAAGTGGGGCATTCGTTGTTCGATCGGCTTTCGCGCAGGGTCACACCGACGGAGGCGGGCCGGCAGCTATTGCCGTATGCGCGCCGGATCCTGAGTGGTCTGCTGGACGCGCAACGCTGTGTGGATGAGCTTGCCAGTGAGCCCTCCGGGACGGTTGCTTTCGGGATTATTCCAACGATCGCGCCGTACGTGCTACAAGCAATTTTGGAGGAAGCGCTCGCGCAGATCCCTCAGGTCAAGGTGATAGTGCGGGAAGATTTTACTGAGAACCTGGTGCGTGCGCTGGACCAAGGAGAGATTGACCTTGCCCTGGTCTCGACCTGCCGAAGCGGGTCGGGGATTTATCGGGAGACATGGGGAGCGGAACAGCTCAGATTGGCAGTGCCGGCGAAACATCGGCTTGCGCAACGGCGAAGCGTCAGCTGGAAGGATTTGCGGTCCGAGACTCTGCTCTTACTCAACGAAAGTCATTGTCTGGCTCAGCAGATCCATCGGTGGTGCGACCGGCACGAGATTCGTTCCAGTAACGAGCTGAATGCTTTTCAGCTTTCAACGATTTTAGCGCTGGTCGCGGCAGGTCACGGTGTTTCACTGGTGCGTGCAATGGCGATTCCTTACGAGCAAACCTGGAACTGCGCTTTCCTGAAGATGCGAAGCTCAATTCCGGCCCGTGAGATTAACGTGATCCGGAATCCGGCGCGCTTCTGGAGCAAAGCAACTGCGGCTATCTCGGAGATTGCTCGCGCCATTGTTGCCGAGCGGCCTCGCGCCGCCGGCGCTACGGGAAGGTAAGAGGTGAGAAGTGAGAAGTGAGAGGTGAGAGGTTTAATGGGCGGCCATGCCTGCTTTTGCTGTCGTCTTTTTGCAGAGCCAGACTAGTACGGCAGCGATAAGCAGCGAGATCCCAACAATCAGGAAGGCGTCATTAAAGGCCATGACGTATGCCTCCCGCCTGACAATGTTCTTGAGCTGGCCATAGGCCTGCTGAGTCGCGGCAACCGCATCGTGACCTTTGTTCACAAAGGCGACGGCAATGTTGTTGAGCCGATCTTGCACGACCGGGCGATATGAATTGATGTACGCGCCGATCTCGAAGTCGTGGAACTGTTCGCGCCGGGTGATGACTGTATCCAGGACGGCGGTGCCGACGCTGCCGCCAAGGTTCCGCGCGATATTGAACACAGCGGAGCCGTCGCCGGCATCTTTCGGGAGCAATATCGCAGTCGCTAACGCTGAGAGCGGAACGATGGTAAACGGCTGGCCGAGTGCTCTGACGATGTTTGAAATCACGAACTGGTCGCCGGCGTAATCGTGCGACATGGAGGAGTTCATCCAGCAGCTAAATGCGAAGACAAGCGTGCCGAAACAAACCAAAGCGCGCAGGTCAAATCGTTTCATCAGGCGAGGGACAAATGGAAAAATCAAAAGCTGTGGAAGACCTACCCAGATCATCGCTTGCCCCGTCTGGAAGGCATCATAACCCTGGACGATCGTCAGATACTGCGGCAAGAGATAAACCGTTCCGTACAAAGCTGATCCTAGGAAGAAGTTTGCGGCTGAGGCAATTCCGAGGTTGCGGCTGCCGAGCAGACGAAGGTTTACGAAAGGCTTTTGCCGGCACAGTTCGATGATGACAAATGCTGGAATAAAGATAGCGGCGAGAAGAGCGCAGCGCTGAATAAACGGGCTGCCCAACCAGTCATCGCGCTGGCCTTCTTCCAGCATAGCAATGAGTGATCCCAACCCGACAGCCATGCAGCCAATCCCGAGCCAATCACCGTCACGCAGTTGGTCCAGCTGCATCGGCGTTGGCCTGACGGCATAGATGATCGAGGAAATCATCACTGCTCCCGGGATCAGATTGATGTAGAAGACCCATTGCCATCCATAGTTATCGGTCAGCCATCCGCCGATAGATGGCCCGATGGCTGGGCCGAGCGTCGCTGTGATCCCAAACAGGGCGAGACCAAGCGGTTGCTTGCTCTTTGGCAGGGTTGAGAGCGCAGTAGTTAGCGCCATCGGAATCATTACCCCGCCGGTAAACCCCTGGCAGGCGCGAAACGCGATCATTTCGCCAAGGCTTCGCGCGAACCCACAGAGGCAAGAGAATATTAAGAAAAGGGCGACATTAACAATCAGGTACCAGCGCGCGCTAAAAACCCGTGCTAGCCACGCTGTAAGGGGAATGGTTACGATTTCACCAATCAGGTAACTCGTGGAAATCCAGGAACCCTCATCCTGAGTAGCTGAAATCCCACCGGTAATATCTCTCAAGGAGGAGTTCGTGATTTGGATATCGACCACCGCCATGAAAGCGCCCAGCATTGTTCCCATCACTCCTATCCAGGTTCGAAAATCGACCGGTTTTTCTTCGGTGCCAGTCATGTTGCGTTACTCCTATCTGTCCGAATTGCTTTTTTTGATCCGTGGTCGCAGTGTGCCGTGCTACTTGACTCGAATCCTGGGCTCGACGGAGAGTCCTGGTATAACCAGCTGCTCGTAGTCACGGACACTCGCTCGGTCGAACAGGATCTTGACCGGAACCCGCTGCACGATCTTCGTGAAATTCCCGGTAGCGTTATCCGGAGGAAGCAACGCGAACACCGCGCCGGTGCCAGACTGAAAGCTGTCAACGCGACCGATAAATTTGTGGTGCGGCAGAGCGTCCACGGTGATTTCGACCGGCTGCCCTGGTCGGATTCGGCCCATCTGGGTTTCTTTGAAGTTGGCGACTACCCATGGGTTAGGTTCGGAGATTGAGAGCCCGGCCTGACCCGCTTGGACGCGCTGCCCAGTCTCGAAGGTCTTTTGCGCCACGCGCCCGTCGGTAGGCGCGTAAACGGTAGTATACGAAAGCTGTAGCTCAGCGTTTTGCACCTGCGCCGAAGCGACCCCGACCTGGGCGGCTGCAGCTTGTTCCTGAGCTTTCGCGGTTTCGATGTTCGCTTGAGCCACGTTCACGGCTGCTACGGTAGCTTTGTAAGCGGCATCGTTGCCCTCAAACTGGTATTGAGCGTTGTCCAGATCCTGTTTGGAGATAACTCCTTTGCCTTGGTAGAACAGCTGGTAACTTCGTTGAAAGTTCCGCTGCGAGTTGGTGTCCTGAGCCTTAGCAGAATCAGCCTGAGCCTTGGCCTGGGTCAGCTGAGCATCGCTCTGGATTAATGCCGCGCGGCTTTGCGCTAGTTGAGCTTCTGCTTGCCGCAGGCTTGCTCTGGCCTGGGTCAGTGCCACTTGGTAATCTTTTGGATCGAGCCGGGCAATAGGTTCCCCCTGTTTGACAAACTGATTGTCGTCGACCAGCACCTCTGAGATCGTTCCCGCGACTCGAAAACTAACCGGATGTTCATGACCGGTGATATAGGCGTCGTCAGTTACTTCGAATTGGTTGGAATAAATCCAGTACCACACGCCTACAGCCACTCCCAGGGCCACAACCAGTAATCCCAGCCACCGAATCAGCGCTTTACGTTTTTTCGGCGGCGTTGCGACTCGCGCCTCGACGCTTGGCCCTCGATCCCTAATCCGGGGCGGCTCTTCTATGGCTGTTCCATTGGTTGAAGCACTCATGTGGCTTATTCCATTCAACTGGTTTGTTCGATTGGCGGTCATTTGGTCTGAGCGAAACCAACCCCGAGATCACGAACGGGAGGAATACTTAGTTCTTGTAGCGGCGATAAGAAGGGCTTATCAGCGGATAGGGGAGCTATGGAGTTACGTCACTTCCGCTATTTTATTGCTGTGGCCGAGGAATTGAGCCTGCGCCGGGCGGCTCGCCGGCTCCACGTCTCGCAGCCCGCATTGAGCCAACAGATCAGTGATCTGGAAGATGAGCTCGGACTCAAGCTATTTAAGAGAAATTCACGGGGGGTCGAGCTGACCGAAGCCGGGCGTGCCTTTCTGACAGGAGGGCGCCGCGTGCTGGTGGCCGCTAAACAAGCAGCTGAACAGGCTCAAGAGGCTGCGAAGGGAGAAAGGGGGAGGCTGGTAATAGCTAGTCTGGGTCCGTTGACCGCCTCATTTCTGCCAATCGTTTTGTCCCGGTTTCGCGAGCAGCACCCGCTGGTTGAGATCACTGTCTTACACATGAACAACCGGGCACAAATCGAGGCCGTGCTCGACGGTTCGATCATGCTCGGTATCGGATACCACAGCTTCGTGCTGGAGGAGGATGAACGGGAGCAGATATCTATTCAATTGCTACTTCGTTCGCCTGTGGGAATCGCCTTCTCGAAAAACCGGCGGTTTCCAAAGGGAGCGGTGCCAAAGCTTAAAGACTTTCGTTACGATAAATTCATATCCATCGACCCGAAACTCGGACTTGGATACGAGCACTGGTTGCGTGGATTTTGCATCCGGGTCGGTGGATTTGAACCAGAGATCGGAGCGTTGGCCGACTCGGCAGAAAGTTTGATCAGTATGGTTGCAGCAGGGCGTGGAGTGTTTGTCGGGGCGGAACTAGGTATACGAGGACGAGAGGAGACCTGGAAACCGGCGGTCGATTTTCGTTTGTTAGCTGAACCGGGAAGCTGTTTTGAGCTGTTCCTAATTTGGAAAAAACAAGCTCAGTTGGAACCGACCGTTGCAAAATTCGTCGACCTTCTGGTGGCTGAGGTAAATCCTCCTGAGGTAACGAACCGTCGCAAAAGGAGCGACCCGAGATTGGCAGGATCAAAAGCGTGAGTCTACCAGTCCGGAACGGGGACTGTTCTAAAGCGGACGAAGAAACGTCGCTCAATTTTCCCAGAGCGTCGGAGTGGCGAGTGACTGAACGTAAAGAAGGTGGTAAGTAATCTTTAACGATTCTTGCCCAGTGACTAAAAGGAATCCGGTGCCGATGGAAGGCCTTCTACGGGTGGGTTCGACCGCGCTTCTTTCTTGTGTTCTAACGGTTCCCAGTCTGGCAGTCGATCCGATCAGACCTCTGATTCCTGTTTGCTGCCCGGAGTTGTTCTAGAACCTCAGGATTAATGTGCGGTTCCTAGCGTGAATGGTAAAGAGCGGCAACAGAGTGCCAGGGAAAGTGGCGCGCCCGATTCTGTTGCTCTTTTCAGGGCATGTCGTCACTCACACATCTCACCCAGGGCTAAAACCCTGGGCTGACTATCCTGCGCTCCTGTTGGAGCGCGTTCATTGAGCCGGAAACCGTCAACCGAAAGCCAAAAACTACGCCCCGAAGGGACGAAAAGATGCCAGCCCAGGGCTTCAGCCCTGGGTTGGTTCGGAGGAGGAGCCCGCTCTGAAAAGAGCGACAGTTGCAAGGCATGCCGTGAAAGAATGGTGCGCGCAAATTCTGTTGCCCTTTCGGGGCATATCCTCATTCACACATCTCACCCAGGGCCAAAGCCCTGGGCTCA
This sequence comes from bacterium, assembly GCA_046727495.1. GTDB lineage: Bacteria > Verrucomicrobiota > Verrucomicrobiia > Chthoniobacterales > JAFAMB01 > JBKPBY01. The sequence continues at coordinate 3,621 of JBKPCS010000240.1, read as the reverse complement.
CATCCTGCGCTTCTGTTGGAGCGCAGCCATCGAACCGAAAACCGAAAACAATTAACCGTAAACTGTAAACTATGCCCCGCACGGTGCGAAGTGCCAAACATTGGCAAAGAAGTGACAGACTGTGCGCTTTCTGAGCGCGGCCGCCTGCAGTTTAGTGAAAGCAAATGAAAGAGAGTTGTCTGAGACAGCGGCGGGATCAAACGATCTACGTCAACAATCTGAAAGGGGAAAATGAAAGCATCACACGTCGATACTAACTCGAGCCGATACTTGGTTAGCGCTCTTTTGGCACTCAGTCTGTTTGGGGTTCTTTATCCAAATTGCGTTGGTGCGGCTGCAGTCAATCATCGCGTAAACATGACAGAAGAGACTGGGCAGAGCACCGGCGATTGGGGCTATAAGGTACCGGCCAGCCCGGGTTCGCATAGAGGCTGGCAATTCGGTTCTTGATTTATAGATACAGACGCGTCAAGGATGCGCTGTATCTGTGAGAAGGCAGCGCGCTTCAGTAAGCGCGCTGTCGTTTTTTCGCGGGTCAACGTTCGCCGGAAATGAAGGCGGGTTCGATTATCCATTTGGGCAGCCGGTTGAACGTTGACGAATCATTTATGGGACAACGATCCGTCGACAGACTATGCTCAGGAAAGACGTTCAATCCTTAGAGTGAGCAAGCAAGAAAGATGACGCAAAAAACTGTGGCGGAAATTTTTGTCGAAACACTGATCGCGGCAGGGGTGACGCGGATCTACGGTGTTGTTGGCGACTCCCTCAATGGCATTCTGGAAGAGATTCGCCGAAGCAAGAAGATTGAATGGATCGGAGTCCGGCACGAAGAGACGGGAGCATTTGCTGCGGGTGCCCAAGCGCATTTGACTGGCGAGCTGGCAGTTTGCGCCGGCAGTTGCGGGCCGGGTAACATGCACCTGATTAATGGGCTCTACGATTGCCATCGCAGCCGTGTCCCGGTGCTTGCGCTGGCGGCGCAGATTCCAAGCCAGCAGATCGGCAGCAACTAATTTCAGGAAACGCATCCTGATCAGCTCACGCCATCAAGCAAGCCGACACACTGCTAATGCTCGGGACCGATTTTCCTTACACCCAGTTTTATCCGGAAGATGCGACCATTATCCAAGTCGATCGTCGTGGCGAGAATCTCGGCCGCCGCACGCGTCTGGACCTGGGTATAATCGGAGACGTGAAGACGACAATCAAAGCATTGTTGCCGTCTCTGGAAGAGAAACAGGATGACACACACCTGAAGCGATTTGTTCGGCACTACCAGGAAACTCGGAAGGAATTGGATCAGCTGGCAGTCGGGCGTCCAGGTCACAAACCGATGCATCCTCAGTACGTGGCCAGAGTGGTCGATGAGCTCGCGGCAGAAGACGCAATTTTTTCATGCGATGTGGGGACACCGACAGTCTGGGCTGCTCGATATCTGACCATGAACGGTAAGCGGCGGTTGCTGGGTTCATTTAATCATGGGTCTATGGCTAACGCCATGCCTCAAGCGATCGGAGCACAACTCGCATTTCCGGGCCGCTAGGTTGTCAGCCTTTCCGGTGACGGAGGGTTTTCAATGTTGATGGGAGATCTGCTTTCACTGCATCAGCACAAGCTCCCGGTGAAAATCATTGTTTTCAGTAATAGCGCTCTTGCCTTCGTTGAACTGGAGATGAAGGCCGCCGGTATTCTCGGGGAAGGGACTGGGCTAATGAACCCCGACTTTGTTGCAATGGCTCGTTCAGCGGGCGTGTTCGGCGAACGAATAGAAGATCCTGCCGATTTGAAGGAAGCCGTGACCGAGGCGTTTCGCCATGATGGCCCGCTCTGATAGATGCCGTTGTCAACCGAACCGAGCTTTCGATGCCGCCAACGATTAAACTGGATCAAGCGGTCGGATTCAATCTTTGGGCGCTTAAAGCGGTGCTCAATGGCCGTGGCGATGAAGTAGTCGACCTGGCGTTAAGCAATATAATCCGCTGACAGCGTCGCGTTGCAGCGAAAGAAAACGAGTAACGGCGCGCGACCATTCCGGTAGCGTCTTTGTTCTCCGGGCACAGAACAAAGTTACCCACCAGGATCCGTCGAAAGAGGAGGCGGCGTCCGCCGGTGTTGAGAACAACAGGAAGAACAGACCGCTGAAAGAGTTTTGAATCTCATGGACGCTTTATAGTAAGAAGGCGCGCGTTTCCGATAGTAATCTATTTATAATAGTCGGTGCTACGTTGGTTTTGCTAGGAAGCCCCTGGAAATGGTGGGGAACTGAAGCGATACGGCGAAAGGGCGAACGGCGAATTGACAGGAAAGCGATAGATAGGTGCCGCCTTTTGGGCCGGCGAGGCTTCTATTCCACGCATCGGCCAACGTCGGCTTTTTTCAAGCGCGGAGAGAAGTCAGCTCGGCGCGATACCCGTTGCAGAACCGAACAAAAGTATCGCTCGGCTCTCCCAGAGCGCCGCTGGGCAAGACCCAGTAAAAGCCTCGCCTGACTACCAGACCGGAGATTCGAACGATTCGAAGCTGGCCCAGTGCCAATTCATTTTTGACGCTCCAGTGCGAGTGGAAGGCGAAGCCCATGCAATGAATGACTGCCGTTTTGATCGCCTCGATGTCGACCAGTACGTACTGGTAGGGAGGCGCCTCACTTGAATGCCAAGCTTGCGCATAGCTGTCTCCACGATGGCCCAGGTTCCTGAACCGGACTCCCGCCAGATCAGAGGAAGACGGGTTAGGTCCTGAACAGTAATGGCTCCTGCGGCCAGGCGTTGGTACTTTCGAAATGTAGCAACGAGAACGACTTCTTCATCAACGAATTGTTCAAGCCTTATTCCTGCCGCCCGCGCATCCCTTCGACCAGTCCGAATGGGTAGCTGCTTTCGCGGACCGATTCCAGGACATCTTCAGTATTGTCAACCCGCAACTCGATTTGAACAGCGGGATGGATCGGCGAGAATTCAGCTAGGACCGGAGGAACCACATCAGAGGCGATGGTTAAGCTGGCGCCAAAGCGTAACTCACCGCTCAATTGGTGCTCTGTGCGGAAAGAGGTCTCCATCCGAGAAAGAGTGTTTTGAATTTCGGCTGAAAATGTTCGAAGCGCATTCCCGTGTGTGGTCAGTCGAACGCCGCGTGTCGAACGGGTAATCAAAGGTTTGCCGACGATTTCCTCTAAGCGACGAAGGTGCGCGGTGACCGCAGGCTGCGACAAGTTCAAATGTTTTGCCGCGATCGAAATCTTTCCACACTGCGCGACGGCCAGGAACGATCGGAGAAGTCGCAGGTCCAGGTCATTGGTGTTCATACTCTGGCGTAATGTCTGTTCTAGTGATTCTGATGCCTGAATATCAGCCTCTCTGATGCTTTATCCAATCAATTGATTATTTCGGCTATAAAATTTTGCGCCGCTGCTCGATGCAACTTGGCGATTTTAGGTTCTGGAAAGAGGTTCTATTGGCGACGATTCTGGCGTTGCTCGCCGCTTATTTGGCGAACTTTCCCGTATTCGATTATTTTGGAGGCATTTCCTTGGCTTTGATCGTCGGAATGCTTTGGAAAGCGCTCTTCTGGAGATCTCGCTCTGGGTTTGGCGGTTTGGAGTTCGCTTCGAAGACATTACTC
>JBKPCS010000239.1:0-9138 GCA_046727495.1 bacterium | reverse complement strand
AGTACGGTGGTTTGCAATTCTTCCAGTAGATTCATTCTGCCGCGGTGTAGCCGAGCACCTTCAAGGAGGAGGCTGGCTACGTCAAGAGTAGCTGTATCGGCGTGTCGACGTATCGGCGTGTCGGCGTCGAAGCCTCAGGTCCGTTGCCACGCGCACGACCTCAAGACCAAGTTACTCAGCCCACCCACACCTAGGCGTCCACACACCCACACGCCGATACACCCACATTGCCGATACGCCGACACGCCGATACACCCCCATACCCTCTCTACGTGTTTTCACAATTTGCTATTGCAATTTCTCCGACAAGCGCTTTCGTGAATCTACCCTTAACAAGGAGCGGCTGTTGCCGCCTTCGACAAGAGGTCACCATTTCTGTCGCCGGCCAAGCCGGTCCCTCTAAGGGTGTGTTGCTTCCCCTAACTGCAACGTGAAGCAGCAAAACGTACCTCCCCATGAAAACCCCAATCGTTACCAGATCCCGTTTCTTCCTGATCGCTTTGGCGATTGGGAACACGGCCGTTACTGCTACGCTATTTGGCGGTACCGATTCGCCAAGTGTTCCTCCGTCCGCCATTGTACTCGGTCTTAAGGCGCCCACACTTAAGCTGGTTATTTCGGATCCCACTATTGGTCTTCCGCCATACGTTCCTCCGCCTTCGCCGGAATCAATCAGTACCATTACTCTGAAATTCAGCGACTTTACTCCCTACGTATCGCCGGGTACTAAGCAGGGCTGGCAGCAGGGCTCAACCTCGGAAACGATTCTAATTCCGCCACAGCCAGACAACAGCACGGGGCTGGGGGACAAAGCAGTCGCATTGGCTACCTCGTACGATACTGCTTCCTATGAGGCTGATGTAACGGTCGGTTCGTCCGCGGCGGGAGATACCGGAAATGCCGGCTTCATCGTGCATGTGACGCACCCGTCGGCAGGCGGTTTCGATACTTTGACCGGTTATTATATTGGTCTCGATGTGAACGTTCACGGACTGGTTGTCGGTCGCGAAGAACTACAGCTGGACTAACTTCATCCAGTATCCGGTCGACAACGTGACCCCGGGAAGCACCCATCACTTGAAAGTAACGACCAAGGGCAATGCCCTCCAGCCTGCAAAAATATATTGCTGACTTCGCTTCAGTTTACCGGAGACCTTGGAAAGGGGATTCAACGACGCATGGGGACAAGCATTTCCAATGACGATGTCCGGGGGCGACCTCGTGCGGTTACCATGTTCGCGAGGTTGAACTAAGCACGATCGGCCGACACACCGACACGCCGATACGCCGATACGCCGACACGCCGATACGCCGATACGCCGACACGCCGATACGCCGATACGACATACATCACCGTTTCCCTCTCGGATCCAAAGCATCCCGCAAACCGTCGCCGAGAAAATTCAGCGCCAGGAGCGTGAGCGACATGGCGAGGGCCGGAAAAACCAGCAGCCACCAATAACCTTTAACCGGATTGATCACCTGGGCGGCGTCGCTCAGCAGCAGCCCCCAACTGGCCAGCGGGGCTTGTACGCCTACGCCGAGAAAGCTGAGAAATGACTCGTCAAGAATCACCGCCGGGACTGTAAGGGTCAGGTAGACCAGGGCGATGCCCAGCACATTTGGAAGGAGGTGCTGGAAAATGATGTTTCGGTGACTTTGTCCGATACTTCGAGCCGCTAGCACGTACTGCTGTGATTTCAGACTGAGGGTCTGGCCGCGCACGATCCGCGCCATAGTCAGCCATTCCGTGAGCCCAAGACAGAATACAAGGATCACGATTTTTGAATATGGGGCGAGCCCTTGAAGGCCATTCGTCTCCATCAAATGGTGTAAGATCGGATCGAGGGCGCTGATCAAGATCAACAGAAAAATCAGTCGCGGGATCGCATACAAAACGTCGACAAACCGCATCATCAATGAATCGGCTCGGCCGCCAACGTAACCGGCAACCATGCCGTAGACAATTCCGACAGCGAAACTGATAGCCGCTCCTGCGATTCCTACGGCCAAGGAGATTCGGGCTCCAAGCAACACGCGATAGAGCAAGTCGCGCCCATTAAGATCTGTACCGAAAAAGTGTTCCCGGGATGGAGGCAAGAAGCTGTCGTGGGAAACGTCACCGGCATGGCTCTGCATCAATTCTGGTCCGAAAATCGCAACCGCTGCCATCAGCACCAGCACCACGCTGGAGAGCAGAACCGCTTGATTTCGACGAAGACGAATCCAAGGCGATCGACTATCCATACAGCACGATTCTGCGGTCGAGGAATCCGTAAACGATGTCGACGACCAGATTGAATACGACCAGGAGCGTGCAATAGACAATCACCACACCTGCGAGAAGAAAGCCATCTCGGTTAAGAACTGAGTTCACAAAAAAACCGCCGGCACCGGGAATACTGAAAATGCTTTCGACTACGATCGAACCGGTCAGGAGATTGGCGGCTAACGGACCGAGAAACGAAACCACTGGTAAAATCGCGACCCGGAGAGCGTGTTTGTAGATAACTTTTCGCTCGCTCAGACCTTTGGCTCGCGCAGTACGCACATAATCTTGGGTTAAGACCTCCAGCATGCTCCCTCTGGTTAGCCGGGCAATGTAGGCAGTGTATGGCGCCGCTAAAGTAATCGACGGCAATATCAAGCTTTGAATTGTTCCCCATCCGCCGACCGGGAAAAGCGGGATATAGATCGCCAACAACAGGACGAGTAGCGGCCCGATCACGAATGATGGTAGTGATATGGCGAATAGCGCTGCAAACATAGCGCTGCGATCTATCCAGGTATGTTGTCGGGCTGCCGCTAGCGCGCCCAAAGCCACTCCCGCGACCGCCGAAATACAAAAGGCTATGCCTCCTAGTAACGCCGATACCGGTAAGCAATCTCTCAGAATTTCGTTTACCGATCGGTTCCTGTACTTGGTGGAAAGACGCAGATCACCGTGTAAAAGGTCGCCCAGATAATCGACGTATTGCTGAGAGAGCGGGCCGTCCAACTTATACTTGGCCAACAATTCTTTCTCAATGTGCGGCGATAGTTTCCGCTCCTGATCGAACGGTCCACCCGGCATCAGCCGAACAAGAAAAAACGTAATCGTGATTACGCAGAAGAGAACAACGACTAATCCTAGAGCTCTCTTTGCGATGAACCAGATCATCAATAACTGATCAACGATCGCACCGGCACATCGGGCGGCAATTTTCGTCGTCCATTCAAGAATGCCAGCTCAATAACGAAAAGGGCGGAGCCAACGGAGCCGCCGATCTTCTGGATCAGATCCACTGCTGCACCGGAGGTCCCACCGGTTGCAAGCAAGTCGTCGACCAAGACTACGCGTTCTCCTTTTTCGATCGCGTCGACATGCATTTCCATGGCCGCGTCTCCGTACTCCAATTCGTAAGTTGAGCCGATTGTTTTATAGGGCAACTTGCCGCGTTTCCGAACCGGAACCAGTCCGACACCCAATTTATACGCTACGGCTGCGCCGAACAGGAAACCTCGGGCGTCGATTCCGACAATCTTCGACGGTTTAGCGTCCTCTGCTTCCTCCGCAAGCGCATCCACGACGCTTCGAAAAATGTCCGCATCTCCAAGTATCGGACTAATGTCTTTGAAGATTATCCCAGGCTTCGGAAAATCCGGGATGTCCCGTATTGCCGAGCGAAGCTGCTGCAAGAGTTGATCCCGCATAAAAATGTGATGTTGGCCCCAAAAGTCTCAGCCTGCAAGACGTCTTGCGGCTGGCCTTGTCTGTCAAAAACGTGGTAGAGAGGGGTAATTGATCGGGTGGATCAATCTACTTGTCGGGTTTGGTGGGGCGCGCGCTAAAACTGCGCCTCAATCCGTGGCATGCTCTGGAGTGTCGAGCCGGAGGCTCAACCCACGGTGAAGCTAGAAGCTTCGGCTATCCAAATCCTCTGGATTCACCGTGGGTTGACCTTCCAGGTCGACCTCGACAACGCCGCCACCCCACAGCGCTCCCCCCGGATCAACGGTGGACGGTTGACGGTCAACCGAAAACGGCCAACCGCTGCGCTGAAAGCGCCGCGCTAAGCCGCGCTGCTTGACCGGCGCGTTAAATAGTCGAGTTTACGTGCTCGGTAGCGAGAATGTTAACTGACCTCGTCAACATAGTGTATCAGTGGCCGGATCGGATCTGGATCGAAGCCGGGCTGATTTGTTTTCTGCTCGGGTTTGGGTATTCAATCCATTCCCTAGTGACTGGAAAACATCTGACGTCTCGACTGACCTTCGGTCTAATTTGTCTCGGATTTCTTTTTGAGACGATTTTTCTTTTTGCGCGCGGCCATCAGATCGGACGTTGCCCGATCACGAATTTCTCCGAACTGCTGGTCTTCATGAGTTGGTCGATGGTCCTTATTTACCTCGTGATCGGTTCTGCCTACCGACTCTCGTTGATCGGAGCTTTCACTGCACCGGTTGCCGCTGTTATGTTGATTCTCGCGTACGTTGTTCCTGCTGGCGCACCGGCCCATTCGAAGCTTGCTGTGAATCCGTGGCTGGAGGTGCATACCTCGTTCTCCATCGTGGCCTGTGGGGCGTTTGCTCTCGCCTGTGTTGCCGGCGCGATGTACCTGTTCCAGGAGCGTCAATTAAAAACGCGGCATCCGGGGTCGATCTTTTTTCGGCTACCACCAATTAGCGCGTTGACCGTCGCGAACTCGCGTCTGTTGTGGCTTGGATTTGCATTGTTTACCATCGGGAACGCGACTGGGTTCTTGACCGGGATGGACATCGATTGGAAGAAAGTGAGCTGGGCAATCCTGGTCTGGTGCCTTTATGGGGGTATCTTAATTGCCCGGGTGCGGCATGCGATGGCGGGAAAATGGATTGCAGCGTTATCTATAGTCGCATTCAGCCTGCTCCTAGGTACCTTTTGGGGAATACGGTTTATCGCAGAGAAGCCGTCGTTGTAGAGAAATGAATATTCTGTGTTTCAGCATCAGTCATCAGACGGCGAACGTTGAAGTTCGCGAGCGATTTGCTGTTGCTGATTCGGCGTTGCTTACCGCGCTGGCGAAGCTCTCCGAAATGCGAGATGTCGCCGAGGGAGTTGTGCTTTCGACGTGCAATCGTACGGAGTTCTACATCGTGACCGAGAATGCTCAGCTTGCCATGGAGCCATTCGTCCGGGCCTTCTATGGGGTGATGCCGGTTTCGGATCTTGCCCCTCTGGTTCGATTCTCGTCGAGCCACACGGTTCTTCATTTGTTTCGCGTAGCGGCAGGCCTTGAATCGATGGTGGTCGGTGAAACTGAAATATTTGGCCAGGTCAAGCGCGCCTACGAAGTGGCCATGCGAGCGGGTGCGACTGGCAAGATTTTGAACAAACTCTTCCAGAGAGCCTTCCAGGTGGGCAAGCAGGTTCGGTCCACCACCGGGATAACACGTGGAAGTGTCTCGGTCGGGTCAGTTGCTGTAGATCTCGCACAACAGATCTTCGGCGATTTGCAGGGTTGCAAGATCATGATCTTGGGAGCCGGCGAGACCAGTGAAAAGACTGCGCGTTGTTTCCAGGCGTGCGGCGCCAAACAGCTCTTTGTTTCCAACCGTTCCTTCGAACGAGCAGCGGCGTTGGCTGCATCAATGGGCGGCCGAGCAATTCGATTCGACAACTGGGAATCGGAATTTCATGATCTCGACATCTTGGTAAGTTCGACGGCTGCGCCGCACGCCGTTGTGACTGCGGCCAAACTGGAGCCGATATTGCGGATGCGTCGAGATCGCCCGTTGTTCTTGATCGATTTGGCCATCCCGCGCGACGTAGAGCCGGAAGTACACAATCTAGAGGGCGCCTACGTATATGATCTAGACGCCCTGCAGCTGATCGCGCAAGGGGCGATGGAGGAGCGGCGTAAGGAAGCTGAAGCTTCCGCTAATCTGATCGAGAAGCATGTTCGCGAATTCCAGTCGTGGCTCGGAGGTAGCGGTCTGTCTCCGATTCCGTCGGCGGTGATGGAGTTTCCTCGCTTGTAAAACAGCTGTGAAATGAGAATCACTCTGGGCACGCGAGGCAGCCAGCTGGCGTTGGCGCAAACCGACTTGGTAAAGGAAGCGCTGGAACAACTGCCGGATCCTCCTGAGGTCGCGGTGCGAATTATCAAGACCACCGGCGATCAGCGCCTCGATCTTAGTCTGAGCCAACCGGGACCGATGATCGAAAAGGGTTTTTTTACAAAAGAGCTCGAAGAAGCGCTCTTACGCGAGGAGATCGATGCAGCGATCCATTCTCTGAAAGACTTACCAACAATCTTACCCGAAGGACTCGAATTGGTTGCAACCCTGACGCGACACGACCCGTGCGACGTTCTGATTTCAAAGACTGCGCGCTCACTTTCGGAGATTCCGCAGAACGCAATTGTTGCGACGGGGAGCCCGCGACGAAGCAGGCAGCTGGTCTTTCGCCGGCCGGATCTCAAAGTAGCGGATATTCGCGGCAACGTGTTAACCCGGTTGTCGAAACTGCTGCGTGAGGAATCCTGGAACGCGATCGTGCTCGCGAAAGCGGGTCTGCAACGGGTCGGATTCGATTTGGCCGACGGTAAGATCACGCTCGATTCCGCGGAACTGCTCGTCTCGGATCTCGTAGAGATACTACCGGCGGTGGGGCAAGGCGCAATCGCTGTTGAAACGGCTTCGCACCGTGCCGAATTAAAAGCATTGTTTGGACAGATCAACGATGCGAATACCTGGTTTTGTACCCAGGCTGAGCGCGAGTTATTGCGACTGCTGGGTGGTGGCTGTCAGGCGCCTGTTGGTGTACAGACTCGTATCCAAGGTGGTACGCTCTACTTTGAAGCGATTGTCTTTGATAGCCAAAGCAAGCCCCAATCTGGAGCCGTTTCGGGAGCGTTTCACACGCCGCAGGTAGCGGCAACGGCTTTGATTAGTAAGCTTTATGGAAGTAGACGGTAAAGGTTCTTGCATCCTGGTAGGGGCCGGGCCGGGTGATATAGGTTTAGTCACACTTCGTGCCCGAGAAGCCGTCGAAGGCGCCGACGTGATCGTCTACGATCATCTTTGCAATCCGGAAATTCTCCAATGGGCGCCGGCAAGTGCTGAGATTGTGTACGCAGGTAAGAAGGCCGCTGAGCATGCAATGTCGCAAGACGAGATCAATCAGCTTCTTGTCGATCGAGCAAATGCAGGAAAACGTGTGGTCAGACTGAAAGGTGGTGACCCGTTCGTTTTCGGGCGAGGAGGAGAAGAAGCTGAGGTCCTGGCGGCCGCTCAAATTCCGTTTGAGGTCGTTCCGGGCATCAGCTCAGCAATTGCGGCCCCAGCTTATGCAGGCATCCCGGTCACGCACCGCGGCATCACCTCCTCTTTTACAGTGTTTACCGGTCACGAGGATGGAACCAAAGAGGCCACCTCGATCGACTACGAGGCGCTGGTAGATACCAAAGGAACGCTCGTGATGCTGATGGGCGTGGAACGGCTTGGCGCCGTCGTTTCGCAATTTCTTGCTCACGGTGCGGACAAAAATCTTCCAGTTGCTTTGATCAGGTGGGGAACGACCGGCGGTCAGGAGACAGTAGTCGGCGCTCTCGATTCGATTGTTGAGAAAGCTCATGCAATTCGCCCACCGGCAATAGCCGTGTTCGGTGAAGTCGTGCGCCTGCGGGACAAGTTGAACTGGTTTGAACGGCGCCCGCTATTTGGCCGCCGTATCGTAGTGACTCGCACTAGAAAACAGGCGAGCGCTTTGAGCTCTCAGTTGCGCCGTTATGGGGCCGATGTGTACGAGTTGCCGACGATCCGGATAGAACCGCCAGAAGACCTCCTCGAATTCGGGGAGTTGGTCAGGGACGCTTATCAATATGACTGGCTCGTCTTTACCAGCGCGAACGGCGTCGACGCTTTTTTCCAGATGTTTTTCAAGCTCTACGACGACATTCGAAGTATCGGCAACGTTAAAATCGCCGCGATCGGACCTGCTACCGGCCAGCGTGTAAAAGACTTTGGCTTAGCGGTGGATCTGCAACCTGAAGAGTTCGTAGCCGAATCGATCGTTGAGGCATTCCAGGCAGAGGGGAGCGTTGAAAATCTCAAGTTCCTTATCGCCCGAGCTGCAGGTGCAAGGGAGCTACTCCCCAAGCGACTGACCCAGCTTGGAGCGATCGTGGACGAAGCGATTGCTTACCGCTCGGTGCCGGAGCTGCCCGAAAAGATGACAGGTCTTCAGAGATTTCAAACGGAAGGCGCTGATCTTGTGACTTTTACCAGTTCATCGACAGTCGAGAACTTCAAGGCCTTGAACCTGAAGTGGCCTGTTGACATGAAGACAGCGAGCATCGGGCCCATCACCTCAGCCACCATGCGTAACCTGGGAATCCGAGTCGACATCGAGGCCAAGCAACATGATATCCCCGGTTTAGTGGCCGCGATCCTCGCACACTGGTCTCATCCGCCCCATTAGTCCCATAAGTCGCAAGTCGCATAAGTCTCATAGGTCCCATTCCTCACATCTAGCTCGCCGCAGCCTCCGCCAAAAGCAAAAAACTCCGCCGGAGCGGAGTTTCATCGTACGTAACCTGTTGAGAGAGAGGATCTTAGTCTTTGCCCGGATAGCTGAAGCGGAACTTCATCTTTCCTCGTTTGGCCGCCGCCTTTGCCTTCCGACGCACTTTCTGCGAGGGCGTCTCAAAAGCGCGCAGGCGGCGCACTTCTTCCATAATCCCTTCGGCATCAAGCTTGTTCTTCAGCCTTTTCAGAGCCCGATCAATCGGCTCCCCTTTTCTCACAATAACTTCCGGCATAAAAATCCTCTTCGTTCTTTTCGGATGAGGGCTACATAGTAGCCGGGCTTTCCTGGACCGTCAATCGATCAGACGAAAATCGTGACAACAGTTTTGGGTTGCGTGTGAAGCGCCTTTCCGCAACGGTGGCGGCAACAGGGGCGGAGGCCGAACACGGTGGAGCCCGGCCTACTAGAATCCTTCCTTTACACATGAACAAGGCAATCGTTTTTGGGCTGGGATGTTTGGGAATTCTCGTACTCCTGGTGCTAATGATCGGGGGCGGAATTGTCGGAGGATATAACGGTTTAGTGCAGGCCGGTGCTGGGGTCGATACTGCCTGGGCGAACGTCCAGACTCAGTACCAGCGCAGAGC
>JBKPCS010000238.1:0-18526 GCA_046727495.1 bacterium | reverse complement strand
CGACTATACCGTCGAACGCGGCCTTGAGCGTCTTTCGTCCGATCAAAGCCTTATACTGATCAACGGTCGCCTGCGTCTGACGGAAGGTCGCTTCAGACGTATCGTAGTCAGATTGTGAGATTGTTCTCTTGGCCAACAGGTCTGTGTTCCGCTTCAGATTTACCTGGGCGAGATCCCGCTGTGCTTCAGCCTGATGCAGTTGCGCTTCTTCCTGGCTTGTGTCGAGGTGCATCAAGAGATCACCCGCGTGCACTTTGGCGCCAGACTCAAACGCAATCTGACTGACTATGCCGGCCAGATCGGTGCTGACTGTCACCCCGTTAATGGCAACAACACTTCCGATTGTATCCAAAGTCGGTTGCCACGAAGTCTGTTTGGCAACTTCTGTGCTGACAGCGGTCGGCGGCGGCGCAAAGGCGCCCGACTTAGCCAAAGTAATAAACCCTTGGATCTGCGTGAATTTAAAAAAACCGAGACCAAAAACAAGAAGGCCTAAACCGGCAAGTAGAACGAGAAAGGCGAGCCAGAATTTCCAACGTGGTTTTCGTTTAGTGACTGACGGAGAATTCATGAAATGTTCCGGGGACTTGGGCTCGGTGCGCTGGATCATAGGTCTTAAGCGATTTTGGCTTGCGGGTATGGCTCGGACTGAGGCACCTCGATGCGCACCTTTTCCAACAATGTCACAAGGTGTCGTCTTTCCTCTTCCGATAGAGGACCAACAATGTCGGTCAGCCATTGGGCATAGGGCGGAGTGATTTTCTCCAGAAATTCTCGTCCCGCATCGGTCAGGTTGACCCGAATGACGCGCCGGTCCGATGGATCAGCCTGACGCTGGATCAAACCATCTTTCTCAAGACCGTCAAGGAGTCCTGTAATGGTTGCGCGGCTGACGCCCTTCCATTCGGCTAATGCCGCCGGATTCGAGGCGCCCTCAGGGCAATGCATCAGCACCATCAACAAGTGAAATCGGCCAGGGCTGGTTCCCCAAGGGGCAAGAAACTCTTCCTCACGTGAAAGAAGCTCGTCGCCGAAATGCAGCAGTCGCAAGAACGTATAGCAGGCGGATGGATCGATCTCGAGAGAGCTAGACAATCCTTCGCGGAAAACTTCGTAGCGAGGGAGACCCTTAAGGAGTGTACGATATGCCGGCATGCAGTTCGGGTAACTAATTATTAGGAACCTAACTATTGTCAAGTGGTTATTCCGTCTGACCTGCCGATCCCGGCGGCGCCGCACAAGCCGAATGCAGGCGTCGAGACCAGCGCCAATTCTGCGCCCGAGCAACGTCGACACGATCGCTCTCCTTCTACTCATCAATGGAATAACGTTTGACATGTCCTTTCCAGGACACGGGATCTAAAGGTTTTGTTTCAACCAATTCTTTGTAGCCTGTCGCTCTCGTCCTTCTCGTCGTCCTCGTCCTCGATAGACGGCCACGACGCCGGGCACGGACGTTTGGAGGGACCGCCCCTTCTACGAGTTACTCTCCCTCGTAGGCTTTCTTTAACGCAGCGATATCGATTTTAGTCATCTTTAACATCGCTTCCATTGATCTGGTCGATTTCGCTGGATCCAGACCGGTCAATAGCTCCGGTAAAATGCTCGGAACAATTTGCCAGGAAAGACCAAACTTATCTTTCAGCCACGCACATGGACCCTGCTCACCGCCACCAGCCAACAGTTTCTCGGTAAGTTGATCGACTTCCTCCTGTGTTTCGCAATCGACGACTAAAGAAACGGCTTCAGTGAACTTGTAGTGTGGCCCGCCGTTCAACGCGATGAACCGTTGTCCTTCGAGCTCGAAGTCGAGGGTCATCACTGTTCCAGGAGCACCGGGCCCCGCCGCTCCATAACGACTGACATGGTTTATTCTCGAATTTTTAAAGATTGAAACATAGAGATTGGCCGCTTCTTCGGCGTTGTCGTCATACTAGAGAAAGGGGTGATCTTTTGGTTTTGCATAGTGTGGATTGTATCGGTTTGCAAATACCACGAACGGCGCCGTTTTTTCAGGACACTGATTTGATTGTCGGGCGCTCGAGCTACGTGCTCGATCGTCGCCGCCCTTCCAAGAAAGGTCGCTCGCAGAGGAACGCGGAGGAAACAAGAATCTACATCCGAGCTCTGCAAAACTCAGCGAGCTCCGCGTGAAAAATTCTCGCCGAGCTCTTCCAGCGTTTCGGACTGTCTAAAGCCCCTATCCTTTTTCCAGATGGATCGCTAAGAGCGCAATATCGGCCGGCGTGATGCCGCTGATTCGTCCCGCTTGACCCAAAGTCGCCGGGCGGATTGTCGTGAATTTCTGCCTTGCCTCAATGCGAAGTCCGTGCACCGACGCATAATCGATGGTCGGCGGAATTTGTTTCGTTTCCGCGCGCTTTGCCCGCGCAACGGAGTCTTCCTGACGGCGGATATAACCTTCGTACTTCAAATCGATCTCGACCTGTCGCCAGATATCGCTGTCGAATTGGGACCGCAAAGAATCAGGGAGCTGATCAGTGCCATAGTCCGGTCTTCGTAGGAGCTGTTCTGCTCGAAACTGGTCGATCCGGCTAATAGCGGCGAGTTCCCTTGCCTCGGCGATCCGATCGATCTTGTGCTTGGTGGCCTCCCATTGCTCTTTTGATACCAGGCCAATCTTCTGGCCTTTTGGAGTTAGCCGGATATCGGCATTGTCCTGGCGGAGCAAGAGTCTGTACTCGGCTCGGCTCGTGAACATCCGGTAGGGTTCCTGTGTACCGCGGGTTACCAGGTCATCGATCAAGACCCCGATATAGGATTCCGATCGGTTCAATATAAAGGTTCCCTTCCCCAATATCTTGAGTCCGGCATTCGCGCCAGCCACCAGCCCTTGGGCTGCGGCTTCTTCGTAACCGGAGGTTCCGTTGATCTGGCCAGCGAAGAAAAGATCTTCGATGCGTTTGGTTTCAAGCGTGGGATGCAGCTGCGTTGGCGGGCAAAAGTCGTATTCGACCGCGTAGCCGGGGCGAATGATCTCCGCATTTTCCAGGGCAGGAATCGTTCGCACGAAGGCGTGCTGAACCTCGAACGGCAAGCTGGTCGACACACCGTTTACATAATACTCGTTGGTATGCCGGCCTTCGGGCTCGAGGAAGAGCTGATGCCGATCTTTTTCGGCGAATTTGACCACTTTGTCTTCGATGGACGGACAATACCGCGGACCGACCCCCTCGATCCGCCCGGCATACATCGGGGATTTGTCGAGGTTGGCGCGGATGATCTCGTGGGTTGCAGCCGTCGTGTGGGTGATCCAACACGGTATTTGTTCCACGTGGAACACCCCCTCTTTGTATTCGTTGAGGGTGAAAAGGTCTTCCGTACTTCGGGTCGGTTCCCCAGGGCGGAACGAAAACCGGGGTGGCGGTTCGTCCCCATCCTGGCGTTCACACCGGGAAAAATCGATCGACCGAGCGTTCAGACGGCAGGGCGTCCCGGTCTTAAATCGCCCGATCTCAAACCCAAGCTCGCGCAAGCTGTCGCTCAAAGTCGACACACCGTCTCCCATCCGTCCCCCACTCTGGTTCTGCAAACCGACATGCAAGAGACCGCGCATGAATGTGCCGGTCGTGATAACGACTGTTTTAGCCTCGATCCGGAGACCGAGACTGGTCTCGATTCCCTGCACCCGACCCTCTTCCGCCAGAATCCTGAGAACATTCCCCTGAAAGAGGTCGATATTCGGTTCCCGTTCCAGGAAAGCTTTCATCCGAAACTGATAAGCTTTTTTGTCGCATTGCGCCCTCGGCGCCTGGACACTTGGCCCTTTGTTCGAGTTCAGCATGCGGAACTGGATACCGGTTGCATCGGTGTTAACCCCCATCACCCCGCCGAGAGCATCGATCTCACGCACCATGTGCCCTTTTGCCAGGCCGCCTACTGCGGGATTGCAGGACATTTGGCCAATTGTGTCGAGGTTTTGGGTCAGAACGAGGGTCTCACATCCAAGACGGGCGGCAGCGGCAGCCGCTTCGATTCCGGCATGCCCTGCGCCCACTACCAGGACGTCGTACCGTTTTGGGTAGAGAAACATCGGCCTATTGTCCGCTGGGTATCGCCTAAAATCAATGCCCGGGCCCCACCGCTTTGAAACGTGCTCCAGGCATCGGAGCCAACCTTGCCGGGGCGTACGGTCCGTGTGTCAGCTTAGAAAATGTTCCATGTGGAACACCTAATGCGCGCTGATGTTTGGCCAATCGTTTACAGGTTCCTTCGAGCCGAAGCGACCGCTCCCCCGTGCCGGCATAATCCCTCATTCCAACCGCTGCGCCTTTTGCGTGACAAATGCTCTGCATCCTGGCACATTGTGTCACCCGCCGCCATGGCCAAGACCCTTGAAGCTTCTCCAATGAAGTCGGCTGCCGAGGAGTTGGAACTCCTCCGCAAGACATTGCGTCGCTGTGTCGATGCTTATGCATCACGTCTCGAAAATCAGATTAACGAGGTCCGGAACCGAATTCTTCCGCATATCGACGAGCAGAAAATTGCCCCAGCCCGGATACGTGATTTGCGAGACATGTTGACCCTTTGCCGAACGCTAGAGGTCAGGGCCGATAAAGCCCGCCGCAAAGACCTAAAAAAAATCGAGGGCGTCATCGACGAACTTCAGGTCCTGGTCCAGAACTGGTAGATTTGCGCCAACGCGCAAAATCTGAACTGCGCTTCTCGCACTAATAACACTTTTGCTTTCCGTTTGCCCCGCGCAGCGCAGTTGCGCTCTACCAGCCAAATGTTCTTCGAACGCCTTCGTTCGCGAAATATTCCGGTCTAAACGCTTGTTGATTTCAGTGCGCGGTTGCCCCACTGTTTTTGCGTCATGCTTCCTGTCCTCATCCTATCGGTTCTTACCATTTGCTACCGGCTCGCGTATGCTCTCGCCGGTTCGCCCGGTTGGTGGGCCAACTTTTCACCGCTGGCAGCCGTTGTCCTTTGTTCCGGCGTTTATCTCACCCGCAAAAGCCTTTTTCTGATTCCAGTACTGGCCATCATTGTATCCGATCTCATTCTCAATGCGCACTACCATGTGCCTCTCCTCGATACCCGGATGCTCTCCGGGTATTTTGCTTTAGGGATCGTGTTTTGCATCGGCTTATGGATCTCTAAACAACATTCCCACAGATTGTTATTACTCCTGGGCGGTTCTATTCTCGGATCGATCCTTTTCTATCTGATCACAAACACCGCCGACTGGTACTTAGACTCTTTTTATCCTCCCTCTCCCCTGCCCGTTGCGCCCTATCCAAAGACTTTCGCAGGCTGGGTGCAAGCCCTCACGACTGGTGTGCCCGGATTTCCACCAACGATCCTTTTCTTCCGAAACACGTTGATTAGTGACCTCTTTTTCACGTTTCTTATTTACGCCACACAAGCTCTATCTAACAGGTTCGGCACACGAGCCGCTGTCCCAGCTGTAGGCGCAAACGCCTCCATCACTCGGTCCGGACGTTAGTTCTTACTTCCATGGATACCCTGACAAATTCTTCTGCATACGCCGATGCTGCGATCAACAAATTGTTGAGCGGCGAGGATAAAATTCGGCTTTTGCGAGATATGTGTCGGATCCGCCGTTTCGAACAGACGTCGCTCAAATATTATAACCTTGGAAAAATGGGTGGTTTTCTCCACCTTTATTCCGGGCAGGAGGCAGTAGCTGTCGGTACGATATCTTTGTGCGGCGAGAACGATCACATCATTACTGCGTACCGCGACCATGGCCACGCATTAGCAGTGGGAATGGGCATGAACGAATGCATGGCTGAACTGTTCGGTAAAGCTACCGGCTGCTCAAAAGGGAAGGGGGGTTCAATGCATTTCTTTGCTCCGGAGCGCAACTACTGGGGCGGGCACGGTATCGTAGGCGGTCAAACACCCCTTGGCGCGGGAATTGCCTTCGCACTCAAGCACAAAGGGTTGCGCGGATGCTGTCTCTGCTACCTCGGCGACGGCGCGATCAACCAGGGCCCGTTTCACGAATCGCTCAACCTCGCTGCCCTGTTCAAGCTCCCTGTAATCTACATTATCGAGAATAACGGCTACTCGATGGGTACCAGCCAGAAGCGATCTTCGGCGTTCCGCGACAACCTCGCACAGCGGGCAGAAGGTTATAATATGGCCTGGGACGTTTTTACCGGTGAAGACATCTATGAGGTGCGTGCGAAGACGCAGATTGCCATTGATCGCGCTCACAATGAATCCACGCCGACTCTGCTGGAGATTCAAACTTACAGGTACTACGGCCACTCGGTAGCAGACGCCAACGCAAAGAAGTATCGAAGCCCTGAGGAAATAGAGGAGTACAAAACTCAACATGACCCGATTCGCATCTGGACTCAGCATCTAGTGAACGAGGGCCTGATAACCGAATCCGAAGTTGAAGAAATCGACAGGGAAGCCAAAGAGGAGGCGAACGAGGCGGTTCGATTCGCGGAAGAGAGTCCGTTACCGGACGAATCAGATATTATTTCGGACGTGTACTGGGAAGTTGATAACCAGACTGACGCGGCAAAGCACGGCCGTTATTTCTTTAACACATAAACCGATATGGCGGTCATTACTTACCGGGAAGCGTTGAAGCGGGCCTTGGCCGAGGAAATCGAGCGGGACGAAAACGTCGTAATCCTTGGAGAAGAAGTCGCGCAATATAACGGAGCCTACAAAGTTACTGAAGGTCTCTGGAAACAGTACGGGGACGACCGCCTCATCGATACTCCGATTAGCGAAGCGGGATTTATCGGTATGGGTATTGGAGCTGCCATGCTCGGGCTCCGGCCGGTCATGGAGTTGATGTTCTGGAGCTTCGCTTATGTTGCTTACGATCAGATCGTCAACAATGCCGGTTGCATTCGTTACATGTCGGGTGGTCTGATTCATTTGCCGATCGTGATTCGGGGCCCGGCAAACGCCGGGACAAATGTCGGCGCTACGCATTCGCATACGCCGGAGAATATGCTTGCGAACATGCCCGGACTTAAGGTGGTTTCCCCGGCAACGGCTTACGATGCTAAGGGCCTGATGAAGACCGCTATCCGCGACAATGACCCGGTCATGGTCATGGAAAACACCCTGCTCTATGGCGAAAAATGGGAAGTGCCCGAAGAAGAATATTTAATCCCGCTAGGCCTAGCAGATGTTAAGCGGGAGGGGAGCGACATCACTCTTATTGCCCACGGCCGCGCGGTTATCACCTGTTTAAAAGCGGCCGATTTGCTTCAAGCAGAGCACGATATCAAAGCCGAGGTTATCGACCTGCGCTCGATTCGGCCGTTAGATGAAGCGACGATTCTCAACTCCGTTCGCAAAACTCACCGGGCATTGGTTGTAGAAGAGAATAAACCGTTCTGCGGTGTAGGCGCACAAATCGCTTTCACGATCCAGGAACAAGCGTTCGACGATCTGGACGCTCCTGTTGGACGAATAAGTTCTATTGATGCGCCTGCGATCTATAGTCCGCCGGTTGAGAAAAAGCAGCTGCCCGATGCGCAGCGAGTGATCGCAAAAGTACTCGAAATCTGTTAGGCCCATCTTCCTATGTCTATCAACATCGAAATGCCGAAGCTGAGTGACACGATGACCGAAGGGACACTGCTCAAGTGGCGCAAGAAAGTAGGGGACTCAGTCGAGGTTGGAGACGTTATTGCCGAAGTTGAAACCGATAAAGCCACCATGGAGATGGAGGCCTTCGATGAAGGCGTACTGAGCGAAATTTTCGTTGAAGAGGGACAAAAAGTCGAAGTCGGCCAGAAGCTCGCCATTTTGACCGAGCCGGGCGAGGAAAAGACGACCAAGACTGAATCTAAGGCGCCGGCCAAGGCAAAGGGCGCTGAAACGCCCCAACCGGAAGCAAAAAAGGAACCGGCGAAAACTGCGCCGGCTGAGGAAAAGAAACACGCTCCGAAAGCGGAAGAAGAGGAAGAGCAGGAGGAGGAGGAGCAAACTCACGGCGACGCGACCGAGCGAGCAAAGGCGTCGCCGCTCGCCAGGAAAATCGCCAAAGAACTCGGCGTCGATTTGGGCAATCTTAGAGGATCAGGCCCAGGCAACCGGATTGTGCGAGACGATGTTCTTGCTGCGGCGCACGGCGCAACAAAAGCAGGTAAAGCCAAACCTGAGCCGACTGCCGGAAAAGCAGAGGCAGTACCGGTGACCGCGCCTGGAGCGGAGGACAAACAGCTGCCGCTTAGCGGGATGCGGAAGACGATCGCTGCACGTCTGCTTGAAAGTAAAACGACGATTCCGCATTACTATCTCCAGGCTGAGATCGACGCGGAGCCTCTGACCAGGTTGCGGAAAGAGATCAACGCGTCAGCCGAATCCGCTGGCAGACCAAAAGTGACCGTTAATGATTTCATCCTGAAAGCAACCGCGGTAGCCGCAACGCGAGCACCTCTGGCGAATGCAGCATTTCAGGGAGAATCCATCCTTCAGCATGGGCGCGTTCAACTCGCCTGCGCAGTTGCAATTGAAGAAGGATTAGTAACTCCGGTCATCCGCGACGCCGATAAGAAGAGCTTGAGCGAAATCAGTGCAGCGATCAAAGATCTGGCAACACGCGCGCGATCAAAAAAACTTAAACCGGAAGAATATCAAGGCGGTACAATTACCGTTTCCAATCTCGGAGGTTTCGGGGTTGAACATTTTTTTGCCATCATCAATCCGCCGCAATCGGTTATTGTTTCCGTTGGCGCCATCGTGAAAAAGCCGGTAGTCAATGCTGCCGGTCAGATCGTTGTTGGAGAACGGATGATGCTCGGCTTAAGCTGTGATCATCGCGTGGTGGACGGAGCAGTCGGAGCACAGTTTCTTGCGGAATTGAAGAAACTTCTCGAAAACCCGCCGTTGATGCTCATCTAGCGTTGCGCGTTTCGCGTTTCGCGCAACGATACAGAATGTGCATCAAGTCGTCGTCGCAACGCGACGACAGATCTCAGCCAGGGGTGAGCGTAGCGAACCCCTGGACGTTTGCATCGGCCTTGAAAAGGGCCGCAGAGAATGCGGCAGCAATATAGCGCGGACTTCCACGTGCCTAGCGCAAAACGCGAAACCCGAAACGCGAAACCCGAAACGCCACATCTCCCCTTGCTCAAACCGCCACTTAATGCCAAAAGCGGACTATGGCTTACGATCTTGTCGTGATTGGCGGCGGCCCGGCTGGCTACGTTGGTGCGATACGGGCCGGGCAGCTCGGAAAAAAAGTCGCTTGTATTGAAAAGGAGAGGGCAGGGGGGACATGCCTGAACTGGGGATGTATCCCGACCAAGTCTCTACTTCGAAACGCCGAGCTCTATCATCTGCTCAGACACAAAGCGAAAGATTTCGGATTTACGTTCGATAACCTCGGATATGATTGGTCGACGATCATCTCTAGAAGCAGATCTGTAGCCGACAAGCTCGCAGGAGGCGTTGAGTACTTATTTAAGAAAAACAAAGTCGATTACCTGCGTGGTGAAGCGTCATTTGTTGACGACAAAAGAATTAAGTTCCGATCCGCCGAGGGAAAGGAACAAACCGTTGAAGCTGCGAACGTTCTAGTGGCTACTGGTGCTCCAGCTCGTGAAATGCCTGGGCTCCCCGTCAATGGCACGACAGTAGTCAACAGCCGACAAGCGATGGTGATCGAGAAACAACCGAAGAAGATCATTATCATTGGTGCCGGGGCAATTGGCGTTGAATTCGCCTATTTCTTTAATGCATTCGGTACCGAGGTTTTTCTCGTGGAAATGTTGCCGAATCTACTCCCGGTCGAAGACACCGAGATTAGCGTCGCGCTAGAGAGATCGTTTGCTAAACAAGGAATCAAATTCTTTACCAATACCAAAGTAACTGAGGCCAGCGCCGATAAGAACGGCGCGAGAATTACTCTGGAAGGGAAGAAGAAAGAAGTACTCGAAGGTGATTGCGCTTTGGTAGCGATCGGTGTGACCCCTCTGGTACCAGGCGGAATCGACCTTAAACTCGATAAAAAAGGATACATCGAGGTCAACGATCGTTATCGGACAAACGTGTCCACAATCTACGCCGCGGGAGACATCATTGGTCCTCCCTGGTTGGCACATGTAGCGATGTGGGAAGCTGTCCAAACCGTCGACGGTATCTTTGTTCGAGGATTCAAACCCGAACGGATTAAGACATTTCCTGGCTGTACTTATTGTCAACCGCAGGTTGCAAGTATCGGTCTGACTGAACGAGCCGCGAAAGAACAAGGACTCAAGTTTAAAGTTGGCAAGTTTCCGTTTTCAGCGAACGGCAAAGCATTGGCTGCAGGCGAATCTGAAGGGTTTGTGAAACTATTAATCGGTGAACAGCACGGAGAAATTATTGGAGCACACATCATCGGGCCTGAAGCCACAGAACTGATTGTTGAGCTCGCTCTGGCGATGAACCTTGAAGCTACTTACGAAGAAATCGAAGCGACGATCCACGCTCACCCGACATTAAGCGAGGCGGTACATGAAGCTACCGGTGCTGCGTTCGGACATGCGATACATATCTAGGTCCCGGGTTCCAAGTTTTCGGGTTCCACGTTCGGGGGCGGGGTTCCGGGTTAAGTCGCTGCTTATTCACAGCGTGATGAAACAGAGTCTTGTGTCAGAGCACAATGAATCTTCATCTTAAGCATGTGAATGACTGGTCAGAACTGGCGTAACTGATTCAACTTCAATGGGTTATCATGCCCAGTAGGATGTGAATAAGTTCGGAAGAAAATCCGCGCCGGGTTCAATAACTTCCGAATAGGCAAACTTATTCCGGCTTATCCACAGATATTCGGAGAAGCTTCAAACTACGATTAACATTATTTCTCCGTTGCTGAATCTAGCTCGCCCGCGTGTTGTGACTATTGGTGAGACTTGCCGGTCATCGGAACAAACCGAACGGGCAACACAGCCGTTTGCTCGACTTTCGTGCCGCGTTTGCGAAGGAGAAAGAGCTCCTGCATTCCGGGTGAGCCCACAGGAATAATCATTCGCCCGCCATCTCTGAGTTGATCCACCAGCGGCTTAGGGACGTGATCCGGAGCACACGTTACGATGATCCCATCGAACGGTGCATGTTCTGGCCAGCCTTTGTAGCCATCACCAGCGAGAACTTTTACATTTTCATAACCGAGCCGCTTCAGATCCGCCCCGGCTCTTTTGGCAAGTGGCTCGACAATTTCGATTGTGTAAACCTCCGACACCAGGCGAGAGAGAATGGCAGCTTGGTAACCTGATCCTGTGCCTATCTCCAGGATCCGGTCGCCAGGCTGAGGATCGAGCTGCTCGGTCATGAATGCCACGATGTATGGCTGAGAGATGGTCTGATCGTAACCAATTGGTAGCGGCTCGTCGGCATACGAAAACTTGCGCACATTCTCCGGTACGAACTCGTGTCGTGGAACTGCAGCCATGGCTTCCAGCACCGCATGACTTTTGATTCCGCGTCCGGCGAGCTGTTCCTCTACCATCCTTCGACGAGCGGTACCAAAGTCTGCCTCGGTGTAAGGTTCGCCCTGGCAAGCAGCTACGATTAGCAGCAATAGCACGGCAACCTTCTTGCCCATTCAACCAAGCATAACCCGGGTCAACGACCTGCGCGAGATCTGCGGCCTTGCTCCTGGAGATCGATCTAAAACCTCTCTTACCTTTGCGTCTTGGCGTGAGATCCTTCTTCGCGCCTTGGCGTGATGGCCCTCTCAGCTATTTGGCGCGATCTTCCGCAGCCAGCCCTTCACTGCGGGTCAAAAATCGATCCGAAATCCGGATCAAACAACCGCTTATAAGTTCGGGTCGCAAAAACGTCGGTCATTCCGGCAAGGTAATCGCAGAGGATCCGTGCCCTGGCCGATTGCTCAGTCTCGGTGCGTATAATGCGATCAAAACTCTCGGGTAACAGCCGGAGGCCAGTTCCATCAAGATAGCTTTCTGCGAATGCCTTAAACAGACTCTGCAAAATCACTCGGGCTTTACGTCTGAGTTGGTGCAATTGCGAGTGATCGAAAACAAGATCCTGGGAAAGCTTTTTGTAGAAGTCAGCTTCACGCCGTACCCCTGGATCGATGTACAACCCTAGCCGGTAACGGTTCGTTTCATTGGCCAGCGGGACATCTCGCTCGATTAACGAGCACGATCGTATGAACGCGCCGATCTTTTTCGAAAACTGCGATTCCGCTTTTCGCTCCCGAATCGCTTCCAGAACGATCTCGGCGAATTGGGATTCAGCGTTTTGCAGCGACTTGCGTTCGGCCCATTGTTGGACTCGCTCGAGACGCAAGAAGCCTGCGTTGATACTATCGACCAGATCGTTCAAACAGTACGCGGTATCATCGGCCCAATCCATGATTTCGCATTCCAGGCTGCGAAAATGGTTCAGGTTTTGAATCGTCGCCGGATCGACTTGGCCAAAAGCAAAGGTTCGTAGATGCGCCTGCTCGTTATAGATGAAGTGATTTAGAGCGTCGGGTTGCTCCTGGTAAAGTCGTTTGTATTTCAAGATTCCGTCCAGAAACGCTCGGGTGGGATTCAAGCCGCGCCTGGTATCCGCACGAGAATAGATTGTATTGGCAATGATGCGTAGGCTTTGCGCATTCCCTTCAAAACCGCCGAACGGTTTCATCAGTTGATGTAACGTTGCTTCACCGGCGTGGCCGAACGGCGAATGTCCGAGGTCATGCGTCAGGCAGATTGCTTCGACCAGATCGGGATCAACAAAGAAATCTTCGCGCAGGAAAGGGGATGTCCGCCTCAAAAATGCGCAGATCGACCGGCCAATCTGCGCAACTTCGAGCGAATGCGTCAGGCGCGTACGATAAAAATCGAATTCGCCGGATAGAAAAACCTGGGTCTTCGCCTGAAGCCGGCGAAATGCTGAGCTGTAGATGATCCGGTCGCGATCGACCTGGAACGGAGTTCGGTAACTGTCTGGATCGCGTGGCCCAAATGTTTCGACATCGAACTCGTTGTAGAAACCGTTTCCAGAAAGTGAGCTCACGGGCGTATTTTAGCATGTGAGCGCCAGGTCCCATAGCACGAGCGCGTCCCCAACGCCGACCTTTTAGCTCGGCGTCTAAGTACCTCTAGTTTCGAATGCAAACATGGCCAGATGCACGGACCGTTGCCATTGTCTCTGACACCCACGGACTTATTCGTGAATCGGTTACACACGCCCTCTCGAATGTCGATCTGATCTTGCACGCAGGCGATGTCGGGCGGGTCGCGGTGTTGGACTGGTTGGGGAACCTGGCTCCGGTCGTAGCGATTTCCGGAAATGTCGATTATCACATCCCCTCGCTTCCGCAAACGGAGATCGTGTCGGTGCGTAAGCGACTAGTGTATCTCATTCACAGCCTGGCCGATCTCGATCTTAATCCAAGAGTCGCGGATGTCTCGATGGTCGTGTCGGGTCATTCTCACAAGCCGTTAGTCTACAAAAAGGATGGCGTGCTGTATGTGAACCCTGGAAGCATCGGCCCTAGACGGTTCAAGCTGCCGATCAGTTTTGCGTTCGCCGAATTTCGGCGTACGCACATTGAGGTTAAGCTAAAAGAGCTCGCCGAATGAGAGATAGAGGAGCGCTGTTCACAGCGCCCGAACCCAACGTTGATCAATGGGCCTCGTAAGTCGAGGCGCCTCCAAACTTACTTGGTTGGCTTTGACGCAGGACTGGGCGAAGGGCTTGGTTTCGCAACGATCTCGTCCCGCCGTTTCAGGAGTGTTTCCACATTGTAATCAGGCACAATGTAGATCCACTGCTCGTACTGTTTCTCTTTCTCCAACCGTTGCTTCAGACCGGCTTGTTTCTTGGCAAACTCTTCGTCCCGCTTGGTTTTGTCCTCTGGTTTTTCGCCTGCCTCAGGTGTCCGTGTAGGCGGTAGATCCGCTGCAACCTTTACCTGAACGTATCGGCCTTTATCCGGCGCTTGTTTGCCGAGAAAGAGATCATAGCGGAACCCGTCAAATGTAATGAGTTGGACATGAAACGGATCCTTCAGACCGGTCTCGTCTTGACTGGTGGAGGAGGGTCGAACGTCGACAAAATTGGGAGTGAAAATTTGAAGGGTCCGCACAATAGACTCATCCAGTTTTTCCGCCGGCTGGGCGTTATCGAGTTTCCAATCGGCTTTTTGGTTGTCGCGAGATATCTTCCAGCCAGGATTATTCGACCACGGGCTTTGGGTGACCTCTTTTACTTCATCCGGTACGATGAATGCCTTATCAAGCCATTGGCTGGGGGTCAATGGATCAAGGTTAAGGAAACTCTCTGATACCAGGTAAACTTGATCTTTGACTGCCGGATTGTAGACGAATCGGCCTCCGCTGGTGTGTTCTTCACCCTGCTCAGTTCCTTTACCGACAATGAGTGTTCCGATCGGTTTATCGGTTGCTCCTTTAAGATCGATCTCCGTGCCTGAACTTGGACCCTCTCTCGGAGTCGCGATTTTCAAGCGTCCGAATTGAGATGGACCGACCTGCATTTCTTGAGCCGCTTTCAATCCCCACAACGTTTGAATGAACTGCCTGATTCGCTCGAAATCGGCAGGATAATCGGATCGTTCGGCAACGCGCCAGACCGCATCTTTCTTTTCCAAGGTAACAGTGTCTGCAGCTGTCCGGAGCTGGATCTTCGAGATGTCATTGACCGCAAGGTCAGGTAAAACCAGTCTGTCGGACTTTGATTCCTGCCAGCTCTTTGAACGTGAAAATTGGAAGAGGCCACCGGCCAGAGCGAGAAGGATCGCCACGCCAACCAGTATAAGGAATCGGTTCCGGTTCATCGGGCGGCGCGTTTCATGCGTTTCATCCAGGCAAGAGTCAGACCGGCTACGGTCACAAGCAACGGCATGCCGGCTATGTTGATCCATTTCAAATTGTTTTGCAGAGAATCGATCTCGCCTCGCAGGTCTTTACGCACCTGTTTCAATTCCCGATTCGCGTTTGCTTCGTTTTCGTGGAATTTCTTGATCTCTGCCTGTTGTTCGGGAGACAAAAGCGTCTTCTGGTCGGCCTGCTTTCCGCTCTGGAGTTCAGTCAGCTTTTGCCGAGTCTGGTTCAGGCTATCTTCCAACTCGGCGATTTTGCCTTGATACTTGTCCTGTGCAGCCGCCTCCATCCGGTTCACCCTTTCGAAAGGCCGGTTACCGGTCGCTCGGCTCCGAATTCCGATCAGATTCGAGTCCCCGGCGAGCTGTTCCACAGCGCTTTGGATAAAGTTCAGGTTACCGTTCCCGGGGATGAACACTGTCTGTGCGAGCGCTTGAGCTGTCCGCCCGGCGATGGCGTCATAGGCAAAATCTGAGTCGCCAACCAAAATAACCACACCCTCGGCGGTACCTTCCTTTAACGCGTTCGAAGTTGGTGTTGGCGAGGCGGACGGACTGGGTGATGCTTCCGGGTTGGCCTGGTCATTGGAAGCCTGCGGTTTCCCTTGGGGAAAAGCAGTCTTGAACTTACCGGACAACCGGATAGCGATAGGATAAGTGGTGTTCGTGCTCTTCAGTTCTTTTCGAACTGCATCGCCGCCCATCTGGGTAGTCATGGCTGAGACCAGGCCCGCCTGAGTTGACGATTGGATGAGGACGTCTTCTTTCAATCCAGCCGTTGGCGTTCCGGTGAACACTCCGGCAAACGGGATCAACAGGTCGTTAATCGACGCACCGAGCACGTCTTTCTGGTTGATTGCTTCAGCAGTCAGCGAAAGAACGGTAGGATCGGATCGAACGCCCTCCTGGCGTTGGATCTTGGTCGCGTAAATCGGGTCGGCCAGAACTTTGTCGCTTGAGAACTGAATTCCCCACGCCGGCAACAGCTTCTGGAAGGTTGAACTGGTTGGTCCACCGCCAAACTGGGCCGCCATTTGAGCTTCCACAAAAGAGTAGGGATCCAGCAATGCGACCATCTTGCCGCCCCGCATCAGGAACTGGTCGATGGCGAATTCGGCCTGTTCACTGATTCCCTGCGGATGGACGACTACCAGCACGGAAATATCGTCGTCGATTTTGTCGGCCGTTAACCCGACATCGCGGACGTCAAAGCTTTGTTTCAGCTCATTCAAGAAAACCCATGGCTGGTTCTGCGGTTGGCGTTGCCGCATCATCATCGGACTCGCTTTTTGACCGGTAACCGGTAGGGCGCTCATGACGCCAATCACTGCCTTTTTCGGGTTCGCAACGCTCGAGACGGCTCGAGATAAGTCGTACTCGAGCAACGTCTGGCGGTCCGGGCTCAGAAACGGAATTGCCACCTTCTGATCCAGACAACGCACTGCTATCCCAAGAAAAATTCGCTCGGTGAGATTGATATTCTGGCCCTCGATTCCATCGAGATTTGCCGAATCCTCGGCGTCAGAGTCTGGCTTCGGATCAAGTTTGACCACCTTGATCTTCCCGTGACCATATTGTTGGTACTCGGCCAATAGATCTTCTACCTCTTGCGCGTACGCCCGCAATGGTACCGGTACCGCCGGGTTTTCGCGGCTGTAATAGAATCGAATCTCGACCTCAGTATCCAGCTTCTGCAGGATTTTCTTGGTGCCGTCCGAAAGTGTATAAACCTTATTCTGGGTCAGGTCCGAGCGCACTTTAGCAAACCCGGCAAGGAGATTCACCGCTATGAGGATCACCGCGACGGCGATCACGCCAACCACCGAATAAAGTAAATTTTGAACCTTCATAGCAGCTTACGCGCGATGCGCGCGTAGAACGACGCTGGTTGTGAAAAGGAAAAAGAGGATGACCGACAAAAAGAAAAGCAGGTCACGACTGTCGATGACGCCGCGCTGGAACCCTTCATAGTGGGCCATGACTCCGAGGCCGGCTAGCGCATCGACAAGCGAAGCGGGCGCCCAGCTAATCACAACATTGGTAACCGGCGGCCAACCGCAGAGGATCAGAAACAAGCAGATCACGACCGAGAGGATAAAACTTACGACCTGGTTCCTTGTCAGGGAGGACGTTAGACATGCGATCGCCAGGAATGCGCCGGCCAACAGGAAGCTGCCGCCGTATCCGCACAGGATTTGACCCATATCTGGACGTCCGAGATAGCGCACGGTCAAAACGATCGGAAAAGTCAGAACAAGCGCGATGAGAATGAACGCCCAACTGGCAAGAAATTTGCCCAGGATAGCTTGCCACGGCGTGACAGGCATTGTGAACAACAGTTCCATGGTGCCGAGCCGCAATTCTTCTGACCAGAGTCGCATCCCCACCGCTGGCACCAGGAACAGATAGAGCCAAGGATGCCAAACGAAGAACGGCATTAGATCCGCAATCCCGCGCTCGAAGAAGCTGCCAACCATGAACGTGAAAAACCCGGTTAACAGCAGAAAAATAACGATAAATACGTAGGCGACCGGAGACGAGAAATAGGCCCCAAGCTCACGTTTAGCGATAGTCCAGACTGCTTTCATGACTCTGCAATCGTCTTCGAACTCGTTTTCGCTCTCGCCGCTAGGGTGCACCCTTCACGCAAGGGCGCCGAAGAGGGTCTCACTCCACGACGCAAAGACGCCAAGTTTTGAAGAAAAGAAAAAAATCTATGCATCGGCGTTAGCAGATTCATACGGCACCTCGTCTCGCCGTTTCGCCCTCTCGCCGTATCGCCGTATCGGTTCCCAATTGGGTGTCAGGCATCGTGATAGAACGAAACACGTCATCTAAACGACCTTCATCGACCGAGACGTGTTGAATCTCCCAGCGCTGCCGGTGCGCCAAGTCGAGCAGCTCTGGCAGCAAGGCGGCAGAGCCGGTCGTACCTGCGGTCTCGCCTGAGCCTTTCGGGAACAGGCGAACAGACAGAAGCGAGTCAGCATCACTGATCAGTTCTGACCGCTCGAGACAACGCAGAGCGACAAACTCAGATTGCGCAGCTTTCCAGGCAACTGCCCGAATACCGATAACCAGCGATCCGGCGACTGGGGCACGGCTTTTCAGCTGCGCCGGCGTGCCATTTGCAACGATTTTGCCTTGGTCGATGATCAGCGCCCGTGTACACGCAGCTTCCACTTCTTCCAAAATGTGGGTTGAAAAAATGATCGCCTTGGTGTTGCCCATTTCTCGAATGAGCATCCGGACCTCATGTTTCTGATTCGGGTCCAGACCATCGGTTGGTTCATCCATCACCAGCACTTCCGGGTCATGGATCAACGCCTGAGCAAGACAAGTGCGGTGGCGATACCCTTTCGAAAGCGTGTCGACACTCTGGTGCAGGACTCGACCCAGAAAACAAAGCCCCACAACCCGGTCGATCGCCTTGGTTTTCGCACTCCCGAACAATCCGCGCAATTCCGCGCAAAATCCGAGAAACCCGAGAACCGACATATCACTATAGAGTGGGGCGTTTTCGGGCAAATAACCGATCTTGGCTTTGCCTTGAAGCGGTTGTTCGACCATATCGAAGCCGCACACCGAAATTTTGCCGGCGGCCGGGGGTAGATACCCCGTAATCATCCGCATGCTGGTCGATTTTCCGGCGCCGTTCGGGCCGAGAAACCCCAGAACCTCTCCCTTTTCGACTGAAAACGAAACATCGTCGAC
>JBKPCS010000237.1:0-8409 GCA_046727495.1 bacterium | reverse complement strand
TCATCTTGCTGAAGAGGACGAGCATTCGTAACCAGGCGAGACGCCCAGCGCGAAGTTATTCATAATCTGAGGTCGCTCGCGCTCCAAAGTTTTGGCGGACTTTGGCCCTCAGCTCATGAATAACTTCGGAGCCACCATAAGAACGAGGATCATTGCAAGCATCACCCCTCCAAGCGATGGTCGAGCTTGTGTCAGAGAAGAAGTCCGGAGGGATCGATCGCTTAGGCTACCTATTTGAACGGTTTCCGTCGTTTACCCAGACGTTCTGTGCACGCGAAATCGCGGAGCTTTACCGCCAAGGCGTTAGGCCACCCGTCTTCTCGATCCGGCGGCCAAAGGATGATCGACCACTAGGGATCCCGCTCAAAAATATTCCGATCTTCTACCTGCCCGATACCAACAGCCTCGAATTCAAGCTCAAGACCAAGCTGATTTCTCCACAGCTCACGAAAGCCTGGTCCGGATCAGGCGACTTGCGGGACAAAAGTCGATTCCGCGAGGCCGTCTACCTGGGCTCAAAACTTCGCAAGGCTGGCGTCGCCCATCTCCACGTCCATTTCGCGGGTCTGGCCTCTCGAACGGCCTGGTGGATCAAACGGCTTTTTGGCATCCCATATAGTTTTACCGGGCACGCGAACGACATCTTCTGCCCAAAGCCTGATCAGCGGACAACACTAAAGGACCTTATCGACGCTGCCTCATTCGTTGTAACCGTTAGTGACTACAGCGCCGGCCGGCTTCGCCGCGATTTTCCCAACGCTAAGATCTTTCGGGTCTATAATGGACTCGATCTATCCCTCTTTAGGCGAGCCACTCCAAAAACGGACCCTCTGAAAATGATTTCCGTCGGCCGGCTAATTGAGAAAAAGGGGTTCCCTTACCTGATCGAAGCCTGTGCCCAGCTACGCACTCACGAAACTCCTTTCACGTGCGAGATTGTCGGAGATGGACCCGACCGCGAGCAATTGGAACAACTTATTCGATCGCTGAATCTGAAAGGACAGGTTCGATTGCTTGGCCCCAAAACGCAGCCCGAAATTATCGAGCTACTGGCACAGAGCTCGTTATTTGTCTTTCCAGCAATCCATGATCGATCGGGTGACACAGATAATCTGCCCACGGTTTTAATCGAGGCGATGGCCAGCGGTCTTCCGATCGTTGCAACAAACATCGCCGGTATACCCGAAATTGTCCGCCCAGAGGTAAACGGCTTGCTGATTCCTGAGAAGAATAGCAGCGAGCTAGGCATCGCGATTCAGAAGTTACAGACGCATCCGGAGCAACTTCAGGAATACGGGGCAAAATCAGTTTCACTGGCCGAAAAGCATTTCTCCTTATCAAATACCGTCGCCCAGCTGGCCCAGATTTTCGATGTTCACGCCAAAAACTCTCCTTAATCGAGGCCGAACCCGATATCTTGGCCGTCCGCGTTGTGCTTGCGATGGCCTCCAGAATTTCCCCGCTTAATAAGATTAGAACCTTTGGGCCAGGCAAACCGATCGGTAAAAGGCTAAAGTAAGGCTGCTAGGCGCCGATCCATTAACGCGAGCGCTGGACACTCATCCGATCCGCGCAACTCCAGCTCAATTCTAATATGAGGGGACTCGCATTCACGCTGGGAGTGCTCGCGATAATTGCTTCGATCGTTTTGGTCGGACTGGGCGTCTGGAAGATGCAAGGAGCCGGTCATTTGGAGTGGGCCCGTCCCGACGTTAAGCCGACCATAATGACCTTCGCCTACAAGGTCTACGGAGACAGGGATGTTGAAAACGGCCGGTTTTACCTAAGCAAGATTCGCTTCAAGAATTCCGGTAACAAAGATATTCGCGACTTTTCCATTAGCCACCAGGTGCCAGGATACATCGATTGGACCCTACCGGATTTGCTTCCGCCAATTCGTCCGTCCCAGCAATTCATTGAGGTTTTTTATCCGCAATTCCCGAAGAAGGTTACAGAGATTAAGAATAAAACCGCCAGCGAACTCGACATCAAATTGCATTGGCACGACGGAGTGCAGCCTCATGACGAGGTGATCCGGCAGGAATTCGCATTTCGAGGATTGAACGAGATTGAGTACACCGATGTACCGAAGGAAGAAGTGACCGGCTGGTTCGACATGATGGTGAACCTGGATCTGACCGCAGCCATGGTCACACCGAACGACCCCGTAGTTGCTGAGTACGCGGCAGCGATCACCGAAAAACTCGGTGGAGCATTGGCTGGAGCTGGCGGCGCCAAAGACGTCGTCGAAGTCATGCGCGGAATCTACTATTATATGATTCAAACCGGAATGCGATACGCCGGTGCGCTGGGAATTCCTCAGGATCTCGGAGATTATCAATCAACGGTACAAACGATCCGGCTTCCTCGCGATGTCATCACGACAAACAATGGATTATGCATCGAGCTGACACTGCTCTGGGCGTCGATTCTGGAACACCTGGGAGTCGAATCGTATTGTGTCAACGTTCCGGGACATGCGTTCATCGTCGTCAAGAAAGACAATAATTTTATCCCAATCGAATGCACGGCGATCACTCCAAAGGCCGTAGGTAGCACCAATTCGCTTTCTTTTGAACAAGCAGTCAAGCTAGCCCAAAAGGAGTTGTCGCAATGGCAAGAGAAGGGCGCAATCATTGTAGTGGACGTTCAGAAATGCCAGAACGAAGGCATCATTCCACCCGAGTTGCCTGAAGTTTCTACTGACACGATCAAATCGATCTTGGCGGATCGAAACAAGGCGATGCGAAACAACGGCTTCGCTTCGAGTGCGCCGGCGCAAACGCAGGATGCGGGCCGCCAGGGAGCAGGTGATTTTCAAACCTATGAAGGGCCAAGCGGCGCTGTGCGCTGTTTCTATCCTAAGAACTGGGCATCAGTTCCAAGCCCATATCGCGAATTGCCCGAGCTTATTTTCGGCGCCTACGATCACACCGGATCCAGAGTCGGGTTGGAGGTTTATCATACGCCAAACATTTCAGACCCGACCCAAGCTCTCAAAGCTGTTTTTTCCGCCTTGGCACGTCGCGGCGTCCGCTCATCGACGATAGAGGAAAAGCGATTAGAGACAGGAGCAGTCCTGTATTCGGGACGGTCTGTAAACAGAGCCTACACCTATATCTGGCTTACCGAGTTGCGCCCAACCAATGTCGGATGTGTGGCCGTCATGGTCGGGTCACCATCGAGACAATTCAAATCGAACGAGCAGACAATCGTGAGTCTGATCCAAAATATCCAATTCCCTTAGCACCATGCGACTCGCTCTAACCACCATGCGACTCGCTCTAACGGCAATCGCGCTTTTCGGCTGCCTTTCAAACCTAGTACGTGCGGCCGACCAAGAGCTCACACTCGATCTCTTCATCGATAAACTTGGGGACGCGACCGTCGCCGCCAAGACACACTTCACCGCCAAGGGATGGCTTTTATGGAACGGGACTCTAGGTGAACACCCGGATTTAGCCTTTCGCTTTATCCGCCGGCAGTTCCCGAAAGCCGACATCTATGATTTCACTTTTCAAAAAGATCCAGTCTATCGAAACGCTACGTTCGGCTTCAAGGCGCATGGATTTGCGCGGCTTCAGGGCGATGGCCGGTTTTCTCTTGGCGAAATCAGTCCGGCCAGGCTGGTAGCGAATCACGATCGTGATTGGATTTTCGAGTTGCACACCGTAAGGAGCGTCGAAGGCGGAACACTCGATGAAACCATGAACCTTCACCTGGCCCCGGAGGCGGTTGACGCAAAGGTGATTAACCAGGACTCGCCACACGCCGAGCTGGTTTATTTCATTCCTGGGCCGATTCCGCTTGCGATTCCATTCTTTGTCAGCGCTATCTGTTTGGGAATCGCAGGCATCCTTCTCCTCTTGTTGGGCTTGCTTCTGCCGCGAAAGAACCGGCCAATACCACCGTCGTTTCCGGCCGGTCCCGGTGCAAAGCCACTTCCGCGCTAAACACTAGATCGATCGGGATTACCACGGCCAGGTAGGGCGGCAGGCCTCTGCCGCCGACACCTCTGACGTGCGATTTAGATTCTTTCAACTGGTTTGTAACTGTAATGTTAGATCCTCGATATCGGCGGCAGAGCCTGCCGCCCTACAGATCCTCGATTTTGGCGGCAGGGCCTGCCGCCCTACAACTCCGACAGATCTGGTCGCGGTTCGACCACCTTTGCAAGCGCTCCACTACTTCCAATAGGCCATTGCCGATCCCAAGGTCGTCTGATGTACTCAGCCCCCTATGGCTAACCATACGATCCTTTGCGTTCATGGCATTGGTAGTGTCGAAAGCGATCCAAATTGGGATCAGCCGTGGCTAACAGCCATTACTAATGGTTTTGCTGCTCCTGGAAGTGGAAACAACCTTCAGTTCGCAAAACTCGCTTACGATCAAATCTTTGATCAATTCCCAGTCGGTGCGCCCCAATACGTTGAAGCGATCACTGAACTGATAGCCAGCGCCGCGTGGCATGCGGTAACCGATCCGTTTGGTGCGCGAGCATTCGGCTTGCCCGACCTGGGTAAGTACGCAGGCCGCTGGTACGCGGGAATGGTTGCTCAATGGGTTAGCGAGCCCGATCTACGCGCGGCTTGCCGTGAGGCTTTAGCGGCAGAAATCAAACGCTCGAAACCAGACATCATCTGCGCGCATAGTTTGGGCACACTCCTTTGCTACGACTTATTCGCCCAGGACCAACAGGGATCGCAGGCAATCAAAGGGAAGGTGTTCATCACGTTGGGGTCGCAGATCGGCAACACGTTTATCAGGGCCAAAGCCTGGGGCGGCCGGATCCCAATGATCG
Organism: bacterium; assembly: GCA_046727495.1. Classification (GTDB taxonomy): domain Bacteria; phylum Verrucomicrobiota; class Verrucomicrobiia; order Chthoniobacterales; family JAFAMB01; genus JBKPBY01. The sequence goes on along the minus strand of JBKPCS010000237.1, from coordinate 3,608 downwards.
GCGCGGTCAAATGGTATCACCTGTTCAATCACCAGGACAAGGCCTTTACCGCAGAGATACAAGAGCCGGGGGTTGCAAGCTTCGAAGAAATCATCGCCGATTTTCCTGCGGGACATGCGCCGACCAATCAGGGCGGTTCGCCCGGTTATCTGGATCATCCGACCACGATAAACTCAGTCTGGCACGTATTGGCTAAACAACCGGACAAAACTATCGCGGCGCGCGCCATCGTTTTTGTTCCGCTCACTCCACCGCCTCCGAAACACAGAGCGCTGCTTGTTGGAATTAACAAATATCCTGACCCGGCGCATCAATTGGAAGGATGCGCTAACGATGTTTATCTGATGAGTTCGCTGCTCCAAGAAATCGGCTTTGCCGCCGAAGACATTCGAATCGTACTGGACGAACGCGCAACGCGGGACGCGATTCTGGAACGTTTTCGCTGGCTTCTGGAAGTTGAGAAAGACGGCAAGGCTGAAACCAAACGAGTTTTCTACTATAGCGGCCACGGAGTGCAGATCCCGAGCTACGGCGTCGACGGTAAGGTGGACCATTTAGAAGACGGACTCGTTCCGGTCGACTTTGATTGGCAAAAGTGCAACGCGATCACTGATCGCGATCTCGCCGGATTATACGCGCAGCTGCCGTACGATACCGAGTTCCTTGCAATCTTCGATTGCTGCCATTCGGGCGGACTAGTCAAGAACATGCATCATTCGATTCGCACTCTGTCGCTTCCAGATGATATTCGGCACCGGATGCAGTTCTGGGACAAACGAACCCGCACCTGGAAAAATCGAGAGTTTAAGCCGTTGATACACGGGTTGTCGAAAGAAGGCCAAATCGCCTTCACCGGAAGCAATGGTGCGACCTACAAACTCGGACGCGCAGTGCCATTCCGCACGGCCGACAGTCAGGAGTACAATCAGTTGAGAAAAGAACACGGCCATTCCGGTCCTTACTTACCAATCGTGTTTGAAGCTTGCCGCGAAGATCAGCACTCCTATGAATACGCGAATGGATCGATCACGAACGGTGCATTCACCTACATCCTCGCCTGGGTCTATCGTTCCATGCGAAAATAAGGCAAAGACCCCAGCTACCAGGGCCTGATCCAGCGAGTAGGCGCCGAACTAAAGAAAGTCGGATTCAACCAAACACCGCAATTAGTCTGTCCGAAAAAAATGCGAGCCGCTAAAGTGCCCGCAGCCTAAGGCCAAGCGGGGTGAGCCTTCGACAGTCTATTTGGCGAGATGTTGACCGCACGCCTGGAGGGCGGCGCTCCGTCGGCGCCGTTGTGGCATAACCGAGCGGCCCTTCAGCGGTAACGAAGCACCGCCCTCCAATAGGCCTGTCAGCAAAATGGGACTGCATGAACACTCGCCCCCCTTGACCATCAATTCAGCATGATAGAGAGATAGGCCGTGGCTACAGTTTCCTCCCTCTCGGCACACGCCGCGGATATCTCTCTGTCGGGCGATCGGGACTGGGCTCGGATCGCTTATCTCATGCTTCTTTCGCGAGCTCTTGATGCTTTGGAAGAAGAGAAACTCGTTCCCGAAAAAAAAGTCCTCTACCAGTTCTCCGCCCGAGGCCACGACTTGGCGCAGATTCTTTTAGGAGACCGTCTCAACCATCCGCATGACGCGGTTTGCGGCTACTACCGTTCCCGTCCGCTCCTGCTTTCGATCGGGGTGGATGCTGAGGATGCGCTTGCTTCTTCAATGGGCCGAAGCGGCGGCTACTCTGATGGTCGGGACATTGGGGCCGTGTTCAACTACCCGAATCCGAACGGACCGTCGGCCTTGCCTATGTGCGGCGGTGTTGGAACACAATACACACCGGTCGCAGGATGGGCACAAGCGTTGGAGTACCAGCGTAACGTTTTGCGGGATTCTTCCTGCAACGGAGCGATCGGTGTGGCGCTCGGCGGTGAAGCGTCAACTGCGGCGAACGGTTTTTGGGCGGCACTAACAATCGCAACGACGCAAAAGCTGCCGATGCTTTTCTACATTGAGGATAACGGCTTCGGCATTTCAGTACCTTCATCCTTTCAGACGCCTGGCGGAAACATCGCTGCTAACCTCGCCTCTTTCTCCGGTCTGGAGGTTTTGAGCGGGGATGGAACAGAACCGGCGGAAGCTTCAATGTTGATCGATCGCGCGGTTAAGATGGTGCGCACCCGCAAAGGGCCATGTCTCTTGCGCCTGACCGTGCCGCGACTTCAAGGCCACAGTTTTCAGGATGTCCAATCTTATAAATCAAAAGCCCTTGTGGTATCAGAGTGGGCACGCGATCCGCTGCCTAAGCTACGCTCCTTTCTAGTTCCAGCAGTTCTCGAAGAGACGCGGTGGGCGAGCATCGAAGCGAAAGCGAGCGCGGAGGCTAAGAGAGCATGTGCAGAGGCCGAGGCGCGGCCTATTCCCGAGCCCGCCGGCGTTACCTCGCATGTCTTTTTCGAGGCAGGAGCACTTCAATCCATGGGTGGCCAATGGACCAAACGGTATGCGCCGCCTCGCACAACGAACATTGCCCATGCTACCGGTCAGCGTATCAACATGGTCACAGCGATTCGTCGGACACTTGAACACGAGATGACGATTAATGACCGCATCGTACTGTTCGGCGAAGATGTCGGCCCAAAGGGCGGCGTCCATGCAGTAACGCTGGGGCTCCAAGAAAAGTTCGGTGAAGCGCGGGTGTTCGACACCAGTCTGTCTGAGGAAGGAATCGTCGGACGCGCTGTGGGTATGGCATTGGCCGGTCTGATGCCAGTACCAGAAATCCAATTTCGCAAGTATGCAGAGCCGGCAATTGAACAAATCAATGATTGCGGCACCATGCGTTGGCGAACCAACAATCGTTTCGCTGCGCCCATGGTACTGCGGATCCCTGGCGGCTTCTTCAAGTGCGGAGACCCGTGGCACAGCCAGACCAATGAAGTGGCTTTTGTACACACTCCGGGGTGGATTGTCGCCGTACCATCAAACGCTGAAGATGCTGTAGGTCTGTTGCGGACTGCTTTGCGTGGCAACGATCCAGTAATTTTCTTCGAGCATCGCGCGATGCTCGATTTGCCCTGGGCTCGCCGCCCTTACCCGGGTGGCGATTTTGCTTTGCCATTCGGAAAAGCAAAGAAAACAAGATCAGGGGGCCAGATCACAATCGTCACCTGGGGTGCAATGGTGCCTCGTTGTGAAGAAGCTGCGCAGGATCGCTCCGCCGATGTGATCGATCTTCGGACTTTGATGCCGTGGGACAGCCAAGCCGTTCTTGAGTCCGTGCGACGCACCCGTCGCTGTCTTATTGTGCACGAGGATCTAAGGACGGCTGGATTCGGCGCAGAGATCGCCGCGCTCATTGCGGAGCAAGCATTCATGGACCTCGATGCGCCCGTAACTCGTTTGACCATGCCAGACATTCCGAGCCCGCATAACCCAGCGTTACTCGATTGGGCCGTTCCTTCTGTCGATCGTATACGGACAAAGATCGATGACCTATTGGCGTTTTAGTTGGAGATGTTTTGCGGAGGGCGACGACGGAGGCCGCTCGCGACTCACGCTGTAGGGCGGCAGGCCTCTGCCGCCAGCACCCAGGATGTGCCACCC
>JBKPCS010000236.1:0-18293 GCA_046727495.1 bacterium | reverse complement strand
TTGAGCATCAGCACCGAATCGCCCGCGCTCATCGCCAATCTCCGAAAGCAAACGCGGAGCGATCTTGGGCCCAGCGCCAGGCAAAGAACCGAACAGATCATGATCGGGAATTGATCGTCTTTGACCCCACTGGGTGCTTTGCGTTCCCGATAAGCCTGAGCGCTTTTAGGATTAAGCGGATAAACCATCATACCGGCCTCCAAGAGTTGCTCCACAGCCGCTCCTTGGCTGGTCTCGATGGCAAAAGGAATCGAGCCGTAAGCTTGGAGTTTTTCTCCAAACTTTTTCCAACCCAAAGCTGAGTGTTCGATTTGGAAGTCTTCGATCACTTTACCGGCTTGATTGACCACGACGATGGAGTGTTTTTCGTTGGCCCAATCCACAGCGCCAAATGCCCGGTATTGCTCCCACTGCTCGGACTCATTCATAGTCTTTTGTTGCCGCTTACGGTCTTTGCGTCGCTTTGCCCTGCTGTCCATCGTTCTGATATAATGGCCTTCTTGAGGCGCCTTTCTATTAGATGTCGGAGCAAGGGCCGCTGGCTTGGCCGGTAGTCTTTCAGCAACCCTCTTGGGGTGGAGCGTCAGCGACCGTGATCGAGCCAGGGCAGGACGTTCGCCAGTGCCATTGTGGCTGGCGGCGCAGTTATTCACAAGCTCGCTCCGCCTCGCTGCGCAGGGCCGCTTCGCTCGCTTATGAATAACTGCGAGACTGATATCAGAGCGGGAGACCAAGGCGTGGTTTATCGACAGAACGTACAAGTCGACAACACAAATACAAAAAGTAGTAAATTCCGCTTCTCCCATTGTTTTTTTGCTTCCTTTGATTCACACTGCTGCTCAAATGCAGCCGCAAGAGGCACTCGAAAAATATTTTGGATTTCGGGAATTCCGGGAACCGCAGAGCGAGATCATCAGCGAGATTTTGGCCGGCAACGATGTCTTCGTCGTCATGCCAACCGGCGGCGGCAAATCGTTATGCTACCAGCTGCCTGCGATTCTCTTGGATGGAGTCACAGTCGTTGTCTCACCGCTGATCGCCTTGATGAAAGATCAGGTAGACGCATTGCTCGGGCGCGGAATTCCTGCGACGCTCATTAACAGCACGATTCCTCTGTCCGAGCAGCATCGGCGCATTGAACAAATGCGGGGCGGCGAGTTCCGTTTAGTTTACATTGCGCCCGAACGTTTTCGAAGCGGAAAATTTCTCGACGCCCTTGGGCAAGTAACCATTTCGCTCTTTGCTGTTGATGAGGCTCACTGCATGTCGCAGTGGGGACACGATTTTCGCCCTGACTATTTTCGTCTCGGCCAGGTGCTCGATCAACTCGGCCACCCGCAAGTCGCAGCCTTTACCGCAACGGCAACGCCGTTAGTTCGGTCAGACATTGTGAAACGCCTCGGGCTCGAAGAACCAAAATTGTTCGTGGCAGGTTTTGCTCGAGCCAATCTCAGGTTCGTTGTGACTGAGGTTGAAAGCGAATTACGGAAGTTCGAACGCCTGCGTGAGCTGATCCAGCGGCATCGCACCGGCATCGTTTATTGTGCAACCCGTAAGCGGGTAGATCAGGTCAGTGACAACCTTGAAGCTTGGGGAACGCGGGTCGTCCGTTACCATGGCGGAATCGATGATTCGTCCCGGGAAGAAGCTCAGAACCGATTCTCGCAAAACGATTGCGATGTTGTGGTAGCGACCAACGCCTTCGGAATGGGTATTGATCGTCCAGATCTCCGATTTGTCGTTCATTTCGATGTTCCCGGTTCGTTGGAAGCCTATTACCAGGAGGCTGGACGAGCCGGCCGCGACGGAGAGCCTGCTCAGTGTGAACTACTGTTTAATTACGCAGACACTCGAGTGCAGGAATTTTTTATTGAAGGAAGCAATCCATCCATTGAGTTGATCCGTCAGGTTTATCTGCTGATAAAAACAGCAGCAGATAGCAAAGGCGAAGTGGTGATGTCGCTTAAAGATCTCGCGGCACGGCTCGATAGCGAGAGCAACGAAATGGCTGTTCATTCTGCAATCACTATCCTCGACCGGCACGCCGTAATTGATCGATACGATATCCCGGGAAAGCGAATTCGCGGCACGAGGCTGATGCAGGCGAATCTTGGTCCATTCGAGCTCCCGATCGATGTTCATGCGCTGGAGGAAAAGGAAAAGCGAGATCGGGCGAAGCTGAAGGCAATGATCGATTATGCCTATGGACGCGATTGCCGGCAGACGACTTTTCTCCGCTATTTTGGTGATCCTGAGATCAGGAATTGTGGCGCTTGCGACCGTTGTTCGAGTCAGCGCTCACAATGGCTTCGTCCTCCGACAGATCAAGAGAGGATCATCGTACGCAAGGCGCTCAGCGGTGTTGCGCGTATGTCGGCTCGTGGAGTGAACGGATTTTTCCCCCGTTTCGGCAGAAATCGTGTAATCCAGGTTTTGCTTGGTAGTCAGTCAAAAGAAATCCTGGACGCACGGCTCAACGAGCTTTCCACCTACGGAATCTTGAGACAGAGCTCGATGAAATACCTTCAGGAGTTGTTTCGCGAATTGGAGGAGGAGCGATTAATCCAGTCGACCGGCGGGCAGTATCCGATGATTACATTGACCGAGCGCGGGATCGCAGTGATGCAGGACCGCGTACCTTATCAACTGGTTTGGCCGAAAGAGATCAAACCGCGAAGCAAACAGGACCTCGGGCTAAGTGTCGGCTTGCCGTTCGATCGGGGGTTGTTCGAAACTCTGCGGAAAGTACGAGCTGCAGTGGCAAGAGAGAATGGGAATGTCCCAAGCTACGTCATTTTTCCGGATGAAACACTCAAAGCCTTTGCTCGCTTGAAACCAGATAGCATCGAGTCAGCTCGCCGGATTCGCGGCGTTGGCGAAATCAAGGCAAGAAAATATCTGCCCATGTTTCTCTCAGCGATCGCCGAATTCGCCCAAGCCTCAACGGCGGGAATTGACACCCGAGAATAGGGAACGAACGGAAGCCGCAAAACACAAGAAGCTGACAGGTAAATTCCCTCACTCTTTGCTGTCTTTGTGCTGACATGTAACGTCGCGGAACGTCGCGAGGATTTTTCACGCAGAGGTCGCTGAGTAACGCAGAGTTTCAGATTTAGATTTTTTTCCTCTGCGTTCCCCCGCCTCCTCCGCGCGAAATAACATCGTGGCCCCGGCGCTCACCGTTTTTCCCAGCGCTCGGTTAGCACCCGGTCGATCCTGGCCTGGATCGCCCTTGGATTATATGTCATCGCTGTTGGAAATCTCAACAAAGGCAAATTGGCCTTCTCAAAAAGGTTGTCTATAAGCCGGTCGCGTTCCTGGCGATCTGCGCGTTGATGCGAGGCGTCATCGAGCTCGATCGCCGCAACAGGTCGTAGTATATCAGCCTCAGCCAGAACGAAATCCACATGTTTACACGCGACGGACCAGAAAACTTTTTGCCGTGCGGAACGGCTCTCGCTGCTCACATTAAACAGGTCGGCCACCCGGATTTTGGAAAGAATCAATAGCCGACCATCTACAGCCATGTCCAAGGCCTCATAGAATTTCTGTTCAGTCGTCGTCAAGAGGCTATCAACTGCTTCAATGTAAACAGTCGGTTGGAGGAAAGAACGAACGATCCATGCGATCAGGCCGAGGATGATTACTACACCAAAAACGGTGAAGCCGGTTAACCAGGGATCTGCTTCGAAAGGAATCGCGGCGATCGAATTGAGCATCGCTTCAGGCGTTACCCGGGAGTGGTCGTGTTTCCGGAACCGAGCGCGCGCTGCATGAAAACGACATCGAGCCACCGCCCGAACTTAAATCCAACGGCCAACAGCGCTCCGACGCGAGTAAATCCGAGGGATTCGTGGAGACGAATCGACGAACGATTCTCACTGTCACCGATCATGCCGATCATCTGGCGGCAGCCAATCCGTTCGCATTGTCTGAGTAGCTCTCTCAACAGATGGCGGCCGATGCTTTTGCCCACATGATCCGGATGGATGTAGATCGAGTCCTCCAAGGTATGTCGATAGGCGGCGCGCGTCCGATAGAGATCCGCGTAGGCGTAGCCAACTACAGCGCCCTGAAATTCCGCGACGAGGTAAGGGAGTCCTCTGGCGATAATAGCCGAGCGGCGTCCCTTCATTTCATCTTCGTTGGGAGGAGCAGTTTCAAATGAACCGGTTCCGTTAAGGACGTGGTGCCGGTAAACGGCCGCAATCGCCGGAATATCCTCTTCCCTCGAAGATCGTACCGAAACTGTTTCTGACTTCATGGTTTCGCGCCGCAGTATATCACATCTTTCGGATCCGGCGCCGAAGCTCTGCAGAATCACCCCTGCGACTTCATGAACCCGGAACCCGAACCCCGAAACCCTGGACCCGAGCCGGAACCCACCGTGGACGTCGGCCAATTCCCGTGCAATGATAGGGGTCGTTACTGACCAACCAGTCATATTCCGATGTCATTCGATCTGAAGAATCTTGTCGCAACGCGAATGGGCGAGAACTACGACCTGCATCGCAAACACTTGAACCCTACCCTGGTGAAGGTCCTCGAGATCACCGGGTTCGACAAAGTCTATGTTCGAGCGGAAGGAGCCTACCTCTATGATGCCGCTGGTAACGCCTACCTCGACTTTCTCAGCGGCTACGGCGTGTACAGCATGGGGCGGAACCACCCAGTTATCAAGAAAGCCATTCAAGACGCGCTTGATCTGGATCTACCTAATATGGTGCAGCTCGACTGCTCGCTGCTGAGTGGTTTACTGGCGGAGGCGCTACTCAGCAAAACGCCCGACCATCTCGAGGCGATCTTCTTCTGTAATTCCGGGACAGAATCGATCGAGGGCTCAATCAAGTTTGCTCGGGCAGCGACCGGCCGGCCAAAAATCATTACTCTTAAAGGTTGTTACCATGGCTTAAGCTACGGGTCCCTGTCGGTCACTGGCAGCGCTAATTTCCAAGAGGGGTTCGGGCCGTTTCTTGCAGATACCGCCCGAATCGGCATGGGCGATCTGGAAGCACTGGAGAAGCATCTGAAGAACGGAGATGTAGCAGCTTTCTTGTTCGAGCCTGTGCAGGGCAAGGGGGTTAACTATCCGCGCGACGATTTTTACCAGAAGGCACAGGCTCTTTGCCGGCGATATGGAGCATTGGTCATTTGCGACGAGGTGCAGAGTGGGCTGGGGCGCACAGGAAAATGGTGGGCATTCCAGCACTGGGACCTTGAACCGGATATAATCACGGTCGCAAAAAGTTTAAGCGGAGGGTATGTCCCTTGCGCGGCAATCGTAACGCGGCGGGCAATCTACCAGAAGGTTTTCAGCCGGCTGGACCGCGCGGTCGTTCATTCGAGCACCTTTGGGCGCAACAACCTGGCGATGACGTGCGGCCTGGCAGCGCTGAGCGTTCTGGAAGATGAGCACCTGATTGAAAACTCTGAAAAGATGGGGCGGCTTCTGCTCGATCGGCTGGATGCGTTACGCCCCAAACATCCTTTGATCAAGGAAGTTCGTGGTAAAGGGCTGATGATCTCAATCGAGTTCCATGAGCCGCGGCAACTCGGATTGAAACTTGCCTGGCGATTGTTACATCGCATTGATACCGGCCTATTTGCGCAATTGGTTATTGTTCCTCTTTTGAGCCGCCATCGCATTTTGACGCAGGTTGCCGGGCATAATATGGATGTCATCAAGATCCTGCCGCCGTTGATTATCGCCGAGAAAGAAGTCGACCATTTCGTACAAGCGTTCGACGAAGCGTTGGAAGGTTGCCATAAGTTCCCGGGCCCGATTCTTGAATTGGCGCGCAACACCGCGCGCCAGAAGAAGTTGAGCAAAACCTCAAAGAACGGCGCGCCGTACTCAGAGTCTCGCCGCACTGCTCGCTTGGTCGATCGGCGTACTCGCGAAAAGCCAACAAAACTCACCTAGGGGTGAGGGTGACGAACACCAGAAGATCGACGTCGTTCCAGAGCGCCACCGAAAGCCAGCTAACTTGAGCGATCGGCTTCGCCGCAAGCGACGACAAAACTTAGCCAGAGGTTCGGCAGAACCCCTGGTACCGGTGCCCCAAAATGCTTCGCGCCCCAACGGGGCGCCAGAAGCGTTCAACCTGTCAATCAGCCTTCGCCGGAACGAAATGAAACTCTAACGTGATCTGATCCGACTCCTCTAGACCGCTTCTCATCTGCGCTTGATCCACGAAAGGCCCTTTCAGAATCCTGGCCTCGCATCGCCCATCGAATGATTCAGTCCGAAACGGCCAAGGATCAACCTCAACCATCCGGTTAGGGCGAACCCTGACGGTCATGTCACAAGGCTTGTTCGGAGCTAACGGAACCGCAGGCACCCTGAACTGGTCTGCGCGGCCTCGACAAAGCTGCAACGACAGAAAATCCCATACCGCAAGCAGCGCTCGATGGAACTCCAATAACTCCGTAGTAACGGCACGCTCGAGCTCGGGGTCCCTCGAAAGGCGGGCAACTGTCGTCTGCTGAAAACCAGTCTGCTCTCGCAAAAAACGGGTCGCAGCGCTGTCCGGATTTTTGGCCGACACGTGATGAAATCGCTGGCAGAGGTCGCAAAAATGCAGCGAGACGATCAACGCCGAATACCAGCATACAGGTTTTAACTCGCTGATTCCTCGAGCCCAGAGATCAAAATGCATCGCCTCTGGAAGGCAATCAAAGTTGTAAGGAAGACCGGTTTGTGGATCGAGAACCGGTTCACGTTCCCATCCGAGAAAGCCAACATCGTGTTGCTCTGCTGCGAGGCAGATCGGCTCAAATGGTTCAAAGGGGTTGAATCGGTCGTTCCCCCACACGCGAGCAAGCTGGCCGGAGAGCCACGAATGTGATGGCTGGCTGATCGCAACAATCGGATCGCCCTGCTGAAGAATCATATGCCGAAAGAATACAGAATACGGAATACAGGATACAGTTTCGAGCCTTCTAGTCGACCTCCCGTCTCCCGTATTCTGTCTTCTGTCTCCTTCGGTTATTTCCGCGCGTAGATATATGTCTGGAGCCCTGATCTATCTTCAACAAATCTGAGCTCCGACCAGGGCAACTTTCCTATAATCAGCCGGACCTGATCCCGGGTTCGATACATCGCCCGAAGCTCGAACGTCTTCATAAGCCACTTCGCCAACCGGCCGGCTCGGAGTGCGCTGGTATAGAACAAACCGTCCGGAGCTAAGCTCTTGTAGATGTTGCCGTAGAAGGTGAACAGATCTTCATCAGAAATGAATTCGCCCAGCCCGGTGCTGCAGACGCAATGAAACCGATTGACCGGAAAACAACGGGCATCCAGCGCGTCACCTTGAACAAAAGCGACGTTTGCCTGCGATCCCAACAAGGTCCGCCCTTGTGCAATTGCTGCCGGATCCAGATCCAAACCGGTATACCACATCCTCCTGACAATGTCTGGATGGGTTCGGTTCAGGCTTTCAATAGCTTCAGCGTAATCGCGCGGGATGCCGCACGGCACCGTCAACACTTCGATTCGCTCAGAGCCATAACTCGCCAGCGCGATATCGAAAATCGCATTCTTCGCTTTGACGAACCGGGATCGCATAGCCCGCGTACTCGGGAAGTCGAGCAGCAGGCGGTCGAGCCATCGGCCGAACAATGTACGGCCCGACGCCTGGTTCTGATAGATATGATCGGCAAATCTAAAGCTGCCTGAATTTAACATACCCTCTCTTGCGAGGTCACTTGTCTGCAAAAGCCGATACAAGACCAGCAGATCGAAACGGAACAACTTCCGAAACCGATAGCGAAAGTCGGATGTCTCTCTGGTTCGATTGTACAGTCTAGATCGGCCGCGGTCAGACATCTTTTTCGTCGCCAAGGTTCGGGATTTCCCAAAGTCGATCGCTCTTACCACTGATTTCGTTGAAGACCTGCCGATCAATCGCCGCGAAGCGTGCAAGTTGTTTCGGCGAATCTGGTTGTCCGCGCAGCCAGAAGGCGACCCAGCTCAAGTGCCCTTTTTCGTCATCCATCATACACCGGTATGCCCGCTTCGCTTGTGCCGGCGTGTGAGGATCGTTGAACTCCTTCTGAAAATGTTGGTGAACTCTGCGCTCGAAAATATTGGTAAAACAAAGGACTTCTAACAGGCTTGTCGGAAGGCCGGATAGTGAGATGTAGAAAGATTGATAGCTCCTGAGAATTCGAATCTGCGGGAGCTCAAGCTCTTTAATCACTTCACTCCAAAGCCGGGAATGGACAGCTTCTTCCGAACAATGCTTGGTCAGCTGCTCGATCAGCCAAGGATCGGTCGTAGTCCGCACCATTTTCCCTAGGAGTAGAGCGCCTTCCAATTCGCTTTGACGGAACCAGTTCAATTTCCAGGCAAGCGCTTTCTCTGTGAGATTTCGCGTCATGCTAGTACCTCCGAAAGCCTTGAGGAGAGAGTCCGCCTGGTCAGCCTTTCAACTTTATGATTGATCGCAACAATAGCGGCGAAATCGTTCTTATGTGAGATCGGTACTCGATCGACGACCAGCTCACCGATATGGCGGAAATGGAGCGCTTCATCGATGACCGCGTCCGTTTGGTCGGGTCGTTCGGCTAGATGATCCTGCAGAAGGTCGAATGCGAACTGGCAATGGCGAACCTCGTCTTTGGCGATCAAGTGTAGAATTTGTTGAAGGACCGGTTCTGGAGCGTTTTTAGCGTCCTTGAAGAAATAGTGAGCGGCGAAATGCTCGCTCATCATATACCGAGTGAGCAGACGAGCGACGTTGTCATATCTGAGTCCTCGATGCTTTCGCCGGATGTCGATGATCTCAGCGTCAGCGATTGGGCGATAATCGACGGCCTGGAGATATTGTCTGAGGACGTGGAAATGCTTGTACGATTCGTACAATTGAACGCTGTAGATCGCTGTAGCCGCCGCGTTATCCCACAACAGATCAAGTGCTCGCGGAGTGAAGATTGGAAAGAATGATTCGATCAGCGCGGAATCGCGGATTCGGTCAAGGATATCCTTACGGGAGAGGGCCAGCTCAGGGTTGATATCGTTCCACGCGATGTCGATGTCGATCAGCCAACGCGTCATTTCAGAAGTCGAAAGGTAGTCTGCGTAAGTCATGGTGAGTCCGAGTGCGAGTGTGGGTTTGAGTGTGAGAGCTCGCTTTCACGGCGCGCTCGAGCAATTCTTAGCCTGAGCGGCAATAGACGCCGCAAGTTTGATGAGCGTGGGATCAGCGTCGAGGTCGGTCTCCGATATGCGAACACCGAACTCTGCGTCAATCGTGCAAAGCAGCTCAACCAAATCGATGCTGTCGATACTGTGGCTGCTCAATCGCTGATCGGGTTTGAGTTCGAGATTCGGTAAACGAGCGCGCAGCCGCTCCAGGATGACCTCCGCAGTAAGCGAAGAATGTATTGAAAGCTCCTTAGTGCAGCTCCTGGCGTTGGTACAACTATTCATTTTCATAAGGGTCTAGCGCGACTCTCGCAGCAGTTCCCGGCGTTCTCGGCGATCCCGGTTCCGGCGTTAAGGGCGCCGGCGTTTCTGCGCTGGCCCGCCGCCCATGCCCACCGGTCGAGCCCAAACGCGATACAGGCCGAGTGAACAGGCAGGTCTGTTGTTGACTGAATCGAGAATCGTTTCGCGAAGTAGTCGCGATGGCGATTTATGCTTGCGATAGCCAGGCCGTCCCGCAGGGAATATTCCCACTTTGTGTTCAGGAGCCGCTGCATCAGCGCCCTGCCTTTAGAATTTGGAAGAAAGAATGGATCTGTTGCGGGCTTCCAACTCGCAACAATGCCAGATCGACTGGCAAGGGCGCCGATCTCATTTTCCCACCAGAGGATCTGTTCCTCGATCCATGACTCAGCGCCGACAATAACCAGTTCGCGCATCTCGAATTCGATCTGGCGGCGGCCGGGGACTACCACTCGTTCGTTCCGGTAACAATGATTTCGCGCAGTGATCTTGATTCGAGGCAACAATCGTGCTCCGCGCAAAGCAATAAATGTATGGTAGCAAACCGCCGGCGACAGACACCAGGAACTGGCTCGACCTTTAGCGGAAACATCGCAGAGCAAGTGGGGGAAAGCCTCGCGATAGCCTGCGTCTTCCAATCCCTGCCTTTCGATGAGCGTCGGATAGCAGTGTTCGACGAATTGTTGGGAGAGACTGATGGAGCGAATCGCTGAATCGATTTTTTCTAAGAGCGCCCGCATCGACGGAGTCTGGGTGGGCTGACTGAGCATGGAACTGTTCATTGATGAATCCTCCCAAATGCTTCCGCGATCCGTCTCGGCGATCGGAAGTTTGCCGGAACAATCATCTCATCGGGTACCGGAGCGCCAATCTGATGTTCGATAAAGGCGAGGACGTGAAGGATTGAAAGGCTGTCGAGTGTGCCGTTCTCGAACAATAGACTGTCAGCGGCAATCCGTTCTTCAAGATTTGGCTTGCCGCGTAAGCTCGGCAGTAAGTCGTTCAGGAAGGTTAGAAACCTTTCGAGGAATGTTTCAGTATTCATGTTTGAGTTGGTATTCGAAAACTTTCCGACAGAGCTTTCTCCAACCGAGCCGGCGGACATTTTCCGCGATACTTGTGTTGAAGACCTTGGGATAAAGCAGTGAAGACAGGAACACGTCTGCGGTCTGATAAATCTTCGTGAACAGCGCGTCTCCGGTCTGCCAGATCAGGTTTTTGAACAATCGGTAGGTATCCAAATCCACAATTGCCGGCGGATTCGGCTCTTCTTTTGTGCCAATCCAGCGCATGAGGAATTGGAGCACTTCCTTCAAAGGCGGCGCGTGGTCGCCGAGGGATAAATGGATTACTGACCGTTTTGGATCGCTCTGCGAAAGGATCTCCGCCAAGCCGCGTCCGACGAAATCCACTGAAACAAGATCCAGGCGAGCATCCGGATGCGCCGGAATGACCGACAGCAGGCCACGGGCGATCCATTTCAAGGATAGATGGATCGCCCCGTTTCGAAGAATGCTTCCATCGGTTTCATTTCCGATGACAATAGGAATTCGTACGATTTGCACGGGCAGCTGGCTCTCCATCAACAGGCGCTCGGCTTCCCATTTCGTCCGCTCATACTTGTTGTGAAATCCAGGCCGAGTCGTGCATGCGATTTCAGCGATACGACCCCGCGCATCACCCCAGACGCAGGTTGTGCTCAAGTAAACAAGCCGTTCCAGATGTGGACAGGTCCGTGCGAACGCTATTATTTCGCGAACACCCTCCACGTTTGTTCGCCAGAGCTCCGACGAAGGGGCGGCAAACCGTGTATCGGCCGCGGCGTGCAAAATGAGGTCTGAATCCCGCGGCGCCAATTTTGAGACTTGCGATAGATCCCCTGAAACCGTCGTGACCTGATCGAAATGGCATGCAGGATCGCGAACCAGAACAGTCGTATCGAAATTGGACACCGCCGAGCGAATCGCGGGACCGAGGTTCCCAGTTGCGCCGGTCAAGAAGAGCCGCTTTTTCATCCTATCGCCTCCAACACCAGCGCAGACCAAGTCGATCCGAACCCGAAGGTGAACAGCAGAATTCGCATGCCGGTTTGGATCAGGGCGTCTGCTTCAGCTTGCCTAAGGATCAGGAAACTATCTGCCTGAACGGTGTGCCCGAAAGAAGTCTTTGGAAAAACGCAGCGATCGACCGGGATCCCCCAAAGGTCCATGAGTATTTCCCAGCTGCTCCTCCGAATACCGCTGGAGATCACCAGGTCGATCCCATCGTCTCCGAGCTTTTTTCGCAGCGTCTGCACAACCGTTTTAGCGCTCGGGAAATAGCCGGCGGCAATCTCAGCGGGTTTGTAGCAAACGTCCCAAAAGCTGCCTTTCGCTATCTGATGTCCGGCCACGAATCGGTATCGGCATCTCTCGCGCGAAACGATTACCGCGCACGCGGCGTCGCTCACAATATTGAATAAAACCTCGCGCGATGCTCCTGGTGTTAATGCGTCTCCGCCTACCAAGAGGACATGGTTCGTATCCGGTTCTGCCGAGATCAGGTTGTTGGCTAACCGGATCGCGCTGAAGAATCCGGCGCATCCTTGTTGCGCTACGCCGATTACGGCTGCACGCCGTAACCCGAGCTCGCTTTGCAGCCAGCTACCGGAGTAACAGAAATTGGAAAGGAAAGAGCGCTGTCCAGTTTGGGATGGTCGAAGGTGATTTTCCGGAATCGCGCTGACCCAGAACAAACAATCGATTTCGTTACCGGACAGCTGGTTTTCTTCAAGAACATCGGTCGCGGTCTTTAACAACAACGACTGGATGTCCTCGGTAACCCATGCACCCGGAAACTCTTGAAACCTGGCTGGCTCACTCTCCAGGTCCGCAAGAGGAACGAACCGCTCACCTAATCGAGCTTCATGTCCTCGGATGCCAATTGAATGCATGCGACCAGCATGCAGGCATATGGTCGCGTCGCATAATTGATAAGAATGCGCGCTCGATCAGTCGAATCGATGCAGGCTGGATCGCCTTCGGGAACCGAAAACTGAAAACCAGCATCCGCGAGCCGCCCAGGCTCGCGCCTACCATCCTGCGCCGATATAGAGTGCAGTATTGCCGCCAAACGTTCCGACGCTGCCTCGACGTGGTGTTTGCACCACAAGTACTCCATCGTCCCCGACCATTTGCCGTGTGCGGCTGTCAAACACCAACAGAAAATAAACAGGGGTATCCATTCGTTCCCCTGGTGAAGGAGCGTTGCCGATCTCACCGCGAGCCGCTCTCCTCAGAATCGGGTATGCCTCCGCAGCTGTTACCGTCGCCGCTAGAACCGCAACGTAAGGTGTCTGCGCGAGTAACGCGCGTTTTCTTCCGTCTGCGTGCGCCAGAAATCTTTCGAGACGTTCCCGAGCTTTGGCTGTCTCGGCATTGTAAGGCATCGCTGCCATCAGTGCATATTCGGTCGTAGGAGACTGTTGCGAAACCGTGCTACACCCGGTGTGGAGGAGAGCGTCGATGACCAAAATGGCAAGGAGGAGCTGTTTCATTGTTGAGCTCCAATGATAAGCAGACGTTCGCCTGGCGTGCGAACGAAAAAGAGGAAGGCCAATTAGGCGTTCGTGAGGGGTTAGCGCGCGCACGAGGCGCCGATAAATCGGCGCCCTAATGATCATGTGCCCCGGCGACCGGTAGGGCTGAGCTTCAGCTCAGCCTCGTGAGCGTGTCACCTCTTACAAAACGGCTCAGCAAGCTTCGCCCTACCTTACAAGGCTGCGCACAAGCGCGCAGGCCATGACCTGCGTTATCCCAGTTTCGACGCTACCAGCTTCTCCAGTTTCACGATGTCGGCTGAGAACTTCCGAATGCCTTCCGCCGTTTTTTCGGTCGCCATCGCGTCCTCGTTAAAGGCAAGCCGAAACGATTTCTCGTCGAAGGTAACCTTTTCTCCTTCGGATCGCTTGGCCGCTTCAGGAGAGAGCTTACGCTCAATCGGGTCAGTAGATTTGCTCAGCTCTTCCAGAAGGTTTGGGCTGATCGTCAACAGATCGCATCCGGCCAGCTCAACGATCTGGCTGGCGTTCCTGAAGCTCGCACCCATGATTTCCGTGTTGTAACCGAATTTCTTGTAGTGATTGTAGATCTTTGTCACGGACTGCACCCCTGGGTCTTCAGCGCCGTGATACTCTTTGCCGGTGTCTTTCTTGTACCAGTCGTAAATCCGGCCAACGAAAGGCGAGATCAAGCGAACCCCAGCTTCCGCGCAAGCGACCGCCTGGGGAAACGAGAAAAGCAGTGTCAAGTTGCAGTTGATCGATTCCTTTTGCAGTTGTTCGGCGGCGTGAATTCCTTCCCAGGTCGACGCGATTTTAATGAGCACTCGTTCACGCGAAATGCCCCGCTGTTCGTAGAGCGCAATCAATTGCCGCGCTTTGTTGATCGAGCCTTCTCGATTGAACGACAAACGCGCGTCGGTTTCAGTCGATACCCGGCCGGGTACGATCTGGAGAATCTCTGTTCCGAAAAGCACCAGTAGCTGGTCGATTGTGGCCTCGACCTTCGCCGCTCCGGTGAGCGGTGATTTTTTCAGTTCAGCCACCGCCTGGTCCAGTAAATGGCTGTATTCAGGCTTTTGTGTCGCAGCCAATATCAGGCTGGGATTTGTCGTAGCGTCCTGAGGTTTAAAAGCCCTGAATCCCTCAAAGTCGCCGGTGTCAGCTACCACTTTGGTAAAGCGTTTCAGTTGGTCGAGCTGGGAAGTTTTCTCGATGGTCGCGGTGCTCATAACAATTACAAGCGAACGCCTATTGTCGCCGAAGATCAACTGTTTTTTCGTCTGGCTGCATCACTGCCCTTGCCGTTTTAACAGGGCCGAGTTTGGGAGGCTGTGTAGAGGTCGCGAAGCGACGCCGCTTTCGATCTGGTCCTTCTCGAGTTCGCGGAGGCACCCCTCGACTTTTGGTGCTGCGGAAAGATGGGCATCGCGGAAATTCTGATCCATTCTAGCCGAGTGCTCGACGAACCCATCCACATGCTGACCGCGAGGCGGATGGTGGAGCAAGTCATTGAACGGGCGAGCCGATCTTGCTTCTTTCGATTTAGCACTAACCTAGACGAAAATTACTGCTTTCAGCCAAGCCTCTTTCGTGGGCTATCGGGAATTGCCTACAGCGCTCTACGGTCGGTCGCTCCTGAAAAATATCCGTCTTTGATAGCTTTCGATCTCGTTCGCTAAATTTTGCGGTGACCAGGCACAAAATTCAGCCGTCTTTTTTTGCAGACTGCGCGTCGGAAAAGCGCCGTTTATTGCATTTTGCAATGGTCTCTGATGGCGCGACGGTTACTTGTAATGCGCCTGCAGCCTCTTGAATGGCTCATGAAAGCCTATTCGAGGTGCTTCGGGCGCGAAGATTGCTAAAGCCATTCTCATTCCATGCGTGTTCTTATCATCGATGACGATAAATCGATCCGAAACTCAACCGGTGTAGCGCTGCAAGCTGCCGGCCATCAGGCTGAAACTGCGGACAACGCACAAGTGGCCATTCTGAAGCTCCGTGAAGACGTCTACGATCTCGCGTTTCTGGATCTTCGCCTGGGCGACGAAGATGGCTTGGAGCTACTCGACCAAATCAAAAAGATGCAATCGCGATTGCCGGTAGTAGTTTTTACGGCGTACGCGTCGATCAAAACGGCCGTATCCGCCATTCAGCGGGGCGCATTCGATTATTTAGAAAAACCGTTCACCCCTGAACAGCTGAGACAAATCATCGGGCGGGTGGAGAAACAGAAAAAACTGGAGTCCAAGATTACCGATCTCCAGGAACAGATTGATCTGCAGAATCCGACGATCGAGCTGCAATCGACCGACCCTCGGATGCAAGAAGTCATGGAAGTCCTGTTTCGTGCCGCCCCGACACAAGCGGCGATCTTGCTGCTCGGAGAAAGTGGTACCGGGAAGAGCGTGCTGGCGCGCGAGGTGCATGAGCGAGGCAATCGCAAAGAAGGTCCTTTTATAACTGTCAGCTGTCCGAGTCTGTCGCGAGAGTTGCTCGAGAGCGAGCTGTTTGGCCACGTCAAAGGAGCGTTTACCGGCGCCGTGCGCGATACATGGGGGAAGGTCGCAGCCGCCGAATCCGGGACGCTTTTTCTGGACGAAATCGGGGAGTTGCCGCTTGAGATTCAGCCGAAGCTTTTGCGGTTGTTGCAGGAAAGACAATATGAGCGGGTGGGCGAGAATAAGAGCAGAGCGGCGAACACTCGAGTCATCGCCGCCACCAACAAGGATCTGAAGGAGTGTGTTCGGCGAGGGACCTTTCGGGAAGATCTTTACTATCGTTTGGATGTGATCTCCATGACTATACCGCCTCTACGTGCACGCGGTGGAGACATTGAAAATCTGGCACGCGGATTTCTGCGTTTCTTCTCTCAACAGCTTGGACGTGGCGAGCTTACCTTTGCCGATGCCGCCTTGGAACAGATGCGAAACTACGAATGGCCCGGAAACATTCGCGAGCTCAGGAATACCATCGAACGCGCTGCGATCCTTGCGCGTGGTAACCAAATAGGCGTCGAACACTTCCCACACGCGGCCCCTGAGCATGCGGAGAACGGAGCGGCTCTCCTTGGCGAGGATGTTACCCTCGACCAATTGGAAGAGGCGCATATTCGCAAAATCTTAGATCGCGCTCCAAGCCTTGACGCAGCAGCCAAGACTCTAGGGATTGATCCTGCGACTCTTTATCGCAAGCGTAAGCGGATGAATCTTTGATGGGAAAGGAGCTAGGAGCTAGGAGTTAGGAGCCAGAGGCCAGAAGATCGAACTCCTGGATCTCTGTTATTAGGGGCAGATGGCACGAGATTCGCTATTATCTATTATTTGAGCTTGAGCCATGAATTGTCGCTCCTGAATCCTGACTTCTGGCTCCTGACTCCTGTCCTTATGCTTCGTTGGAAACTCACGCTGGGACTCCTGGCAACGCTGATCATTCTCCTGCTCATAAGCATTTACGGAGTCTGGCTTTCGAAGTCTCTGGGCGAAACGATCAATAATGTCCTGCGGAACAACTATGACAGCATCACTGTTTGTCATTACATGCGGACAGCTACCGCTCGCTTGAATACCTTTTATTCACGAGGCGATCGTCCCGCCCCTCCATATGACCAAACGCAAACACTCGAAGAAGTGGCGCGGGCTTTTGATGCCAAATTCCCGATCTTGGCGAGAAATGCGAAATCGGAACAGGAACGGAAGCTGGTGGCAGACCTGAAAGCGGCTTGCCAGCAATATATCCAGGTCTATCGGGACACATTCCGCTTTTTTGCTGAGGGTGGCATCAAGGACCCGCGAATCCATGACGTCCGAACTCAATTGCCGAATCTCACTTTAACTATCACCGACATCAGCCAGAAGATACTCGAGCGGAATGAGCGCCAAATGTTCAGAGCGAATGAAAAAGCGGAGCGCCAGACCCGGGGTTCAATCCGGCTACTGGTGATAGCAGTAATCAGCGCGATCATCGTGTTCCTGTTTACTTACTTTCGCCTCGGCCACTCAATTGTGGCGCCGATAAACAATCTGGCAAAATCGATTCGAGAACTAAGAGCGAAGGACTTCGCGCAATCGTTGCCGGTAGAAGCAGAGGATGAGCTCGGAGCGTTGACTCGTGAATTCAATGGGATGGCGCTAGAGCTGCGTAATTTCTACCGCGAAACCGATCGCAAATTGATCGAGCTGAATCAGATCATCCGCGCGATGCTCACAACTTTGCCTTATCCGCTTTTCATCCTTGGCCAACACGACGAGGTCTCCCGGATGAATCCAGCAGCAGAAAAGCTGATGGCGTCGTTGGGATCGGGCGAGCGGCTTCCGCTACAGATCCAGAAACACCTCGCCCGCGCCTCGATCACCGGTCCGGACTATCGATTAGATGATCTCAAACAGGCGCTCCTCTTTCGCATCGACGAGCAAGAGATTTATTTTCTTCCACGGATCTTCTCCATTGTTCTGGAAGACGGAACGGTCTCCGGACGTGCATTGATGCTGGTTGATGTCACGCGGTTTCGTTGGTTGGACGAAATGAAATCCGACATGCTGGCGACGTTGAGCCATGAGATTCGGACGCCGTTGACCGGGATCCGTCTAGTGTTGCATTTGCTCTTGGAAAAGAGCGCGGGCGAATTGACCTCTGCACAAGAGGAACTGGTCAGTTCGGCCTGTAACGATTGCGAACGTCTGCTCAAGACCCTTGCGAGTATCCTTGATCTGGCCCGAATGGAGAGCGGCACGTCACAATTGAATTTGCATGAAGCTCCGGCTCGAACCGTCCTTGAAGAAAATTATTTAGCATTCAGAGACAAAGCGGAAGCTGAATCGCGACCATTAAGATTGGAATGTGAAGAACCGTTGCCCGAAGTGATGCAAGATCCGGAGCGCCTCTCGCTGGTGTTTACCAATCTGCTGACCAATGCGCTCAAATACGGATATGCCGGCACCGAGATCGTCTTGCGAGCGCGCCCGATCGATTCCGCGTTCGTTCGATTTAGCGTGATTAACTCAGGACCCGGAATCAGCGATCAGGAACAGCCTCGGGTATTTGACAAGTTTTACCGTACCTCGGGACACAAGGGCGACGGCGTCGGATTAGGTCTATCGATCGCCAGACAGATTGTGCTTGCCCACGGCGGCCGAATCGGCGTTCAGAGTGAACCAGGAAAAGTGACCGAGTTCTACTTCGATCTTCCAGTAACGCGCTAGCGTTGTAGGGCGGCAGGCCTCTGCCGCCAGGGGCAGCAGCATCGTGGGTTTTTGCGGCAGAGGCCTGCCGCCCTACAACGCACAACCCTGGCGGAGATGAGTC
>JBKPCS010000235.1:0-10966 GCA_046727495.1 bacterium | reverse complement strand
AGATAATGGCGACGTCATGAGGCACGACCTCCGCGGGTATTTCTGGGAATTGATAGATTGCCGCAGGGAACAATTGAATGTGAAGCGCGCTTGACAACAGATCCCGCACCTCGTTTCGGTACTGGACGAGAATCATTCCGGAGGCTAGCCCAATTATGGTTCCGAAGAAGCCAACAATCATTCCCTGGGCGAGGAAGATCCACATGATCTGATTGACGCGCGCACCAAGCGCTTTCATGACTCCGATCTCGCGTGTCTTTTGGACCGTTGTTGTAATCAATGTGCTCATGATGCCAAACGCAGCCACTATCACAACGAAGATGAGCACAAAAAACATCGTCGTCCTTTCGACCCGGATCGCGTCGAAGAAATCTTTGTTCAGGTCCATCCAAGTAATTGCTTCAACCGGAGGTTTCAGGAATTTGTTCAGCCGCTCTTTGACCACTTCCGCTGTAAAAGGATTGCTGGTCCGAATTGCGATAGTGTGGATGCCGTTCCCCAAGTCGTAAGCCTCCTGAATCAGATGCATCGGCACAATCATGAAGTCCGAGTCGTAGGCATAGTGCCCTGAACTGAAAATACCGGTTACAGTAATATCCTGGGGCAAAATGAGCTCTCGAGCTCTTTTGATTTCGTCGTGGTTGTCAGCCTTGCCCTCAGCACTAGCCAGGGCCTTTTGAACGTCGTTAAGGTTGTGCGGTGAATAAACTTCGACCACGTCGCCCACGCTGACTCCGAGCTTGTTGGCTAGCTCGGCGCCCATGATGCAGTTGTCCCCGCTGAGATCGAATTCGCCCGCTATCAGATATTTCTTGAGATCAGCAACTTTACCCTCCAGCGCCGGATCAACTCCACGCATCCACGGTGTTTCCCGGACATTTTGCGATGATTGGACAACAACCCTGCCTTGAGCCGATGGCGCCGCTGCCACAACCCCCTCGGTCTTGAGCGCCTGCTCCATGATCGGTTTCCAGTGATCGAGCACCTGATTGCTCCGGATGAAAACATCGGCATCAAAACCAATAATCTTCCTTTGCAACTCGCGCTCGAACCCAGTCATCACAGAGATAACGATGATAAGCACCGCGATCCCGAGTGTAACGCCGATGATCGATATCAATGTGATGATTGACAGGAAAGTGCGTTTAGGCCGCAGGTAACGGAGCGCAAGAAATTGAGCAAACGGAAGCCGAATCTTTTTTGTCACCAGTCGGTGAAATTAGCCTAGCACGGGAAAAATGGTAGGGGTAGGATGGCGCTCCCACGCGACCGGAGCAAACGATCTAAGCCTAGCGCCGGAAAAACCGCCCATACAGCTGCAATCTAGCTTGAATAACGACGTCCCGAACCGCGGACTCGAATGGCGCTCCTCGTTTCTCGACTAACGGATTTGCCAGGAAGAACGTCAGGAAAGCAAGGATCGCGAGCAGAATAAAGTAGCTGCTGTATCGCGTTACCTGGAAAAAGCCGATAGAAAATTCATGATCGCCAATTGCATCCAGGAAAATGCCCCAGAAAATCGGTGAAAGTCCTAGGCTGAGAGAAGTAAATACAGTGAAGAGCGAAAAGAAATGGTTCCGTCCCATCACCGGCATGGTGTCCATGGCGATGCGGGTATTCGCAATTGAAAAAAGTCCGCCGGCCACACCGAGTACCAGGTAGTTGAAAGCAACTAATTGGTACATGGCAGGAACCGTACCGCTGGCGACCAGGATCCAAAACAGGATTCCCCAAGTGTAAAGGGTGAGCGACAATCGTAATAGCGGTTTACTTCCTGTTTGTTCGAGGACGCGCCCAAAGAAGGGAACACTGGCAAAGGCCCCGATCGCGGACCAAAGCGTCATCGCCAGAATCTGGCCCGCCGTGTATCCGGCTTTCCCTTGGAGATACCCAATGACGAACGCCCCTAGGCCACCAACGATCGAATTGTAAACAACGTTGAAAATCACCAACTTGAAAAAAGGTGGATGCTTCATCATCGCAATCCAGGGTACCGGCTGCGAGGAAGTCCTGGTTTGTTCACCGATCTCGATATCCGGGATCTTTTGGATGAAATAAAGGCTCAGGGTTCCTGCACAGGCACTGATAAAGAACAACAGAGCGAACTGCCAACGCTCTGCTCCCGACCAGAGAACCAGTGTCGATAGCGCAATCGCGAAAACACCACCAGACTGCATACAAAGCTGATCGAATCGAAGAAACGTGCTCCTCGCTGCTTCAGGTATGAGCGCGGTTAACCAGGGCAGCCACGCTCCGGTGGAAACTCCGCGAAGAATGGTGAAAGCGCTAAGGCATCCGAGCATTAACGCGACCTCGGTCGGACGATCCAGAAAAGTAATCAACGGTAGGAGCGCCAGAAGAAAAAGCATAACTGCGCGCGAGGTCCAGCCGAGCAGCACGAACCCTTTATATCCGATCTTTGGAATGAAATATGCCGTCGGAAGTTGCAGCACCGTCATGAGCGGTGCCAAGGCCGCCACTAAACCTATGATGGTCGAACTCCCTCCGAGCGCTTTCGCGTACAAGACAATCGGCGCGCCGCACGTAATCTGAAAATTCACCGCGTTGAAAAAGCTGAACCGATAAGAGTTCACCGCTTTCGGCGGAACGCTTGCTTCGGAGGGAGTTATGGCGACGGATGACACAGGGAAGAAGAGAGTGTAGGTCGCGGGCGACGAGTTACTCAAGGAGAATGGCAAACCGTGCCCTAAGGCGGCAGGGCTTGTCGTGCCGCCCTACAACCGCAGCTTCAATTGCGGAAACAAGATCACATCGCGGATCGATTCTACGCCGGTCAGTGTCATGACCAAACGATCAATTCCAAGCCCGAATCCGCCGGCTGGCGGCATCCCATGTTCAAGGGTTAGCAGGAAGTCTTCGTCCAGGTTTTGAATTTCCTCGCCGGCTTGTTCCAGCAACCTCTGGCGCTGAATAAATGGATCGTTTAATTCGGAATATCCCGGGGAAATCTCGAACCCGTTTATCACAAGTTCGTAAACGTTGACCAGCTCTGGCGTTTCCGAGTTCTGTTTCGCTAGCGGTACCAGTTCCTTTGGCAGGTGCGTCACGAACAAAGGATCGACAGTCTTCTCTTCTATCAGTTTTTCGAAAAGCTGTTGTGTGATCTCGTACTCCTGCATGTGTTCATGGAGCTCCACCCCAAGCTGCTGGCAACGCGCAATTTTTTGATCGCGGTCGAGCGAATACCAATCCTTATCGACTCCTCGGATTAAGTCTTCGTACCTGGCCCGTTTCCATGGCCGTGAAAAGTCAATTGTTCGCCTGACGCTTCCATCCGGATTCTTATGCTCGACTTTCAATGATCCGGTCAGGCTTTGGGCCAGTGAACAAATGAGTTCCTCCACAAGGTCAGCCATCAACTCGAAATCAGCGTACGCCCAGTAGACTTCGAGCATTGTGAACTCTGGATTGTGCCGACGAGAGATTCCTTCGTTTCGGAAGTTGCGGTTCAGTTCGAATACTTTGGGAAATCCTGCAACCAAAAGGCGTTTCAAATAGAGTTCAGGCGCAATCCGCAAAAAAAGATCCATTCCCAACGCGTTATGATGGGTCTTAAACGGCTGAGCAGCAGCTCCTCCAGCAATCGGCTGCATGATCGGCGTTTCGACCTCGAGAAAGCCTCTATCTTCGAGGAACCGGCGAATCTGGCGCACGATCTGGATTCGCTTCAGAAAGGTTTCACGCGACTCAGGGTTTGCGACGAGGTCAAGGTAGCGCTGCCGGTAGCGCAGTTCGACGTCGGCTACTCCATGCCACTTGTCTGGTAGCGGCCGTAGCGTTTTCGATAATAGCCGAAAACTTCTGGCTCGCACCGTCGGCTCCCCAGTTTTGGTAACAAAGCATTCGCCTTCGACTCCAAGGAAATCGCCAATATCCAGCAGCTCGAAAACTTCAGCCTGGTCGGCCGGCAATTCTTTCAAATTTATATAAACCTGGAGCCGGCCAGAGATATCGCTCAGGTCAAGGAATTGGCTCTTGCCCATGTTGCGATGAGCAGTGATTCTCCCCGCGATTCGGACGGTCTTCCCTTCCGCAAAATCGTGTCGAATCTGACCAACAGAGCCAGACACATCAAAGCGAGAACCGAAGGGATCGACTTTCCGCTCAACCAGCTGCTGAAGTTTCTGGCGACGAATCGCTAGAAGATCGTGTTCTTCCATCAGACATCAACCTTCGAACGTTCCCTGACGCTCGTCGATGATCACATCACGATAAGTTTTGCCGGCCGGAATCATCGGCATGACATGCTCGGTGTAAGGAACCATCACGTCGAGGATGTAGCATTCATCAGCATCAAGCATCCGTTGCAAAGCCGCCCGAAGATCCTTCTTATGCGACACCCGTTCGCATTTGACTCCAAATCCTTGGCAAAGCTGCAGGTAATCTGGATAAATCCGGTCCCGATCTCGCGGATCGCCTAAAAACGTATGTCCGCGGTTACTGTTATAGAACCGGTCTTCCCATTGCACGACCATCCCGAGATGCTGATTGTTCAAGATGATTGCCTTAGCGGCAATTCCTTCCACATGCGCGCATGCCAGCTCCTGAATGTTCATGAGGAACGAACCGTCTCCATCAATATCGATCACCGGCAAGCCTGGTCTTCCGACTTTGGCGCCAAGCGCTGCCGGAAAGCCGAATCCCATTGCTCCAAGACCGGCCGAGGTGAGGAATTGGCGTGGATAGCTGAAATCGTAATATTGGCCCGCCCACATCTGATGCTGGCCAACGCCCGTCGTGATGATCGCATTCCCACCGGTTAACTCGTGCAGCACCCTGATCACGTACTGCGGCAAAATCGCGTCTTCAGTATCCTGAAAATCGAGCGGGTAGCGGTCTTTCCAGCGTTGGATCTGTTTCATCCATTCAGGGTACAAACCTGAATAGCTATCCGAACGATTGAACCCTCCTTCGGCCAACAATCGGTTTAACTCGCCCAATGCGAACTTGATGTCGCTATTGATCGGCAGCTTCACCACCTTATTCTTGTTGATCTCCGAGAAGTCGACATCGATGTGAACTATGGTGCCGTGCTCCGCAAATTTCTCGACTTTACCGGTCACGCGGTCATCAAAACGGACACCGAACGCAAGCAACAGATCGGATTCATTCACAGCACAATTGGCGTAAACGGTGCCGTGCATACCGAGCCATTTTAAAGAAAGCGGATGCGATTCCGGGAATCCGCCGATACCCATTAGAGTTGTGGCAACAGGAATTTGTGTGCGTTCCGCGAACTCGCGCAGTTCATCCGCTGCGTTTCCCGAAATGATACCGCCGCCGGCGTAAATCATGGGACGCTTAGCTGATTTGATCAGTCCGACTACTTCATTGAGCGCCACCGGATCGGCTTTGGGAGGCGTTTGATATCCTCGCAAGTTCAGCTCGGTTGGGAAAACTGGATGCGTAATCGAGTTCTGGATGTTCTTGGGAATATCAATGACGACCGGACCAGGGCGTCCGGTAGTAGCAATATGAAACGCTTCTTTGATGATGCGCGGGATGTCGTGCACATCGACAACCAGGTAGCTGTGTTTCACGACCGATAACGTCATCCCAAAGATATCGGTTTCCTGAAACGCTCCGCGGCCGATCATCTCCTGGGGCACCTGGCCGGTGATAGCGATCAGGGGAACAGAATCCATGAACGCATCCGCGATCCCGGTCACCAGGTTCGTAGCGCCCGGGCCGGAAGTAGCCATGCAAACTCCGGCTCGGCCAGTCGCCCGTGCGTATCCTTCCGCCGCGAAGACGCCCCCCTGTTCGTGTCTGGGAAGAATGGTTCGAATCTTTCGCGAGCGCGTAAGCGCCTGGTGAATGGGCATGCTTGCACCACCCGGGTACGCGAAAATTACCTCTACACCCTCACGTTCCAGTGCGGCGACGAGGATCTCGGCGCCATTCATCGTTTCGCCCCGTTCCGGAGTCGGAACTCCAGTCGCAGGGCTCGGATGCGGGACAATAGCCGATTCGCGAGTAGTAGAGGTTTTCATAGACAGAGTCGTCTAGTATAAGGGAGTCGAGCGGATGGGGCAACTGGGAGAAATTTGTCGGGCAGGAGGGGGGAGATGGGCAGGATAGGACCAATGAGATTTATTTGCGACGGTTTCGTCGCGCGCGGCTCATACGCTCGCGAACACCCCCGTTCTTAAGGAAGTCCTTTTCTAGATGCCGAATCTGCTGATCCAGCAGGTAGTTAGTCTGGTGGACGAGACAGACCGCGATGTTTGCGACAACTTCGCCAGGCCGAGTCTCACAGAACTTGCGAAAATGCTCGTAAGCCACGTCCGGGTGGCTACCAATCCGCCGGACAAAAAGTGCCTCACGGCTGTCTTTGGGCCAGACCCTGAGCTGCCGTGTGCGAAGGAAGTCGTAATAATCGCGCAGGAGTTCATCGAGACTAGCACGAGCAATTCCGGTCAGTTTGAGCTTTGTCTCTTTCGAAGTCCCTGACGCCCTGCTGCCCTCCAGAAATTCTGTTTCCCGGAGCGCGCTGCTTGGACCATCTGATCGATTGTGCGATTTTTACGCTTCAGAAATCGGCAACAAAATCCACAAGTGAGATCATACACGATCTCCGCCTTCCGGTAAGATAGGAGGTTCTCATACGCACCATGCGGCGGCAAGAACCCTACATTGTCTTTTTCTGGCATTGGTCCTATTGGTCTTATTGGTCCTATCCTCCTATATCCCAACACAATTGTCCACTGTTATATACAACTCCACCCTCGTCCTTCCCGACCGCCTTATGCCTTCGGGCTGGCTCGCTTTTGATGCTGGCAAAATTACTGCGATCGGGACCGGTCAGCTGCCAGCTGGAACAACGGCCATCGATGGAGCTGGTCAGTACCTCGCCCCTGGGTTTGTCGACATCCATGTCCATGGCGGTAACGGCGCGGATTTTCTGGACGCAACACCCGACGCATTTCGGACAATCTCGGAATTCCACACCAGCGGCGGCACTACCTCTCTCGCACCTACTGCCGCGACTGCGACTTACCGGAAGTTCGAGGAAGTGCTGCAGACGGCAGTTGTCGCCAAGACGCCGGGGCGATTGTTGCCGGCACATTTGGAAGGACCGCACTTATCGAAAAACAGAGCAGGCGCGCAGGATTACTCACTGTTTAGCGAACCGACAACGAAAGAGATCGACTGGATAAAAGCGAGAGCGCTACAGATCGGAACGATCACTGTGGCTCCGGAGCTTCCCGGCGTGCTTGATTTTATTCGGGCGTGCGCGCAAGCCGGCGTGCTGATGAGCGCTGGACACTCGGAAGCAATGGATGAAGAAATGCAAGCAGCCGTCAGCTTTGGCCTTAGAAAAGCTACCCATCTTTACAACGCGATGGGCACAGCAAAAAAAATGGGCCTCTTCCGTCACGCAGGGCTGCTTGAGTTCTCGCTGGCTACACCGGAGCTCTACGGAGAACTGGTTGCCGATGGATTCCATGTTTCTCCGACTCTGATGAGACTCGCATACGAAGCAAAAGGACCCGATCGCCTCATTCTGGTCACAGATTCACTGGCTGGCGCCGGGTTGCCGGAAGGCGCTCACTTCCAGCTTGGCAACTATCGATGCAAGGTTGGACCTGGCTACGGCGTTCTCGAAGACGAATCAGCGCTGGCGGGTAGCTTGGCCCGCATGATCGATCTAGTCCGCAACATGACGACAATGGCAGATGTGCCGCTGTATGAAGCAGTCCGAATGGCCTCGCTAAACCCGGCAGAAGCCCTGGGGTGGTCCGACCGGATCGGGTCACTCGAGCCCGGAAAATACGCAGATCTCGTCCTTTTCGATGATCAGTTCCGATTGAACTGCACAATCGTCAGCGGTCAAACGGTTTACAGAAATCAATAAACCTTTGTCGGGCGCAAAATCACGCGCTGTGGTATGGAAAAGCCATGATGACGCGACGCGAAGCAATCAAAACTGTTGCCCTCACTGCGGGCGCTATCGCAGTGGCTCCCACCATCACAGAAGCACAGAATGCGAGTCAGGGTGGTACTGGCTACCCATTCAAAGTTCCAGACCTCGGTTATGCCTACGATGCGCTGGAACCGCATATCGACGCGCAAACGATGCAGATTCATCACGACAAGCATCACGCCGCGTACGTCGAGAATCTTAACAAGGCGCTAGCAGATGCGCCGGACTCAACAAAAAAGATTTCTGTCGAAGCACTCCTGCAAAGCCTTGACAGTCTGCCGGAAAAAATACGTACTGCCGTTCGAAACAATGGTGGGGGTCACTACAATCATTCGTTGTTCTGGAAGATGTTAAAGAAGAATGAAAACGGCAAACCGACCGGCGATCTCGCCAAAGCAATCGATACGTCGTTTGGAAGCTTTTCTGCGTTTCAGGAGAAATTCTCGGAAGCCGCGACTAAGGTCTTTGGGAGCGGTTGGGCGTGGCTGGTCCTGAAAGACGGCAAGACGCTGGAAATCGTAAGCACCCCCAATCAAGACAGCCCAATTTCGCAAAAGACGGCTGCGCCTGTCTTGGGCCTCGATGTCTGGGAACATTCCTATTATCTGAAACATCAGAACCGGCGCCCTGAATATATCAAAGCTTTCTGGAGCGTTGTGAATTGGGACTACGCGGCGGAGCTTTATTCGGCAGCGACGAAGGCGTAAAGAGTGGCTCGTCTGTTTGACCTGAACCCGCAGCAGCTTGAAGCGGTTAAGGCGGTACACGGTCCTGTCTTGATTCTTGCCGGCGCAGGGACGGGCAAGACTCGTGTCATCACGACCCGGATCGTCTACTTGCTGCATGAAGGGATCGCCCCTGAGCGAATTCTGGCCGTCACATTCACCAACAAGGCGGCCGGCGAAATGCGTCAACGTGTTGCCGCAATGACCGAACGTGGTCAGGCGAGCAAGCTCACTATCTCAACATTTCATTCATTGTGCGTCCGTATCCTGCGTCAGGATATCGACAAGCTTGGCTACAAAAAGAATTTCTCGATCTACGCAGAAAGCGATCAGTTAGGGTTGATCCGCAAAATCATCCCGCGCCTTGCCGCGAGGGATGAAAAATTGGACCCGCTACAGGCTCGCAACCTGATCAGCAGAGCGAAAAACCAGCATTGGACTATCGACGAAAAGACGCTGGCCGGCGCAGTCTTTCAACGGTATCAGGAAAATCTGAAAAGCCTCAACGCCGTCGATTTCGACGATCTTTTAATCCTGACCGTCCGGCTGCTTGAACAGTTCGATGATGTGCGGATTAAGTGGCAGACAAGGTTCAGTTATTTGATGGTGGACGAATTCCAGGACACCAACAAGCAGCAGTTGGAGCTGGTCCGGTTGCTTGCTGGACCTGAACGCAATGTCTGTGTCGTTGGCGACGACGATCAAAGCATCTACGGATGGAGAGGAGCCGAAGTGTCGAACATCCTTGAGTTCGAGCACCATTTTCCCGGACCAAAGATACTGAAACTGGAACAGAACTATCGCAGTACTAACGCGATTCTCGGCGCTGCGAACAGCGTGATTCGCCTCAATCCGCGTCGTCGCCCAAAATCGCTTTGGAGCAGCAACGGTGAGGGCGCAAAAGTCAAGGTGATGCAGGTCCCGGATGATCGCGAAGAGGCAAACTATGCGCTGAATGAAATCCAACGACTGCAAGTGACCGAAGGAACTCAATGGAACGAAATCGCAGTCATTTTCCGTATGAACGCCCAATCGCGGCTGCTTGAAGAGAACTTCCGCAGACTGCAAATACCGTACCGCGTAGTTGGCGGACGAAGTTTCTTCGAGCGCAGAGACGTGAAGGACCTGCTCGCTTACCTTACCTGCCTGACGAATCCTGATGACGACACAAGCCTGCTCCGAATCATCAATACGCCGGCCCGCGGCATCGGTACGTCGACAATTGAGCTAGCAATCGAGGAAAGTGCGGCCGCCAAACGCTCATTGTTTCAAGTCCTACAAGACGCCTGTGACTGCGCTCCGAACGCTTTCGCGGCTGCCGCTGACGCCCAGCGCGCATTCTCGGACCGGCGGGAGAGGGCTGGCGCCCTACCTGATGTCCTGAGTCAACGAGCGAAAGATTCGATTTCCAAGTTTCTGAAACTGATTGACCGCTACGAGACAAAATTGACCGAGCCAATGATCGATCTGGCCGCAGTCGTTTCGGATCTGCTTGCCGAGATTGGTTACTTCGATGATCTGCGACGAAGCATTAAAACTCCGGAAGAAGCGGCGGCTCGTGAGGAAAACGTCCGTGAACTAGTCCGCGCGCTATCGGATTACCAGAGGCGTTCTACCGATGGCATGATTGGTTTTCTCGCAGAAGTATCGTTAGACCAGGAGCGCGAGGATGAAAAAGAAACCGTCTCCGACGGCGTGACCTTAATCACCTTTCACGCAGCGAAAGGTCTCGAATTTAAGTATGTTTACCTCATCGGAATTGAGGAAGGAATCTTGCCGCACGATCGCTCTAAGCTGGACGGGAACCTCGACGAAGAACGGCGTCTCTTTTACGTCGGAATTACCCGTGCGAAGTATGGACTAACCATCACACACTGCGGCTCACGGATCCGCTATGGAAGCGCTTCTCCATGTCATCCCAGCCCGTTCTTGAAAGATTTAGACCCGCGTTTCGTCGAGCACCTGAACTATCACGAGTTAATGAACCGGCCGGCAACCGAGAGCACCGCCCGTCTTCATTTTGCAAAAATGAAAGAGCTCCTTGGATAGGGGCGCCTTCAGCGCCCCGTCTGCCGGTTGGCGTTTCGCGTTTGGCGTTTCGCGTTTGGCGCTGCTTCGTTCTGGATTAATCGTGACTTTCGAGCACAAACCTGCATTCAAAGAATCGGTGCCGAACGCCGAACGCCGAACGCCGAACGCCGAACGCCGAACGCCGAACGCCGAACGCCGAACGCCGAACGCCGAACGCCGAACGCCGAACGCCGAACGCCGAACGCCGAACGCCGAACGCCGA
>JBKPCS010000234.1:0-33214 GCA_046727495.1 bacterium | reverse complement strand
AAGCAATTCTTTATCGTGAGGGTCCATCGGGACCTGATCCGGCGGTTTGCCGAAGAACTCATTCCAAAACGTCAGGTTCGCGTCAGTCACCATCAGACGAGAAACCAGGCCGCCCATACTATGCCCGATCAGGACAATCTTTTTATGGTGCGGATAAGCCTTATCGATTCGATCCAATTCTTCGCGCAACAGCATCGCCGAATAGGGAAAGGCATAGCCGCTGGGATAACTGTAGATCCAGAACTGATAATGTTTGTTGATTTCGGGATCGGTTCGCAGCCGGTTGAGAAGAGGCGCCCAGGTAGCGGGCGTGTCTTGAAGACCGTGTGTCAACAGCACCGGAATCTTATTCGGATCATATGGCTGAAAGCGCATCAGTCTGGCCGTATACGCGTACTTCTCCGGCCGGACCATTCGGATAAATCCGAGTCGCTGCGGCCGATTATACGCCAACAGCGCAGCGGGGCCGATTGTGAAATCAGCAGCGAGCGGATAACTGCGCCCGGCGATCACGATCCGATCGGAGGCCAACGGATCTTTAATGAGCAGTCGGACTTGGGTGCCCTCAAAATCGAGCACAGCAGTCATTCCGTAGTACATCCGATCGGAGGTGAGAAATAGTTGCCGCGCCTTTTCCTTATCTAATCGCATCTCGGCTTGGACCAGGACCGGAGCGCCAATTCCGTCACGGTGGGCTCGCGATGAATAGTCTTTGCCAGATATTGCTAGTTCATCAGCCGGGACAAAATGGACGTTACGAGGATCAGCGACGTATTTTATATCGCTGCCATAGGTCAAACGATAAACGTTCGAGCTGGTTCCAATCCGGGCGGAGCCTGCATGCGGTAGCTTGCCGGTAGATTGAAGCAAAGAGACGGCTCGAGCGGTCGAGTAGTTATACAGTTGTACAGCCTGCGTGTTGGCCGGATTTCGTTTGACTTCCGCCCAACTTCTGGCTGCCACATCGAGATCGCGCGAAAGCGCCACCTCCGGATTACGCTGCTGCTCTTCGCTGGTTGCAAGGCCGACATTCGATACCGCAACGCTCGGCGGCGTCGGCGTTACATTCCTAACTATCGCAAGCTGAGTGCAACCGAACTGGCAAACGAAAACAGCCGCCAAACCCAGGCTTTTAATGATCAGCGCAGTCTGTTTCAGAGCCGGCTCAGAAGCCACAACATAAGAACCGCGAATTAACACGAATTTGCGCGCATTCGCGGTTCTTTTCTCCATGGTCGGGGTTCCCTTCGGAGTTGTTTCTACCCAGTTTTCTACCGGGAGTAAACGGTTTCCGCTCTCAGGACCACTAAAACGCCATGGGCGGAATACCAATATCGCCGATCAGGCCCTTGCCGGACTAACAACGCCGGCGCGTAATCGAGTACTGGTGCTAGTGTTGGTGCTAGCGGAGAAACGGCGACCGGCTCGGAGGCAGTGCTTGAACAGTCTCGGTAAGCCACGGTAAAAGATAGCCAATGAAGCTGATCACTCTGGCTACTTGCGCCACGTTGATGATGACCGGCGCCGCTTTCGGTCAACTTGGGCAAACCCTGAAACAGTGCATCGCAAAATACGGTGCCGCCCTCGAAAAAGAGCCACAGGAATGGCACAGATTCAAAAGCGAGCCTTATTACTTACTAATTCACTTCTACAAAGAGAAAGCCGACGCGGTCCAATATCTGAACTGGGTAGATCGCGCGAAGGCTTTTACAGGGGATAAGATCCAGACCTTACTAAAACAGACTTCCGATGCCAGTTGGGAGATTGTCGATGATGGAACGGATGCCACCATGTATGTGGTCAAGGGCTTTGCCGCGATCCATATGAAACTGGACCACATTTTAATCGTGGCGACCGACGGTTACCTGGAACGAGGCGTCGCTGCAAAAGCGAAAGCGGAAGCTGCCAAACTGAAAGGATTGTAGAGTGGGAAGCATTTCGCGTTTGGCGTTCCGCGTTCGGCGGAAGAAAAAACTATTGAGCAGAGGATCGCAAAGAACGCAGAGACAGAGTTTTGATTATTTTTTTAGCCCTCCTCTTCTTCGTGATCTTTGCGGCCTGCTGTTCTCCTTCCGCGAAACGTCAAACGCCCCCGGTCGGCATCATGTCTTGCCTTCTCCGCTAGCACTAACACTAGCACTTCTCTGATCGAGCGAGATCGAGCGGGAAACTGAAAACCGTTAACTGCTTCGTTTGGCAGCGCTACTAGCACTAGCATCGACCGCACTCATAATTTCTCTTGCAAAATTTTGGCTGCGGTTTCAGCTGTCGCGTTGTCGTGCACGATGGCCATCAGCGCGCGCGTCATGCCGGCTGGGTTGGCGTGCTGGATGACGTTGCGGCCATAGACAATTCCCGCCGCGCCTTGCTGAATGAGTTGCTCCGTACGCCGCAAGATTTCATCGTCGGGTGCTTTTCCTCCGCCCCGCACCAGGACCGGAACGCGCCCGGCGATTTCGATCACTTTGTGATAAACTCCAACGTCGTCGGTCGGATCGGCCTTGATGATGTCCGCGCCAAGTTCTACCGCCTGGCGCACCAGCGGAATAATTTTTATTGGGTCGCCATCGACCATATAACCCCCCGCCTTCGCATTTGGCTGAAAAACGAGCGGTTCAATCATCAACGGCATCCCGTATCGGTCGCACTCAGGCTTGATCTTCAAAATATTCTGGATGCATTGGTCGGCGACCTCCGGATGGTCCGGAATGCGGAACAAGTTCACTACCACGGATGCTGCGTCGAGACGCAACGCCTGTTCAACCGGTTGTTCGATCATGCGGCTGAAAAGTGCGGGGGGCAGGTCTTGCCCGTAGACATTAGCCAGATCGGTTCGCAGAACGAGCGACGGCTTGTGACGCCCGGGGAGACCTTGCAGCAGCGGCGCTTGGCCCACCGTCAATTGGATCGCATCCGGCGCGGCGGCGACCAGCACTTGCACAGCCTTCTCGAGATTTTCGATGCCGGAAAGAAACCCGTATTCGTTGAAGAAGCCGTGGTCGACGGCGACGTCGAAACATCGGTTCGATTTCGGGTTGAAGAGACGGTTCAAACGGTACGCTTTCATGGATAGGATCAGGCGAGCGTTACTGTGCTAACATGAAGCTCCACTGCATTCAAACCGGCGACGGGCCTATAGAGGAATATCGAATCTAGAATCTTGAATTTAGAATAAGAAAGTTGTGACCCTCTTTTCGTGGTTTCTCAACCGCCATTAGGGCCAAACGATCCGCGACATGGCACGTTCTCGCGTGCGTGCTGCGAAGCGGCATTCGACATTAGCCTAGGGCTTTAGCCCTGGTTTTGAGTCGTTTATCCGACCTGCCCAGAAAGGGCAACCGATCCTCGGTGTGCCACGGTTCTGGGCTATACCGCGAGATGGAAATCGAAGAGAAGATCCCAAAGATGATAGAAGGTTTTTTTCCGTTCTGTATTTCTTTGTGGCCTCCGTTCGTACCGCCTTACGAGAATACGCTGGGTTTCGGCGGCAGAGGTCCTCCTTCGCCAAGGCTACGGCGGGACAAGCTCTGCCGCCCTACAGCGTTAGAAGGACTCTCCGACCATCTCTTCGCTCTTCTTCCAGAGAGCCGCGGCGTTAGTCGAATCGAGCGCATATCCACGCACCCCTTCGCTGATGGCGCTGATGATCACGTCATCTGCAACAACGCTGCCAACGCGGCAATTCTCGCAGTATTTGCCGCCGATTTCGTCGGCGGGGGCAACAGCGCCGGCCCAGACCGAGGTCGCAGCTCCTTGCGGAATCGTCTTCCATTGAAAGGGCGGTTTCCCCTCCTTTGCGAGCTGCTGGTTCATTTGGTCGACCATAGATTGAATTCGGGTCGGGTCCAGGTGACGGGCTAACTCGGTGTGAATGCCTCCCGGATGCACAGCGGCAGCGCGTATACCCCGTTCCCGATGGCGCTGGTCGAAGGCGACGGCAAACAGGATGTTCGCGGTCTTGGATCGGCCATATGCAACGAATGGTTCATAAGGCGTTTGCTCAAAGTTCGGATCGTCCAGGTCAACATTGGAGAAGCGGTGACCAGAGGAAGCGAGGTTAATTAAGCGTGACCCAGCTCTCATCAAGGATACGATCCGGTTGACCAGAACAAAGTGCCCCAGGTGATTGGTACCGAACTGAGTTTCAAAACCGTCGGCGGTGTGTCCGAAGGGTGTGGCCATCACACCCGCGTTAGCGATGACCAAATCGAAGCGTTCACCCTTCGCTATGAGTTGGTCGGCACAGGCACGCACGCTCTTCAGATTCGCGAGATCGAGCTCGACAAGTTCGACGCTTCCGCCGTTTTTCGCTGCATCTTTCCGGACTTGAGTGGTTGCCGCTTCTGCCTTGGTCAAATCCCGGGCCGCACCTACGACTGAGGCGCCATGCGCTGCTAGAGAACGCGCCGTTTCCACACCGATCCCAGCCGAAACGCCTGTAACTAAGATTCGTTTGCCTTGGAGATTCACACCGGACAACACCTCGTCGGTGGTTGAAGTCGCGCCAAATACGTTTGTCATTTCTTGTTCCTGTTTTACTAAGAATTTTGAGTGCAGCTCCTTGACGAGCAGCCGCATCTATTGATAAACGGAGAGTATCTCCGCAAACATAATTAACCGGAGACTGTCTCCGATTGCAAGTGATTTTTCGTATGCCTTTGAAACGTCCAAAAAAGCGCCCGCGGAAGCTGCGGGCCGATGCGCAACGGAATCGGGAACGTATCCTGGAGATAGCGAGAACTGCGTTCAGCCGATCAGGCGCGAACGTCAGCCTGGATGAGGTTGCGCGGAAGGCCCGTCTAGGTCCTGGCACGTTGTACCGCCACTTTCCTACCCGCGAGGCACTGCTTGAGGCAGTCTATCGCACCGAGGTAGAAAAGCTGGCAGCAGCTGAGCGTAAATTTGCCGAGTCAATGCCTCCGGTCGAAGCGTTGCGCGCGTGGATGTTACTGTTCGTCGACTACATCGCCGCAAAGCAGATCATCGCGCCTGCTCTAAATAACATTGTCGGAGGATCTTCGAAGCTATTTGAAACTACCGGCGCTCAGATCAAAGGGGCTATCAATTCGCTGGTCAAGCGAGCGGTGGAAAGCGGCGACATCCGTCCTGATCTCGATCCACTCGATCTCTTCCGGGCTTTGGTTGGGGTTTCGAATGTGGCGTCTGGACCGGACTGGGTGCAAAGCGCAAAAAGATTGGTGGACATTCTCATTCTCGGGTCGCGCCCGATGAAGTACTGCTAGTGCTAGTTGACGGAAACCTATTTATTTAATCTCTTTCGAGAATTGCGGCTCCGGTGGAGCCGACCGTTTCCAACCACTGCCGAGCTGTTTCCAAAGTTTCTTTGGTCAGCCCATGCCCGGCGTTCTCCCACGAAACACTGACATCCGCCCCGGCATTCCGGAGCATGGTGGCGAGCTCGACCGCCTCATCCGCCGGCACAATCGGATCGTAGCGGCCCGAAACCAGCAACACCGGCGCGCCTTCTAAATCGGGCAGAGTCACTGGAACAATTGGCACCATAGGCCGCATAAGAATTGCGCCAGCCAATGCCTTTGGCCGAAGCAGGAGCAGGCTGCCGGCGATATTAGCGCCGTTCGAGTATCCGACGGCGAACAGGTTCTTTCGGTCGAGGTTATACTTGGTCGCCGCTTGCTCGATGAAGTCGGCGAGCTCGTGCGTTCGCCGGATCAGATCTTGTTCATCAAAAATCCCTTCCGCTAACCGTCGGAAAAAACGTGGCATGCCGTTCTCCAAAACTTTGCCCCGTGGGCTAAGCAAGTTTGCACCCGGATCGAGTTCCCGTCCCACCGGAATGAGATCGTTTTCGTCGCCCCCGGTGCCATGCAACAGAAGCAAGGTGCGCGCGGAGCGGCCCGGCACGAAAGAATGTACGAAATCTGGCTTCTGAACTTGAGTCATACTGTAGCTCTTCCCGGAACAGTTATCTTCGGCAGCACCTTTTCGATCCGCGGACGCGCCGGTTCCAGCCAGGTCGGAAGACGCAGGTTTGCGCCGAGATCGTCGACCGATTCGTCCTGGGTGAATCCTGGCGGATCGGTAGCCAGTTCGAACAACACGCCGCCCGGTTCCCGAAAATAAATCGAATGAAAATAGGTTCGATCCATCACCGGGCTGACCTGATAACCCTGGCCGATCAGCTTTTCCCGCCAATTGATTTCCTGCTCATCGCTTGGCACACGGAAAGCGATATGGTGAACCGAACCGACCGCGATGTGTGCTGGA
Source organism: bacterium (assembly GCA_046727495.1). Taxonomy (GTDB): domain Bacteria; phylum Verrucomicrobiota; class Verrucomicrobiia; order Chthoniobacterales; family JAFAMB01; genus JBKPBY01. The sequence goes on along the minus strand of JBKPCS010000234.1, from coordinate 26,968 downwards.
CTCATATCGGGAGCGGAGATCAGATCAATAGCTTTGCCGATCCCCGATTCGCCAGGTGCCGCGAATCGCAACCGGGTCCCGGTCTGCTCAACGAAGCGATATCCAAACGTGTCGCTAATCAGTTGCGCTGTCTTTTCATGGCTGCGCAGCCTTAGTGAAACACTATGAAATCCGCGGATCGCATGCTCAGCCGGAACCGGACTTTCGTTCCATGGCGCAACCGTGTCGCCCTGTGCCGACTCGATCAATTCGATCGGCGTCCCATCCGGATCGGCAAACCGAAGCACCTCTTCACCGAATCGCTTCGGCGTTCGCTCAGCGCTAACATGCGCTGCTTTCAGTCGTTCGAGCCAGTAACCGGCGGAACCCGGCGGAATAGCAAACGCCGTGGCACTAACTTCACTAGAACCGCGAACACCGCGCCGAGCTCCCGGCCAGGAGAAAAACGTCAGGATCGTCCCGGGTGTACCGACGGTGTCACCGAAATAAAAGTGGTAGCTGCCAGGGTCGTCGAAATTGACGGTGCGTTTGACCAGTCGTAACCCGAGCAGTTCGACATAAAAATCAAGATTAGGCTGCGGATCACTGGCAATAGCCGTAACATGATGAAGACCAGAGATATTCATTAGATTCAAACAATCGGTGTTGGTTAGACGGTTGCGCGGGCTGCCTCAGGTGTGCGTAGCGCATTTTCTATGGCTGTATCCACAGCCCATTTACCTGCTCCGCGGAGGATCAGAACGACGGCGATAACGATCGCGAGCAGATGATACTCGAAACCTTCGCCCTTCTGGTTACCAAACCAGTTCATAAACCAGCCGAATTGAGCATGCACCATCGCGACGGCGACCAGCATGTTGGCGGCAATGCCAAGAGCCGCCAGCCGCGTAAACAAACCCAGAATCAATGCAATCGATCCGACAAACTGCGCAGCGATTGCCAAGAAAGCGAGCGGCACCGGTATGTGCAGCATTCCAGTGAAGAACGCCATTGAGCCGCCGAATCCGTGGCCACCGAACCAACCGAGGACCATCTGCGCGCCGTGCGGAAAAAAGACTGCACCCAGGACTAATCGAAGCAAGAGATCCGAGACCTCATCTTCAGTTTTAAACAGGAGACTTAATGTTTTCATGTTTTGTGAAATTCGTGTTTTCGAATGAGTCAATGTTAGTTAGCCGGCTCGGCCCGACTAATGTTGGTTGAAGATTGCCGTTATGCGGTTTTCGCATATGCTGGGGTTGTGCTGGCTCAGCTCCGGGCGTTCCTGATTGCTCTTGAGGAAGGAAGCCTCAATCGTGCTGCTACCCGATTGCGCACGTCGCAATCTGCGCTTTCCCGGCAGATGCAAACACTCGAGGCCGAAATTGGCGGGCCATTGCTTGAACGCACCGCCTCGGGTGTTCGCCCGACGGATGCCGGACACGCGTTAGCCAGTTCGCTGCCAAGCGTCCTGGCCCAATACGATGCCGCTATCGCGGAAGCACGGCGGCTGGCCCGTGGTCAACGCGATCTTATCCGGGTCGGTTACCTTGGGTCGGCTGCCCAGATATTTCTGGATCCTGCGCTCTTCGCCCTGCGCCGCGTCCATCCGGAAGTAAAGGTCAAGCTGTTGGACCTATCACCCGGGGAACAGATCGCCGCGTTACGCAAAGGCGAAATCGACCTGGCTTTGATCGGGCAGGAGGGCTCCCTTCTTTCCACCGAGTTCTACACTCGCAAACTGACTACATTACCGGTAGTCGCGGTGATGCCCGCCGATCATCCGTTAGCCTCGAGAAAACAGATTTCGCTCAAAGAACTCTGCGGAGAACGGTTTATCAGTTCGCCCGAGGAAGACGTGCCGGGGCGCGACCGCTGGATCACTCAACTCTGTCGAAGGGTTGGATTCCGGCCAAAATTCGTGCAGGAAGCGACCAGCCTTTCCAACATGTTTACGCTGATCGGAAGCGAAGGCGCCGTCACATTAGTCCCGGCCTATCTCAAAAGCTTTCCTGTCGCCGGTGTTGCTATGGTGCAACTCTCGGATACCAAAGCCACGTGGGATTTTCTCGTTGTGTGGCAACGGGGCCGAACCGCGAAATCGCTGCGTACGTTGCTCGACGCACTGGCGGCAAGCGCTAGCGCGTGCGAAAACCAACAATAGCCAATGTCAAGCTAGCTTTCTTGGATCGCCTCTACCATGCTTTCAGCATGGGTCGCACAAAAAAACGAAACTACCAGGGGTTCTCCCGCTATTGCGGGATCACCCCTGGCTGTGATTTCTTGTCGCGTTGCGACAACCTGGTAGCAACTCCGCCTAGCGCCGCTTAGAATTTCTATTTTCGATACGCGCCTAATTGCTCTCGACTCCTGACTGTCCTTGCAAACGGATATCGCGTGAAGAGGCGCCGACGATCCGGTTCCGGGTGACCGACAAACGGTGTCTGATCCGCGTTAACCGGCCAGGAGATGGGCAGTCGTCCAGCGGGGTTTGCTTTGCCCAGCAGAAGCTTCGCTGTCGACGTGCCTCCTTCCTGGCCAGGGTACCAGGTTTCCAAAAGTCTTGAGCACTGTCTCTAACGGTTCGCGAGCGAAAGCGAGATGGGGAAGCAAGCCAAATTTTGACCTTGGCAGCGGCTCGCCGGCCCGCAAACACAAACTCCAGACCGTACTGCAATTATGGTCATTTTAACAAATACGGCTGATAAGAAGGACCATATTTATGATATCGTCTGGGCCTTCCTTAAACGCCATCAGGGCAGGGCGTCGTTGGAACCCCTGATGAATCAATGTTCAAATCTGTTTTGTTTCAGCCGCACACTTTGGCCAGCCTCCTCTGGTTGGCAGGAGCATCGCTTGGCCCTGCTCAATCGACAATCAGTATACCAGACGGAGATTTCTCACTGTCTGGAGGACCAAATTATGCATTTGGGTTCTTTGTCCCATCGGACCAAATTGCGCAACTCGGCACCACCCCATGGTACTCGGAACTCGAGGCGCCAGCATTCGGGCTCACCTCAGCCGCTATCACCGGAGGACTAGCTGTGCTCACGCCGAACAATCAGATCAGTACTACTTCGGCCTTTGTCTTTCAGAACCTCGCTACCCCATTCCAACTGGGCACGTATACCCTGCAAACAACCCTAACGGCTGGCACACCCTTGACGTTAAGCTTGATCCAGAACTCTGGGATAGGGCTCGGTCTTCTAAACAACGCAACGACTACAAGCCGAGGCACAGAAGTTTCGAGTTCTTTAAACAACCCGGGTAACCTCAGCCTTACGTCCGTCTCCGGAGATTCGGGTACGCTAAGTTACACGTTCACCAACACATCCTTCACCTCAGGTAGCCTCGGCATCGAGCTGTTCGCCGGCAATAACGCCTCACTAGGCAACGGGGTTATAAGCGGTGATTCGTTTGGTCCAGTTACTCTTACATTCACGCCCGCTGCAGTTCCGGAACCCTCCACTGCGTCCTTAGTGGCAGTGGGCACCATCTCGCTTGGCGGGTTCCTGGCTCTCCGAAGCAGGAGACGACCTTTCGCCTGAGGGACGAGAACGCCGGAAACGCCGGAACACCGAGAACTGACAGCGGACAGATCGGAAATGGCTCGGTGTGCTGTCGCAACGCAACGTCCGCCGTTCCAGGCGTTTTTACTAACGACGCCTCGGTTTTCGGAGTGCGCCGCCTTGTCCAAGCCGTTGCGCAACCTGGGTTGCCAGCTCTGGGCGAAATCCGGGAAGCGTTGCGGCAACCCAAATCTCCGAAGCAGCTGGAACCTCTTGATTCGCCGCCGCTTGATGCGGCATCTCATCTCGGTCCGTCACATGTAAAACCAAGCGCTCGGCGCCTTTGTCGGCACTTAAAGTGGCGGAATGAGTACTTGAATACTTTGTGATGTGCGTAAAATGCTCTTCCTTCAGGATGGCCTCTACGCGTTCAAAGAGTTTCGTGTTCATGGATTATCTTCCTTAGATTAGTTTAAGGCAGTACTGCAATGGCCACATCCAGATCTGCGTTTTCCGAAGTATCACCGGGAGCTTTCGTTCCGCTACCGGGCAGGTAGTAAAGCGTGCTGAAGGTCGAGCCCGACACCAAGGCAAGCGCCTGATCGAGGATCGTTTGTACGGTAGACATCCCAGCCGGGACACCGGCGTTCAAGGCATCATTGATCGACCCGGTACAAAACGGGCCACCTCCATCATAGTGATAGCTCCAGCCATCCACGTAGCCCTGCAAATGCCCGCCACTGTCGAGATAGAGAAAAATGTAGTAATCGATATCTCCGTCAGCATCGGAACAATACCAGGGCGTACCGATGTGAAAGTTGAAGTAAACTCGGATTAACATATCCGAGTTATTGTGAGCACCCGGATTTTGGCTGTAGTACGGAACATTGGGCCAGAAGACCCCCGCGGCCATCAAACCGCTGGTCCGATTGGCGCTGTTCCCAAGTATATTATCAATCTGTGCCAGTGTACCTGGCGTGTTGAGTTCGCTCGCGACATCAATCGCCTGCTCACTGTCAGGTCGATTCCAGGCAAGAGTAGCTGCACAGCTGCCTCCTGAGATCCAGGCCCACCCGCCGTCCGGATAGGGCTGGTTCCAAACATCGAAAGGTCCCTGAAAGAATCCGTTCTGGAACCAATATTGACTAAGGGTTGGCATCGTATTGTTAGTTTGTTGGCATGCGATCGCGCATGCCTTGTTTGTTCATCTACCGGTTATATGCGGCGGCTGTGAATGTTTGGAACCTGGACGGATGACACGTTGGTGTTAGGAACGCAGACAACGCCGTCATCGCCGACAGCGCCGTCAGCGTCGTCATCGGAAATGGCTGCAGGAGACGAAACGCCGACAACGCCGTGAGCGCCGGGATCGCAGGGAAGGGAAAACGGGTCTTTCTACTGTCGCAACGCTAGCCCCTAACTAACGCCTCCTGTAGTGACTGGAGGATGGCGTGCTTACGCTTGTTAACTGCTCGTCGACCGATGCCCAATGCATGGGCGAGATCACTTTCGGTTTGGCCGTTCCAAAAGAGCTCAGTAATCAACCATCTATTCGATTCGGAGAGACAAGAAAGTGCGTCTCTTAATTCTTCGTAAACCGCAGCCTGGTTGTCGCTTTGGGCAAAACCTGGAGCATTAGGTCTAACTAGCGAAGACGACCGGTCGGCATCCTCTTCTTTCTCTGTATCGTTCTGCGAAGCGAAGCGCAGGGCATAACCCCACTCCTGGCGATGGCGAGTTAGAACGCGCGCTATGACTCTCTGGTAGACAAAAGCCTCTAATGGAGCGCCGCGTGTCGCGTCATACTCACATAACGCGCGACATGACGCAGCGATCGCGTGAGCCTTGATTTCTTCGAACCACTCCCGGTTAGACCAATTCGGCGGAGTCCGCCAGGAACAGATTCGGCTAAAACAGCGCTCTAATACGATAGCTACTTGGCCCCATCCTTCAGTTGCCTGGCGCCTTTCTCTGGCTGGTGCTCTCGTAATTCCCCCCGTGTCCCCTGCCAGCTAACCGCGCGGCTATCTCACGCCTGCTATTGGATCTGCCAACTTATCGAACCGCCGCTAAGCGCACCATTTGAAGGCGGCACGTTGAGTTGGCCATCACCTTGATCACCGGAAGCGGGGTGCAACTGGAAACCCCATAACACCATAAGGACGTTGTCTGCATCCGAGTTCTGCGGGCCTGCAAAAATAAAGAGACTGCCTGTGTCAAACAAGCAATCGCCTCCTCCTATCCCGAAAGGTGGAGTCACAATAGTTAGTCCAGCGTTGCCGAAGAAAATTGAATTATTTTCTAACCAGCCCTGGATTTGGAAAGCATTCAGGACCGGCCGCGGCGGACGGCTTCCTGCGGCGATGGTGGTTGACGCCTGTAGATCGTCAGTGATTGTGATGACCATAGCTTCTGGGTCTGTTCGAAGCGTCGCACCGCGACTAGAGCGCGCAATAGGTCGACCGGGTGAGGAATTTTCTTAGGAGACCTGAGCACAAGGAGGCGAGCGGATCTAGATCTCACCAAACTTGAAAATAACCCGTTCGGGTAGTGCGAAATTCAAAATGGCTTCAACGAGCCATTGATCGGGAAACTGATCCGCAGAGACACCTATTGGAACGAATGGCAGCTCGCGGCTGCGCTCCGTTTTCTCGGCCGCGTTGAAGAGGCATACCAGTTCCTGCGCGCTTCTCTTGAACATGGCGACGTCTTTTCCAGCGGGCTGCTGCCGGATCCCCCCAGTGTGGGACCTTTCAAGTCAGACCCGGAATTTCAGGCGATAGTGGCTACCAGGAAAAAGGAAAACGCTCAGCTACTCGAAGAAATGCGGGCCATCGAGGCGAGCTATCAGTAGGCGCTCTTTTTTCCATTTTCTGTTCTAATTCTTTTCTCCCAATTGAGAGAAATGCCCCGGTGCGCCGGAGAAGCCATCATGCAGATTGCAGTTTCGAGAACAAGCGAGTCGCTAATGCGACAGATATCGTATTGACTGCGGTACAGAAAACGGCGCGCCCTGTTTAATCCTGTTTCCGCAACCGAGATCGAGGACGAGGGATTAAGTGAGACAAGGCAGTTGCGCTTGATCTCGACGAAGGTGGTGGCTGACGATATCATGGCGGTGGCGCGCCATGCGCGATTGTTTCATTACTTGTGGATAGTCCCCCCAACCCAGACGCGACCAAGAAAGTACCGGCTTCGCCGTTCAGTTCGGCTGAATTGACGGCACTGGCCCATCTTTATCGGGGCGAAATGTATCGTAGCAAAATCTGGCGAACGCGCCTTGATGCAACGACGAACTGGGCGGTCGCGACAACTGGTATCGCGATCTCGGTCTCTTTTAGTAGCGCCGTAAACTCGCCCCTCCCGCTCGTCTTAGTGGCCTTGATGGCTTTTATCTTTCTTGCGATCGAAGCGCGTCGGTACCGGTACTTTGATATCTGGCGCACCCGGGTGCGTATGCTGGAGGTTTCGCTGTATGTCCCGATTCTTCGCCTCCAAGGAGTGCGCGTTGACGACAAATGGAACGAAGTGCTGGCTGATGATTATGAACATCTTCATTTTCATATCAGCTATCTGGAAGCGATGGGGCGACGGTTGCGGCGCAACTATTCGTTCTTACTGGTGATTCAAGCGATCAGCTACGGCGTAAAGGTCTGCATCCATCCCTTCCCTATCCGGTCTCTACAAGAATTGTTCGTTCACGCCGCCATCGGTCCCTTACCTGGAGAAGTTGCGATAGCAATTGGAGTTTTGTTCCATGCTGGGTGGATCGCTCTAGCCATTTTTACCTTAAAGGGACAGCATGCAGCCGGTCGGGTAGAGCGGACCCTGTAGTGATCGCTGCATCACCACGAAGTCCGGTTCTCGTGGAGATCCGAAGCGCTCCGGTAGGAGTGCCGGATGACAGCCCAGGGCTTCAGCCCTGGGCCGGTCGCGGTTATCCGGCCTGCCCTGAAAGGGCAACCGATCGTCGGCGTGCCACGCCCTCGCGTGTCGCTCTTTCAGAGCGCTCGCCAAATCTGATCAAACCCATGGCTAAAGCCCTGGTCTAATATCCATTGCCGCTTCGCGGCGCCCGATCCACATTTCCAACAACATCCCGCCTAGATCGACATGGCAGCTGTCGAGCAAGACGCAGGAAGAGATCCGCTGTAGAGCGCCATAAAATCGCTAACCGGTGTCCTGAATCGATTGGATCATTCGTCGTAATTTTGAAGCCTTATTAAGGGAAGAAACTCATGAGCACAAAAACTGAGCAAGAATTCGGACTGGAAGCGCCAAGGGTTGTGGATGGTAAGGCGTTACTTATCGTTGGCTTACGCGCGCCCACCAAGTATGGCGCAGGGATTCCTGAATTATGGCAGCGCCTGATGACGCACAAAATCCCAAATCAATTGGGCCGTGTAGGTTACGGTCTCAATTTTAATACCCGTGGTGACATAGGCGATTTTGAATATATGGCGGGTGTCGAAGCTTCAGATTCCTCCGGGCTGCCAGCCGGATTCACGCATGTGAAGATTCCGGCGCAAAAGTATGTTGTTTTTCAGCATCGCGGGCATGTTTCGACTATTCATCAAACCTGCGAAAAGGTTGCGAGATATCTGCCGACCTCGGGGTACGAAGGCGTTGAGGCTGTTGCCGGCGCACCGGATTTCTTCGAACGGTACGGTGAAGAGTTCAATCCGCAGACCGGAACCGGCGGCATCGAGATCTGGGTTCCCGTGAAGTAACGCCGACAGCGCCGCCAGCGCCGCCATCGGGCGCGCTGGGTCTCGGCGTCAATCTGTTGGAAACAGATGTATGGAGCGATAAAGTTGAAACATGACTGCGGCTAGATCGGAGTATTTGCTCTTGTTCAGAGGAACGCATTGGAATAAGGGGCTTTCCCCAGAGGAAATCCAGAAAGTTCTTACCGAGTGGTACGCATGGCTCGACCGGCTGACCAAGGAGGGAAAGGTGAAATCAGCTCAGCCGCTGGCGAGCGAGGGCAAGATTGTTTCCTGGAACAAAGGACAAACTGTATCTGATGGGCCCTTCGCGGAATCGAAGGAAGCGATCGGCGGTTATTTTCTGCTGCAAGTCGGGCCGGAAGAGGCGTTGGAGATCGCGAAACAGTGCCCAGGCCTGAAATACGGCATCACCGTCGAAGTCCGGCCGATTATCGAATTGTGCGCATCGACGGGCAACTAGCACGCCAGCGAATAACCAGATCACCCACAAAGAGCACAAAGAACACAAAACGACGAGTAACGTTGGTTTTTGTGATCTGTGTATTCTGAGTGGCTAGCCGAAGATCGGCTCCAGCAGATGATCTATACGTTCTTTTTTGAAATTGAGAATACTTCCGCGATTCGATCAGCGTTGCTTTCTCCCGCTCGGTTCGGTAGCTTCGAATCCTCTTATGGCAAAGGTTGTACTTGGCAAAGGTCTCGGCGCCCTGATCAACACGAGCAAGGCGATTTCACCGGCCCCAGAACCTGGAGAACGCATTGAGCATATTCCGATTTCCGAGATCGTCCCAAGTCCGCTTCAGCCAAGAAGAAATTTTCCCGCCGAACAGTTGCAAGAGCTGGTCGAGTCGATCCGCGAGCATGGTATCATTCAGCCTCTGATCGTTCGTCGCGTCGAGGGGAAATGCGAGCTGATTGCCGGTGAGCGCCGATGGCGCGCTGCCAGTCAGCTTGGTTTGAAAGATGCCCCGGTGATTCTTCGCCAGGCCTCCGATCGGGACGTGCTTGAGCTGGCGCTAATTGAGAATTTACAGCGGGAAGATCTGAATCCGATTGAGGAAGCGCAAGCGTACAGACGGCTTGCCCAAGAATTTTCGCTTCGGCAAGAAGACATTGCGCGGCGGGTGGGAAAGAGCCGCTCGGTCGTAGCTAATTCGTTGCGGTTGCTAGAGTTGCATCCTCAGGTGCAAAGCTACGTCGCACAGGGACGGTTGAGCGTTGGCCATGCGAAAGTGTTTCTGACGCTGCAAGATGAGGAGGAACAATTGGTAGCGGCTGAGCTAGCGATCCGTCAAGCGGCTACAGTCCGCGTCGCAGAGCGGATCGTTGCACATCGGTTGGCCCAGCACGGCTTGGCTAAGCCAGGCAAGACAGGAGCGCGCCCGGTGCATGCTGCCACCGTCCAAACGGCGGTTACCAATCTGGAAAGCCGGTTAAGGGAGCGGTTTGCAACCCAAGTATCAGTTCATCACGGCGATAAACGAGGTAGAATCGAGATTCATTACTACGGAAACGAGGATTTAGAGCGGATTCTGTCGTTACTAGGAATTTTTGCGGAGTAAGATCTTTGTTATCGTTATCGTCATCCTCATCCTCGTCCTCGTTCTCGGATTTGCGAATGCGATGTTCCATTGGTCCCTCAAGTTTTCTACGGATGAATCAGGCTTCCCGCCTCGAATCGAGAACGAGGACGAGTACAACGACGAGGAGGACGAGAACAGCGATAGCATTTTGGCTCGTCTTGTTTGCTGCATTCGGCACGACAGGTTGCAAACCAAAGGCGGCAGAGTCAGAGGAGGTCTCTCGGAAAAATTCGCAATCGACTCCGCTTCCACCGCGTCGCGAAAAGCTGTGGCTGGACTTCGATGGGAACAGAGCGTTAACCGAGGCGCACACACTGGCTCGCTTTGGTCCGAGGCAATCAGGAAGCGATGCGAATGCGCAAACACAAAAGCATCTAACCGATACTCTTGTCGAACTTGGATGGGAACCGGTCGCACAGGCGTTCACTGACAACGCGCCGGATGGCCGCCGAATCCAGTTCTCCAACATAATTGCCCGCTACTCGCATTTTCCAAAGGCCACGAAACGATTCATCATCGCTGCTCATTTCGATACGTTGGCAACTAACGAATTCCCGGCGATTGGCGCGAGCGATGGCGCCGCAAACACCGCCGTCTTGATTGAGCTCGCCCGAGTACTCGCTCTGGATCCCCAGGTAGCAGGACAAGTCGAGCTCCTTTTTCTCGACGGCAGCGCTCCATTTCGCCAAACCACAATCAGTGATGGCTTGTTCGGCAGCCGGTTCTACACTCAGATGGTCGGAATTAATCAGCAGACCGGCGATATTCGGGCGGCAATTATCCTCCAGAACGTTGGCACGGATGGAGCGCGGCTGATGTTCAGCCAAAATTCAGATCCGAAACTGGCAGCACAAATGGGAAACGCCGCGAAACTGCTCGGATACAGGCTCGATCCTTCGAATCGTCCATTCCTTGCTGACCATGTGCCGTTTCAGCAGGCCGGCGTTCCCGCCATGGCTTTTCTGGACGCGAATTCGCAACTACTGAATACCGCTGACGACACCTCTGAACGTCTCAATCCGACAGCCCTTGCAAAATTGGGCAGTTTGATCACATGTTTCTTAGCCCAGAGCACAAACGATAACTGAACCTTAAAAGAGTGCGGGTGTGAGTGTGAGTGCGTGCAAGCGAAACGATGTCCTTTCGGGTACTCACACTTACACTCGCACTCACACTCATACTCAAATGATTCTCTATGTTAAAGCATGGTGCCCCTGGTGCCACATGGCCGAGGCTGTCTTAAAAAAGCACGGGATCACCTATCAACGCATCGATGTTCGAGCCGATGCAGCTGCGTATAATGAAATGAAGCGAGTCTCCGGACAGAGCCGCGCTCCGACCCTTGTCGCTGGTGATCGGGTGCTGGCAGATTTCGGCCCTGAAGAACTTGAACAATTTCTGAAAGGGCTTAATATGCCCGCCTTGCACGCCTCTTAAACAAGAGTGCGAGTGTGAGTGGGGGTGCGAGTAAGTTCTTCGCGGCAAACGCGTTGTGTGCCTCGCACGCACGCTGGCACGCACACCAAAAGTTGGGAATGCTTTCTTCAATTCTGCTCGTTTTAGGCGTCGCCGTTCTGGCGATGGCGTTTCGCTCATTCAGTCACCCGATCTTTCAAAGACTAAGCCTGCTTTGCATCCTTGGAACTTCATTCCTTGTTGGGTATTTGCCTTCGCACAATTGGGTGATCGGGCTGATCGTGGCGTCGCTCTGGCTATTTTTACCGTGGCTTGAAATCCTCACCAGGATTCGCGTCCTGCGTATCCCGGTTGACCGCCCGCTCCGTCAGAAGACTCCTCCAAACGGAGATCTTTTTCCGAATCTTGCCGAACTGACCGCCGAGATCGAAGAGGAAGGATTTGAATCGATAAACGATGTGGGCTGGGATTGGGACGAACAACGCCAATTCCTACGTTTGTTTCATCGAAGCAGCGATCAATCGCAGGCGGCTGTCTGCATGATCGATCAAGGGGATATCGCGTTCTATTACGTGAGTCTGATGACTCGCTCGATCGATGGCCAGACCTACATGACCTGGAACTATCCGTTCTCCTACGCACTCAAGTTTGTGCCGCAAACCCATATCTGCAGAGTCAAACCCAGCCTCTCGTTCGGTGAAATGTGCGAAGCGCATCGGACACATCTCGCGCGGCACGGCATCGGCGAGCAGAACGTTCTGAGACTTGATCCGGGCCAAATCCAGGAATTGATGCAGAAGGATCTGACCGCGCAAATTACTCACAATGTCAGTGCCGGCCTTCTCACCAGGGTGGACGAAACGCATGTCCGGTATACCTGGCACGGGATGTTCTATCTTTGGTTCCGCTTCCTGTGGGACGTGGTGAGGCTTTAACCCCGACAGCTTTCGGGGTTGTCAACCGTCAACGGTCAACCGTCGACCGTCTTCCGTCTGCCGCGTCTCGCCAACCATGAGACGAAAAAAGAAAAAGGACACAAAGGTTTCAGAGAATACTTATGGAGGCCCTTCTTTGAGATTTTTGTGACCTTCTGTTAAGTCTCTTCTCTTGCTTGGGTCGCAGCGGAACGTCGACTTGACGAACAGCAAGCCTGCTGGCCGGTAATAAGGATCTCGCGCGGAGGGCGCAGAGGAACGCCGAGGTTCTTAAAATTTTATCTTCCTCCGCGTTACTCCGCAACCTCGTCCTTCGCCAGGGCTACGGGCCGACACGTCTGGGTGAAAATTTATCGCCGAATTTTCTCCCAGGCGTCTGCATTTGCCCACCGGGGATCGAAACCTTCTTTGAGATCTTTGCGTCCTTCTGTTTCAAATCTCTTTCTCTTGTATGCGAGCGGGGCGTGGCTGTCAGCGCTGGTTCACGGTACGACGGTCGACCGATAACAGCCGCGCTGTAACCGCGGCTTAGAATTTTATTCCGGTGGTTTGGACTTCCCGATAGGGTAAAAGCCAGACTAAAGATTCATCGCGAAGATCAACAACTTGGATCCGGTTGCCCCAAGGATCGCGAAAATCGCAGCGGAACCGTGGAAATAACTTCAAGCCATATTTCTTGGTCACTTTTTCCCGCACCTCACCAATCATCGCTTCGTCGCGCACGATGAGACCAAAGTGGCGATAGCGATCAGGCTTGAGCTCATCGACTTTGAATATCGCAAGGAACTGATGTTCACCGAGCTGGAAGAAGGCGTCACCTTCTCCACCATCCAGCTTCTTCAGGTTGAAGACATCTTCATAGAAAGCGACCGCCTTTTCGATGTCATCGACTTCGATAACGACATGGTTACAGCCATAAACTGTTACTGCCATACGAGTGTGGGTGTGAGTGTGAGTGCCAGATCGGATCTCAGGCTCTTCGCTGTTGTATGCGGTAGGCGCAGCGGGTTGATCCGGCGAGCAAGTGTTCGATTCGCTCGATCTGAACGTCTCTCCCAAGGACGTGCCGGAAAATAGATTGTTCCGAGCTGCAAAACCCTAGACAAGCCGTTGCTGCAGCACAGATCGGACAATGATTTTCCACTAGTATAAAGCCATCTCCTTCCTGACTCCAGGTCGCCATGTATCCCTCTCGGTTCCGGATCTCAGCAAGCCGCGCCACCTTTTTCGCCAGTGTCCGCTCCGAGGCCAAAAGAGCTGCGTATCGTTTCCGCGTATCGATCTCTCGCGCCCTGATTAGCTTGTCCAGGGATTGTTCACCTAAAACATCCCTGATTTCCCCAATCAGTTGCGCAGTCAGCTCGGCATGCGTATCCGGGAACCGTTTTTGCGCGGCCGGCGTCAATCGATAAACCTGAACGGGCCGGCCCACCCCGCGGACCTCGGTCTTAGAAGAAACCAGCTTCTCGCTCTCAAGACGGGCCAACTGTTGCCGAGCAGCCTCCGAGGTGATGCGAAGCCGCGTTCCGAGCTCCGCAGCGGTTTGGGGCCCCCTCATTTTAAGAAGGAATAGCAAACGATCTTGGGGAGCCAATTCTTCCAGCTTCCTTTTTTCCAAGTCTTGACTTGACATATTCGGCCAGCGGATTTAACAAGTAATGACTTCTTAAATTAATCGGGTTTACCGGAAAAGCAAAATGAATACCGGACTCATTCAGATTAAGCCGATCGGCTGGTCGCCCGAGCCCCGGCAAAACCGATTCCTACCGGCGTTCCAAGTCTATCAATTTATTATCTGACAAATTCGCGTTGGTTACTGGCGCTTCCCGAGGTTTGGGACGCGAAATTGCTTTGGCGTATGCAACGGAGGGTGCCCGCGGTCTGGTCTTGGTCGCGAGGACGATCGAACCGTTACAGCAGTTAAAATCGGATATCGCTCGGATTGCGCCGGAGACGCAAGTCACCGTCATCCAGGCAGATCTAGGCTTGCCGGCCGATATCGAGCGGGTGGCGGCAATAACATTGGAAGCGTGCGATGGGCGTTTGGATGTTCTGGTTAACAATGCCTCAATCCTGGGGCCGGTCCCAATGCCGTACCTGCTCGATTATCCGGCCGAGGATTTCCAACAGGTGCTTCAAGTGAATCTGACCGCTCCTTTCTTGCTCATCCAGACTCTCATGGGAGCGATGGTTGACCATGGTGGATCGATTATCAATGTGACCAGCGACGCCGGAAGGACAGGGTATCCAGGTTGGGGCGCTTACGGCATCAGCAAATTCGGATTGGAAGGCCTCTCGCAAACATGGGCGTCTGAACTAGCAGAAACCGAGGTGCGGGTGAACTGGGTCGATCCAGGGAGCATGAATACCGCGATGCACCGGGACGCGGAACCAGACGAAGATCCCACTACATGGGCGGATCCGGGGGACGTCACTGAGATCTTTGTGTTTCTGGCATCCGATACCAGCGCTCATATCCGCGGTCAACGCTTCGAAGCGCAATCGAATTGGCGTCAAAAGGTTGCTGCTGCTGTAAGCGCCGAGACGGGGGGCCCGTGGGCAACAAAAATCTAAGGAGTGCGAGTGTTGAAGGAGCGCGAGTGTGAGTGAGAGTGCTAGCAAGACAAATGAGTCGGGAAATTGGGCGCAGGCTCCCCACGTGACCGACGTCAACTCACACTCACACTCGCACTCACACTCTTTCCATCTTCCGCCTGAGCTGAATGCTGATCGGCCTCCTGAACGGCGCGGCCTGGTTCGAGACCGGGTGCGGTTGTTAGTTCTCAATCGAAGAACAGGGGCAACAGAACATAGCCGCTTTGATCACCTCGGTGATTTTCTGCGGCCGAAAGATCTCCTGGTGTTCAACTCAAGCCGCACCCTGCCCGCTGCACTGATCGCATCCGGGCCGCAATTTGATGTGGAGGTACGCCTGGCTGAACGGCTACCGGACGGCAGTTGGATGGCGCTGCTTACAGGCACCCAGAAAGAGAATCGCATCATGCCGGAGCTATTGCTGGATTTCGGGTTAGACCTTACAGCAACGGTCCTATCACAAGACGCTCGCATTCCTGCCCTCTCGCGGCTGAGGTTTTCCAAATCAGGAACAGACTTTCTGGACCGAGTATATCGACTCGGCGAGCCGATTCGGTATCGATATCTTTCTTCGCCATGGGGTCTCAGCTACTACCAGAATGTTTATGGCCATCGGCCTGGCGGCAGCGAAATGCCAAGTGCAGGTCGGGCTTTTTCTTGGCGTTTGTTGTTTGAGTTGCGCCGTAAGGGCGTGGACACAGCCAGCGTGACTCTTCATGCCGGGCTTTCGTCGTATCTTGATGACGCGCTTGATCGTCAACACATCGCTTCTGAGGAGGAATATTGGATCAACGAGGCGACAGCCAAAAAGATTCGTCGCGCTCGAAAGAATGGTGGCCGGCTGATTGCGATCGGGACAACTGTTGTTCGGGCGTTGGAGTCGATGGCTCAGCAAGGAGAAATTCGGGCTCAACATGCCTATACCCGTCTGCGGATAACCACCGGCTACCGATTGCAATTAATCGACGGGTTACTGACCGGTCTGCACGAGCCGGAGGCAAGCCACCTCGACCTGCTCGCTGCTTTCGTTCCACCTGCCACGATTCAACGCGCCTATGCCGAAGCAATTGAACAGCGCTACCTCTGGCATGAGTTCGGTGACGTAAATTTGATCGTGTGATTTGCCGCAAACGGCGGCGATCGCTCCGGCACCCGCTCTCAACCTTCCAGGTCGACGTAAGAGACGGTGAAGTTTCAACCCAGATTCCGAAGTTGCCAACTGGCAACTTTCGGAATCTGCCGCGTCATGCGCGGCCGAGTATCTGCTGTGCCAAGGAACAGATTTGTTCCTCGGCACGGTAGCGGGGTTGAACCCCGAAGAGGTCGCTCCAAAAGTCTTCGGAGCGCCGGTTTCGGCCCGAAGGGCAAACTCCGATTTCGGAGTTTGGGTTCAATACGTCCCCCCTTTAACCTTCTGGACCGTGGGAAACGGATTCGCAAATTTCACGTCGCCCGTGATTACGACACCTGGCTCGAATTGGAAACCGCCTTCAATCGAAAGGCTGTGACACTGAACCAGAGATGGTACCCCGCCGGCAATCAGTTCTTCGAGCTGCTCGACCAGCTTGTAGCGGTCGTCCAATTTTACGATTGGCGGAATACCATTGCGCTCGGTCCGCAGGACGAGCCGAAACTCCGAGTCGAGTTCATACGCGTCCGAGCGAACGGCCAACAGATCTGCGGTTGTCTTGACCGGTGAGAACCGGCTTCTTGGCACCTCTATGGCAGCAGCGTCTTCAAAACATTCAACGGCTGCGCCCATTGCGGTCTCCAGTTGGTAAACTTTCGGCGTTGATCTGTCGCGCGGATCGACGGTCTTTACGTTTCGAATCAGCGGTAAAGGCAACAATCCGTTTTCGCGATGCAATTCAGCTCGAAGCGAATCCAATCTGACCCAGACATTGTTGGTATTGAAGTATCGATGTCGTTCAATGTTCTGAAATGTGTCTAGATCTTTTTCCGGACATTGGGCCGATTCTCGAAGCAGCAATCGATGATCATCCTTGCGCCGAGCCAGGTGTCCACCTTTGCGATCCGCCTCCGTGCGCCGCGTGACTTCCATCATAAACGGAGCTTCAAGGCGCGCGAAATAAGTCAACAGCTTCAGATCGAGCGTCGCTCCCAGGTTGTCTGAGTTCGAAACGAATAAGAATCGTTTCTCTTCATTGAGCAGACGGTCGAGTAAGCCTGAGCCGAGCAGAGACGGATAAATGTCGCCGTGACCTGGCGGGCACCACTCCAGTGCCGGATTCGCCGGCCAGTCGATGGGCGCCAGCGATATCGCGTCGATCTTCGGTACCTTGTTCTGGAGCAACTCCAGCCTCCGAGGTTCGCCCAGTTCTCCGTACTCGCTGAGCGCAGCGAGGGTATCGCTACTCGTGCTGAAGCTGTTCATAAAGAACAGCGACAACCCTGACGAGACCTCGCTGCGCAGCCGGAGGAACTGGCGAACGATAATGTCCAAGAACGTCAATTCGCCGCGCACAGGGAGGAGGCTCTTTGCTTTCTCCAAGCCCATGCTTGTTCCCAGGCCGCCATTCAATTTTAACACTACGGTTTGTTGGGCCAGCAACGCTGTGCCGGAAGCTTCCGGCTGGTCCTCGATAGACGGCAAATCTTCGCTCGGTTCGATCGAGGATTCTGGAATCAAGCCCTCATCATTCCGGGCTAGTTTCTTGTATTGGAAAAGGAACGCCGCAATTGCTGGCCCCATGAGACCCGCCTTTTCCATTTTGAACTTAATCTCGCTGATCGGGTCTGGCATTGGAGAAGACATTAACCACAGATTTCGCAGATTACACAGATTCTTATCGCTACTGTTTGCAGCGTTAAGCGATTGGTTGCGGCAGGGTCGCGCCGAAGCGCGAGCCTATGCCCGCAATCAACGAGATCCTCGCAAGCGGAACCGCAGCGCGAGAACTAGTACCGATAATATTCCGGCTTATACGGCCCTTCGATCGGTACGCCGATGTACTCGGCTTGTTCCGGCCGAAGTTTTGTCAGCTTCACGCCAATCTTTTCGAGATGCAACCGCGCCACTTCTTCATCCAGCTTTTTCGGCAAAATGTAGACCTTCCGAGTATACGCATCTTTGTTCTCCCAGAGATCAAGCTGAGCAAGAACCTGGTTAGAAAAGGAATTGCTCATGACGAACGAAGGGTGACCCGTCGCGCAGCCGAGGTTCACGAGCCGGCCCTCAGCCAGCAGATAAATTTCGCGGCCATCCGGGAATCTGTATTTATCGACCTGCGGCTTGATGTTCGTCCGCTGAATCCCGGGGAAAGCATTCAGTTTGTCGACCTGAATCTCATTGTCGAAATGGCCGATATTGCAGACGACCGCCTGGCTTTTCATCTTCTGCAGATGCTCGATGGTGATGACATCCCGGTTGCCAGTCGTTGTGACATAGATATCACCGCGACCGAGGGTTTCTTCGACGGTGGTCACTTCGTACCCTTCCATTGCGGCTTGCAGCGCGTTGATCGGATCGATTTCAGTGACAATGACGCGCGCACCCTGGCCGCGTAACGATTGTGCGCATCCTTTTCCAACGTCGCCGTAACCACACACGACAGCGATCTTTCCAGAAATCATCACATCCAACGCCCGATTGATGCCGTCGACAAGCGAGTGACGACAGCCATAAAGGTTATCGAACTTCGACTTTGTCACAGAATCGTTCACGTTGAACGCCGGAACCAGGAGTTTGCCGGTCTCTTGAAGCTTGTAGAGCCGATGCACGCCGGTTGTTGTTTCCTCGGAAACACCGCGCCATTCCTTAACGATCTCGTGCCAGCGATAAGGATTTTCGGCGTAGATCTGCTTCAGCAAATCCTTAATGACTTGCTCTTCGTGATTCGCCGACGGCGAATTAACCCAATCGCTCCCCTCCTCAAGCTCGTAACCTTTGTGAATCAGCAGCGTGACGTCGCCGCCATCATCCACAACGAGTTGAGGTCCTTTGCCTTCCGGATGGGAGAGCGCCTGATAGGTACACCACCAGTACTCTTCTAATGTCTCGCCTTTCCAGGCGAACACAGGAAACCCTGCCTTCGCGATAGCCGCAGCGGCGTGATCTTGGGTAGAAAAAATGTTGCAACTGGCCCAGCGAACCGATGCGCCGAGATCTCCCAGCGTTTCGATCAAGACCGCTGTCTGGATCGTCATATGCAACGAACCGGTGATCCGCACCCCGGCCAGAGGCTTATCTTTAGCGTACTTTTCCCGAATCGCCATCAGCCCGGGCATTTCTTGTTCCGCTATCTTGATCTCGCGCCGGCCAAAATCGGCTAGATGAATGTCGGCAACTTTGTAATCGGTACCTGCTTGGGTGGTAACTGTGCTCATAAATTGGTAATCAAAAATGTTCAGGAAACGAGTTGTTTAAGTGCTGCTGCCTTGTCCGTGCGCTCCCAGGTAAGCGCATCAAGATCGTCTTCGCGCCCAAAGTGGCCGTAGTTCGTAGTCTTGCTGTAGATCGGACGCAGCAGATTCAGCTGTTTGATGATTGCCGCCGGCTTGAAACTGAAGACTTGCCGAATGGCGTCCTCGATTTTCGTTTCATCAAAATTCGACGTACCAAAAGTGTCGACTGAGATGCTGACTGGCTCAGGATAACCGATCGCGTAAGCAAACTGAACTTCGCATCGATCGGCTAGGCCAGCTGCAACAACGTTCTTGGCGACGTAACGACCCATGTAGGCTGCTGATCGATCGACCTTAGACGGATCCTTGCCTGAGAACGCGCCACCGCCGTGCCGGCCCATGCCGCCATACGTATCAACAATCAGTTTGCGTCCCGTCAGACCAGAATCACCTTCTGGACCACCAATTACGAAGCGGCCAGTCGGATTGATCAAGTAATGGGTTTTCGCGTCGATCCACTCAGCCGGTATCACTTTGCGAACCACCCGTTCGATCAACGTCTCTTTAATTTCTTTGTGTTTAACGTCAGGCGAATGCTGGGTTGAAATGACCACAGCTTCCACGCGAATCGGCCGGTAACCTTCGTACACAATCGATACCTGCGTCTTCGCGTCTGGGCCCAGCCACGGCAACTCGCCCGATTTGCGCAGCCGCGTCAATTCGCGCCCCAGTTTATGACTCAATTGTATCGGAGCAGGCATCAGCTCGGGCGTTTCGCGAACAGCAAACCCGAACATCAACCCCTGATCACCCGCCCCCTGCTCGTCAGTTTCTTTTCCTTCAGCAGCTTTCGCGTCGACGCCCTGCGCGATATCTCTGGATTGGCGGCTTAGCGCCTGCACAATCACGCAGCTTTCGGCGTTGAACAGAGAATTCTCCTGAACGTATCCAATTCCGCGTATCGCAGAACGAACTTCGTCGAGGTAATCGAATTTGGCATTGGTAGTGATTTCGCCGGCGATAACGACCAGATTTCCTTTAGCCAAGGTTTCGCAGGCGACCCTGCTTTCGGGGTCCTGGGCCAGGCAAGCGTCCAGGATTCGGTCGGAAATTGTATCGCAAACTTTGTCGGGATGACCTTCGGTGACAGACTCAGAAGAGAAGAGATAGCGGCGTGACATAAGCAATAATAGAACGAATGGTGTTCAGCGTCTCAGGGGCAATAACTGGAAAAACCGAGGAGCATATTGACCAATCATGATATCCTGATATATCGATATCTGCATGCCGTCAACGTTGAATTCCCTCCGGACTTTGGCTGATCCAGTCCGGGCCCGTCTTATGAACCTCCTCCGAGCGGAGGCATTATCGGTCGCAGAACTGCAAGAGGTTCTCGGCATGGGACAATCGCGGATATCTACCCATTTGGCGCAGCTTAAACGTTCCGGTCTGGTACAAGATCGACGCGTCGGCAAAAATATTTACTACAGTTGGGCAACAGATACGTCGATTCCAGGCCAGGAGCTGCAGAATATTATCGAACTGGCCGTCACCGAAATGCCGGAAAGGGTCTCAGATCAGAGCGCCTTGCGACATGTCCTGGCCAAACGAAGAGATCGGGCTCGCGAATACTTCAACAAACTCGCCGGGAAGTTCGGGCGAAGTTATTGTCCAGGGCGTTCCTGGCAAGCATTGTCGAGTCTTCTTTTGTCGCTTCTGCCCGCTATGGATGTAGCCGACCTTGGGGCCGGCGAAGGGACGTTATCCCAATTGCTGGCTAAGAACGCTCGCAGCGTTATTGCTGTCGATATTTCCGAACGAATGGTAGAGGTCGGTACTCAGCTTGCTAAAGACCATCCAAATCTTGAATACCGGCTAGGCGACATTGAGGAACCACCAATCGCAGATGCATCGGTTGATTTGGCGATCTTCAGTCAGGCATTGCACCACGCCAACAGCCCACAACGAGCGGTTCAATCGGCTTACCGCATTTTGCGGCCAGGCGGAAGAATTGCCGTTCTAGATTTGCTCGCGCATTCCTTTGAGCAAGCCCGCGAGCTTTACGCGGATCTTTGGCTAGGATTCAGCGAAGTGGAGCTGCTACGGTTGCTCGAGCAAGCTGGATTCACAGGAAATGAAGTGCGCGTAGTATCAAGAGAAATGAACAGCCCCTACTTTCAAACCGTGCTGGCAACTGGCAGGAAATGAACCGAGCCAAACATCTGTTTCGGCTTGGAAGGACGTTGCTGGCGCCAGCTTTCCTGTTTTCTTTTCTCTCTCTTTCAGGAACAACAGCTCTGGCGTTGGATGATCTGGTCACGACACTCCAAGCCACCGGGCGTTGCCACACGCTACTGAAAATCATCCAACTCACTGGACGCGATCCGGTTCTCGAGCGCTCCGGCCCATTCACAATTTTCGCACCAACCGATGAAGCTTTTGCCAAGCTGCCTAGCGGTGTACTCGAAGGTCTGATGAAGCCGGCAAACAAGGCCAGACTGCAGGGCATCCTGGAGACTCATCTCATCAAAGGAAAGCTGACATCTCAAGACGCAAAAACCGCGACGATTACCACAGTGGGAGGTTCTAAAGTAGAAATTGATCGGGACAACTCCGCTTTCGTTTTTGAGGACGCAAATGTCGTCCAGCCCGACATCGCCGCCCGGAACGGCGTGGTCCAGATTATTGATAAGGTAATTCTGCCAAGCCAGGCAGACGCTCTTGCATCCACGCCAACACCTAGCCCAAAAGGGAAAAAGACTCCCAAAAAAACAGAATGATTCGTGGTCTGGTTTTCGTCGTTCTTTTTCTTCCGACGGCGGCCCGAGCGGAGTGGACGATTGCCGAACGACAGGATTCTTCCAGCGACATCCTCAATATTTCGGAAATCTGGGTAACGGACGCAGCGACATCTGCGCAGGTCCAACTCGTCTATTGTTCAGCAAACAAAGTTCGATTTCAGGTTGTGCAAAATGTCGACGGGCGAATCAGCGGCGTGCGTGAAGCCGTTGACGTTGCGCGGGGGATCGCGGGCATCAACGGTGGCTACTTCCAGTCTGACCTTCAACCCGACGGGTTACTGATAAGCGGCGGAACAATCGTGCATCCGATTGTCCACGCGCGATTGCTGTCGGGAGTTTTCTTGCAAAAGCGAGGCCGGCCGGAGCTCAAACGTGTAAAGGAGCTGACCAGTGTGAAAGGATTGGAAGAAGCGATCCAATGCGGTCCGTTCCTGGTCGATAATAGACGGGCTGTGCCGGGACTGAATCAGGACCGGGTTGCAGCTAGAACTTTTGTGTTCACTTGCGCATCCGAGATTTGGGGTGTCGGCATCTGCCGATCGGTGACTCTCGCCGATTTGAGCCGGATTCTAAGCGATCTGAAGCTCATTCCTGGCCATCCGATATTTCGTGCGCTCAATTTTGACGGCGGTTCTTCGACCGCGCTTTATGTGCGGCTTCAGAGCAAGGCGCTGTTTTCCGAAGACCGCCCAATCGTTGGTAACTATCTGGTGCTCCGAGCCGCGCTAAATTTTGATTGATTCCGCCTCAACCCTCACCCAATTTCACCGGGCCCTCTAAATACCATGAATCGTGAAATCGCTGTTTGCTTCTGTCTTCTTCTAACAGTCTTTCGCATGTCTGCGCACGCGCTGGATCCTCAAAAGCAGGCGATCATCGACCGGTATCAGGCGCCTTTTGCGGATTATCTGAAAGCAATCCAGACGCTCGGCACCGAGCTGCAGGCAGTCAAAGGCGAGAGCGATGTGGTTAAAGCGGCTGATAAGTTTTGCGACGAGGCAAACAAATTCGTCGACGCTTTCAACGCGAATCGGGAGGCGTTCAAGAGCTCCGATGTCGTCAAATCAATGGACGACGATCCGGACGCGAAGAAGGCGGTCCAGGATTACATGGACAACCTGAAACAAAAACTTCAAGAAGCGCAGCCAACATTCGATAGCCTGATCAAGAATATCGAGAAATACAAGAACTCGTCCCAGATCGAACGGGTTCGCAATCGAATCTCCGCCACCTTCCAGCGGATCCAGCTACTCTATATGTAGGATAGGGTTCCCGACTTCGCCAAGGCTTCCGCCTCCGCCAAACTTCGGGGGACACGTCGTCGGGCAGGCCGGGGTTCGGGTTTCGCGTTCCGGGTTCCGATCGTCCTCGTCCTCGCTCTCGTCCTCGATTGCTCTGATCGCGATTTATCGCGACCCGGCGTTTTGTTTAGCGGCGCCTATCAACTCTCGCCTTCTGGCGTGCTCGTCATCGGTGATTACTGGACTCAAGGCCAAATCCTCAGGCGGCTGAGGCAGCATCACCCAGGATCGGCAACCACCATAGGAACGATGGAATGGGAACTCCCACGGCATCGATAATCGGTAAGCGCGAAAAAACGCCAGGTGTAGACCCTTTTGTTCGTCGTATTCAAACCGTTCCTCCAAGACTGACCGCTTCAAGACATGGAGTGATTCGAGCGGATCTATCTCGCTAAGGTCTCCAATCCAGGAGGTGAACTCTACTTCCAGAAACAGCGATACGACGACCGGATCGTGCTGCGGCCGAAGATCGCGTTCGGCTGGTAACCGCGTTCGATCAATCTGTTCATGGAAAAAAGTCGGGAAAAGGAAGAACCGATCGTGCTTAAACCGAAACCCGTCTCGCCCTTCCGCGATCCCGCCTTTGCGGAAAAGGACGCTCGTCTCACCACGCAAAATCGAATCGCAGACAATTGCCCATTCTTTAAAACCAACAGCAGCCTCCATCGCAATTCTATAAGGTCGACCCGCCAATCCCGCAAACCAAATGCCCACGCCAAGACGGCGGTATCGGCGTATCGGCGTATCGGCGTGTCGGCGTATGGACGTGGTCGTACACGAGACGAATCTTCCAAAATTGAACGATTCTCAGGGATTGGATCTCCTAACCTTTGCGTCTTGGCGTCTTGGCGTGAGATCCTTCCTGCCGTCTTGGCGCGAGGTCCTTTTGCGTCTTGGCGTGCAATGTTGGCGATGATTGGCTACATTGCTTCCCGAACGCATGGCTATCAAAATCGATCTCCATTGCCATTCTTTTTTCTCTGGCGACGGAGTCAGTAGCCCTGAAGAACTCATTCAAGAGGCAAAGAAAAGAGGGCTGAATGGTTTCGCAATGACCGATCACAACACGTGCGACGCAATCAAGTACATGTTGGATAAGGGCCTGATGCGCGACGATGGATTACCGGTAGACAATTTCCTGGTGATCCCAGGGGTAGAGGTGACCACTGCCGAAGGCCATCTACTATGTCTTGGAGTCGTTTTACCGAACCTGAAAGGTCGCCCGGCGATTGAGGTTTGCCACCTGGCTCACGAAGCTGGAGGATTAGCGGTTCCACCGCATCCCTACGATCTATTCCGAGCAGGGATTCGTGAAAACACACTGAACACTCTGCCCATCGACGCCATTGAAGTATTTAACGCGGCGACGACCTTGAAACGATACAACCGAATGGCCTACGAATACGCGCATCGCCGTGGTCTGCCAATGACTGCGGCGAGTGATGCTCACCACTACGCGGCAATCGGAACGGCGTACACTATTTTCGACACCGAAGATCTCTCGGTCCGGGGAATTCTTAAAGAGATTCCAAAGCTAAACGAGCTCAACCAGAGCTACATGACTATCAAGGACAACATCCGAAAAACCTGGAACAATTGGATGCGTCTGCGAAAACGGAAATCGGTGGAAGACCTGCTGGGGAAATAGGTGGGAGGATAGGGCGAATGAGACGTATGCTACTTATGGGACGTATGGGGCGATAGGACGGCACATTACTTGACCCGCACAGCGTGTGTTTTGTCGAGTTTTAAGACTCCGCCAGCGGTCCAATCGATTTTTGATTTTGGATCACTCACTTTTTCGCTGCGCCACTGAACACTCCCTTGTTCAACTAGCCGTCGGGCCTCGCTCCGGGATTTTGCAATCGAGAAGCCGCGTTCAAAAGCGGATACCACTGCGGAGACGATATCGTCGCCGAGATCTGCACCTCGCATCTCGGGTAGTTCTGCAGCTCCCAGGTCTTTCCTACTGAACCGAAGATTGAAATCGTCCAACGCCTTCTGCGCGGAGTCGCGATCGTGAAATCGCTCAACGATCTGGAATGCGAGCTGTTTTTTGGCTTCCATGGGATGGATCTCCGGAGCCTCCTGGCAAAGGAGCACTTCGTAATAACGCGCCATCAAAGAATCAGAAATGCTCATGAGCTTACCGAACATTTCCGATGGAGGCTCGTCGATACCAACATAGTTGCCCAGGCTCTTGCTCATCTTTTGTGCGCCATCGAGGCCTTCGAGAATCGGTTGCAGGCAAGCTACCTGTTGCGGCTGGCCTTCCGCTTTCTGAAAATCCCGGCCCACCATGATATTAAAGAGCTGGTCGGTTCCGCCCATTTCCACATCGGCGCGCACCATTACCGAATCCCAGCCTTGCATAATCGGATATTGAAGTTCATGCAGAGCGATCGGGTGCTCCTCGTCTATCCGCGCCTTAAAATCGTCGCGTTGGAGCATTTGCTGGATCGTAACCCGGCTATTAAGCCGAATAATCTCCATGAACGTCATTTTTTTGAACCATTCTCCGTTAAACACTGTCTCGGTTCGCGCAGGATCCAGAATCTTGAACGCTTGATCCAGGTAGGTCTTGGCATTGGCAAGTACCTCTTCATGGGTCAGGATCGGACGCGTGGACGAGCGCCCACTCGGATCACCCACCATCGAGGTGAAATCACCGATGATTAACACTGCAACGTGCCCGAGATCCTGAAACTGCCGAAGCTTAGACAGGTTGACAGAATGGCCCAGATGAAGATCTGAAGATGTCGGATCAACCCCTAGTTTGACACGCAATGGCCTCCCTTCCTGAAGCTTCTTCTTTAGTTCGCCTTCGGTGATGATCTGGGTTCCGCCTCGCTTTAGCTGGGCTATCGTCTCGTCCAACAAATCCATGCGGCTGACCATGCAAGGGCTCAGCCCAGAACGCAATTGTGTTTTGCTTGGTTGTCGCAACGCGACAACCAGTTCCAGCACACCTCACGACTTCGTTGACAACGCTCACCGCTGAATTACTTTCCCGACTCTCAACGCTCCAGGATTATTGACATGAAAAGAACCTATCAACCTTCCAAGCGTACCCGGAAACGCCAGTTCGGGTTCCGCGCCCGAATGAAAACCAAAGGCGGCCGAGCGACCTTGGCGAGACGCCGGCAGCGCGGACGTAAGCGCCTGGTGCCGAAGGGCGTTGAGATCCACTACGCGCGCCATACCGAGGCATAATCCATGGTCCGGCCGGGCCGGATACGTCTTCGATTTCCCAAAACCGCGCGCTTAAGCCGTGCTTCCGAATTCGCGCTCCTCAAAACGGAGGGTAAATCCTGGACCGGAAAGCACTTGACACTGGCAACTCTGGCGCGCGGAGAAGAAACGAGGATCGGAATCATCACGGCGCGCCGCCTTGGATCGGCGGTCGTTCGTAACAAAGTACGCCGGCGAATTCGTGAGATTTTTCGGCTCAATCGGCACCGGCTACGGCGCGGGCTGTGGTTAGTAACTGTCGCCCGGTCATCATCAGTCAGGGCCTCCTATGATGACCTTTTGCGAGACTGGTTGCGGTTGGCGGAACGTGCTTCTATTTTTCTTCCCCGTCATCCTGATGCTGAAGATCCTGCTCAAAGTTTATAAATATACACTGTCGCCTTTCCTGGCGTTGCTGACGGGTGGGCCGGGAACCGGTTGTCGATTTAGACCAACCTGCTCCGAGTACTTTGTGGAGGCTGTCGAAATGCATGGTTGGATTAATGGGACCTGGTTGGGGATA
>JBKPCS010000233.1:0-14378 GCA_046727495.1 bacterium | reverse complement strand
GGTCCGTTCTGGAGGCAGGACTGCAATGTATTCAAGGGAAAGGGATCGTGAATTCGATCAGCCTGAAAGAGGGAGAAGAGAAATTCAAACAGCAGGCGCGTCTGATTCGGCGGTACGGTGCGGCGGTAGTGGTGATGGCTTTCGACGAAAAGGGTCAGGCCGATGGTCTGGAACGAAAGATTGAGATCTGTTCCAGAGCCTACCGGATACTGACCGAAGATGTCGGGTTTCCAGCTGACGATATCATCTTTGATCCAAACATTCTGACTGTCGCAACCGGGATCGAAGAGCACAACAATTATGCGGTCGATTTCATCGGGGCGACCCGTTGGATTAAAGAGAATCTTCCGGGCTGTAAAGTAAGCGGTGGCGTCAGCAATATCTCGTTCTCGTTTCGTGGGAATAACAACGTTCGGGAAGCGATCCACGCCGCATTTCTCTACCATGCAATTAGCGCGGGACTGGACCTGGGGATCGTCAATGCTGGCCAGCTGGCTGTGTACGAAGAGATTCCAAAAGATCTGTTGGAGCTGGTTGAGGATGTACTCCTGAATCGGCGACCAGATTCCACTGAACGGTTGGTTGAATTTGCCGAGAAGGTAAAAGGATCCGGGAAAACGCAGGCAAAGGACGAGGCCTGGCGTGCGGACAACGTCGAGCAGAGGCTTAGCCATGCGTTGATCAAAGGGATCGTTGATTACATCGAGCAGGATACTGAAGAGGCGCGCCAGAAGTATGAAAAGCCGCTCGCGGTCATCGAAGGACCATTGATGGCTGGAATGAGTGTTGTCGGAGATTTATTCGGGTCGGGAAAGATGTTTCTGCCGCAGGTGGTCAAGAGCGCCCGCGTGATGAAGAAGGCTGTCGCTTATCTTTTGCCTTACCTGGAAGCGGAGCGCGCAAGCCAACCGAACGCGCGTGCGCAAGGCAAGGTAATCATGGCAACCGTAAAAGGCGATGTGCATGACATTGGAAAGAACATCGTTGGGGTTGTTCTGGCCTGTAACAATTTCGAAGTTGTCGATCTAGGGGTGATGGTCCCGGCGGAGAAAGTTCTGGAAACAGCGCGAGAACAGGATGCCGACATTATCGGACTAAGCGGTTTAATTACTCCGTCCTTGGACGAAATGGCGCACGTGGCCCAAGAAATGGAGCGCCTTGGTTTCTCTTTGCCGTTGCTGATCGGCGGCGCAACGACCAGTCGCGCCCATACCGCTGTAAAAATTGCCCCCCATTATACCGGGCCGACTGTTCATGTGCTGGATGCGTCGCGCGCCGTGGGCGTGGTTGGCGCTCTGGTAAGCAACGATCTGCGCAATGATTTTGTATCGAAGAATATCGATGATCAGCAACGCCTGCGTGACGATCACGCAAATCGGAGCGCGGACAAAAAGCTCATTTCGATCGAAGTTGCGCGTGATCGCAAGACGCCGATCGACTGGGCGACGACGCGGATTGATGTGCCGAGGTTTCTCGGGCGGCGGGTGATCGCCAATCAACCTTTAGACGAACTGGTTCCTTATATTGATTGGTCGCCTTTCTTCCACACGTGGGAGCTGCGCGGTCGATTCCCGAAGATACTGGATGACCCGACAGTGGGCGAACAAGCGCGGCAGTTGTACGAGGACGCGCAGAAACTTCTGCAAGATATCGTCACCGGTAAGCTGATCACCGCGAAAGGCGCTTACGGAATCTGGCCCGCAAACAGTGTGGGAGACGACATTGAAGTTTACCCGGATGTATCCCGTTCTGAGATCCTCTCGGTTTTCCACATGCTGCGGCAGCAAATGGAAAAGCCTGCGAATCAGTTCAATCATTCGTTGGCGGACTTTGTTGCGCCACGGAGCTCCGGCCGTTCCGACTACGTTGGTGCTTTTGCTGTCACGGCCGGACACGGCGCGGATGAGCTTGCGAAGCAGTTTGAAGATGACCACGACGACTACAACGGCATCATGACAAAGGCTCTGGCCGATCGTTTGGCGGAGGCGTTCGCTGAATTTCTTCATGAGCGCGTTCGACGGGAATGGGGTTACGGTGAGGAGGAGCATCTCTCGAAGGAAGACCTGATTCAGGAGGTCTACCGAGGGATCAGACCAGCCGCCGGATATCCAGCCTGTCCCGACCACACGGAGAAGCGGATTTTGTTCGATCTGTTGAATGCAGAGAAGAATGCCGGTGTCCGTCTGACAGAAAGCTTTGCCATGTGGCCGGGAGCGTCGGTCAGCGGGCTCTATTTTGCGCATCCTGACTCGAAATATTTCGGCGTCGGAAAGCTTGGTAAGGACCAGGTTCTGGATTACGCAACAAGGAAGGCAATGGCGGTTGAGGAGATTGAACGATGGCTTGGGCCGTATTTGAACTACGAGCCAGGGAAGAAGAGAGTGTCGGCGTAACGGCGTATCGGCGTGTCGGTGTGCCAGCCCAGACGTGCTGGGTCCGCGCCGATACTTCGACAGCTTTTCACAGACCGCGCTGGGCCAAGAAGTCGCCGATATGTTTCGCGTATACGGCAGGATCGGTGAGGGTCATATGGCCAGTCGTTTCCGGGCCGGAAGGAACGACAATAAATTGGCCGTTTCGTACATGCGGTTTAGCGCGTTCGATGAAACCGAGCTCGATCGGATTCAGCGCGTCGTCTGCAAAATTGATTGAAAGGACGGCAGCCTGGATTTTTTCCAACTGGGGTGCAGGATCGTAGTCGGCACTCGACTCAAATCGATACAGCAAACTTGAAATCTTTCAGATGATAATCCGCCTCAGCCGCAATCGGTGAGGGCGTCGCTCGTTCCTGGCCAGGAACGGTGGAGAGCAAGACGAGCAGAATGAATAACGAAGCAAGTTGAATACGCATAAGCCTGCTTTGGTCGCAATGTTTAGACGGAATCCAAGGAACCACGGATTCCGCCAAGATGCTAAGAAGGATCTCGCGCCAAGATGCGGAGAAGGATTTCACGCAAAGGCGCTAAGGTGGATCTCACGCAAAGACGCCAAGACGCAAAGGTTTTGGAAAAAAAAGGGAGAGGCTCGACCTAGGACTGAGCTGTGGGTGGGGTGAAGCTCGCTGTCGTTGAGACCAGCTTCGCCCTAGGAAAAGATCAAGGGCGCATTCCCGGCCAAAATTGTTGATGTCCGTTTTGTAACCCTTCTCCAGGCCTAAAAACCTCTTACCCTTTGCGTCTTGGCGTCTTGGCGTGAGATCCCTCTTCTTGCGCCTTGGCGTGAAGTCCGCTGTCTTTGCGTCAAAGCCTCAAAAGCTGGTCAGGTCTTTGAGATCCTGGCTGCGCCGGCGGGACATTTCGATGGTCTGACCTGATTTAAGCGTGACGCGCAAGCTGCGACTGAACCAGGGCTGAATGTTTTCTATGTACTGGAGGTTGATAATGTGTTGCCTGCTTGCACGAAAGAAGAGTTTTGGATCGAGCTTATCTTCAAGAATGCTCAGCGATCTCGGAATCAGTGCCTTCTTATCCCTGAAAAACACGCGCGTATAGTTGCCTTCCGACTCCAGTAGGTGAATTTCCGAAATAGCGACCATCCAACACGACTCGCCATCACGCACCAGGACTTGATCCGCGCCAGTCAGTCTTTCGCCCTCTCGAACACTTGATTCATAGCTAGCTCGGACCTTGTCCGCAGGAACGCGGGACAAGCTGACTGCCAGGCGCTCCGGGATTACTGGTTTCAGAAGATAATCGCAGGCGCCGAACTCGAATGCTCTTAATGCAAACTGATCGTACGCAGTAGTGAAGATTATTTCCGGTGGCGATTCGAGCTTGGCCAGCAGATCGAAACCGCTCTGGGCCCGGCATTTGTACATCCAGAAATACGAGATCGGGCCTTTGCGAAGTTATCAACTTCAAAGCCTCTTTTGCGTTTCCGGCTTCGCCGACAACCTCCACTGGAACTTGACGGGTTCTTCGCATTGCCAATTCGATAGGTTCAAAGAAATAAGCGGACGGTACGGGTGCCGTCCCTCTCATTGTTGGTAGTCTACAAGTGGCTCCGCTCCTAAAAGTTATCGGTTTAAGTAAGAGCTTCCCCGGGGTCAAAGCACTGGATGGGGTCGATCTTCGGGTGGAGGCGGGTGAAGTCCATGCATTAATGGGAGAGAATGGAGCGGGGAAGAGCACTCTGATCAAGGTGCTTACCGGAGTCTTTCCCCAGACGCGGGTGAAACTCGCCTCGAAGGCAAAACCATTGCACCCAGCTCGCCGCGCGAAGCTGAGGCGATGGGAATCAGTACGGTTTATCAAGAGGTCAATCTCATTCCTCATTTATCGGTTGCGGAGAATATCTGCCTTGGACGTCAGCCAACGTGGATGGGTGTGGTCCGGTGGAGAGCTATCGCTCAGCGCGCGCGAGCGGCACTCGCCCGGCTTGACCTTTCACTGGATGTGAATCGCCAGCTTTCTTTGTATTCAATCGCCGTCCAACAGATGGTCGCTATCGCGCGGGGGCCGGATATTTCCGCCAAGCTGTTGATCCTGGACGAGCCGACTTCAAGTCTGGACCGGACGGAGGTAGAAGAACTCTTCAAGAAAGTCCGGATGCTGCGGGAGCGAGGCCTCGGAATCATCTTCATCACACATTTTCTGGAGCAAGTGTACGAGATCTCGGACCGGATCACCGTGCTGCGTAATGGATGCCGGGTCGGCTGTTTCCCGACTAAGGATCTTCCGCGAATCCAGCTGGTGTCGCATATGATCGGCAAAGCCGTCCAGCAGGTAGAAGCCCTGGAACGGAAGAGGGCGAGCACGGCGACAATCCGATCCGATTCTCCGACGCTTGAGGCGCGTGGCCTTGGAAAGAAGGGATCAGTGCATCCATTCGATCTGGATATTCGTCCTGGAGAAGTAGTAGGGCTGGCGGGATTGCTTGGATCGGGCCGAACGGAGACGGCTCGGCTCTTATTCGGAGTTGACCGGCCGGACGAGGGAACGATCCGGATCAACGATCGCATCGTGAAATTCCATTCACGGCGCGCGCAGCGATCCGAAATCGCATTGCCTTGACTCCAGAGGATCGCAAAGCGGCAGGTATCATACCAAAGCTGACGGTGAGGGAGAACATTATCCTGGCGTTACAGGCGAGCCGGCTTAGCTGGAGGCGTTTGTCGCTTGGTGAACAGGAAAAACTTGCCGATCGATTCATTCAGGCCTTGGACATCAAGACGCCATCGCGGGAGCAGGTCGTTCAGAATCTAAGCGGGGGGAATCAGCAGAAAGTCCTTCTTGCCCGGTGGCTGGCAACGGAGCCGAAACTATTCATCCTTGATGAACCGACTCGGGGGATTGATGTGGGCGCGAAAGCCGAGATCGAGAAACTGATTCAGTCTCTTCGGCAGAATGGTCTGGCTGTGCTGTTTATCAGCTCCGAACTAGAAGAGGTGGTGCGACAGAGTCAACGGGTTGTGGTTTTACGCGATCGTAAGAAAATCGATGAATTGACAGAGGGAGAAATTTCGGAGGAAGCTATCATGCACTCTATCGCTACCCGCACATGATCGACTGGGTTTCCGACCTGCTATTCTGGTTGGTTTTTGGCGTTGTGTTATTCTCGCTGCGCGGTAAGCGCATTTTTTGGACCGTTGGCGCGCTCGGATTGCTTTTGCTGTTCAATCAGTTTTTCACGCCAGGGTTCTTTCATATCCAGGTATTGGGCGGCCACCTTTACGGCTCGAGACTCGACGTTTTGAATCAGGGCGCCAAGGTCATGCTTTTGTCGCTCGGGATGGTACTGGTGATAGCGACTGGCGGAGTAGATCTTTCGGTAGGGGCGGTGATGGCAATCGCAGCGGCCGTTTCGTCCCGATTGCTTGTCACTGAGCATCAACCGGCAGGAATCGCGATTGCCGTAGCCCTCGTTATTTCAATCCTTGCCGGTGCCTGGAACGGACTATTAGTCGCAGGATTCGGTATTCAGCCGATTGTCGCGACACTCGTACTGATGGTCGCGGGACGTGGGATTGCTCAGCTGATCACCGAAGGCCAGATCATCAACTTTCTTGACTCAACGATGGTCTATCTCGGGAACGGGCATCTGTTTGGACTGCCGTTCACTCTGACACTTGTTCTAGCGATGTTGCTGCTGACCTACTTGATGGTCCGGGGAACTGCGCTCGGTCTTTTTATCGAGTCGGTTGGAGACAACGACGAAGCCAGCCGGTACGCCGGCATTAACGCCAGACAAGTAAAACTCCTGGTCTACACATTTTCCGGATTCTGCGCCGGACTCGCCGGACTCGTAGCTTGTTCCAATATTCGGAGCGCTGATGCGAATAACATCGGGCTGTATTTGGAGCTGGATGCGATTTTAGCGGTGGTAATCGGTGGTACCTCACTGCGAGGTGGCCGTTTTTATCTGATTGGAGCTGTGATTGGCGGACTGTTTATTCAGACGCTGACCACAACATTTTATGCGCGGAACGTGAGCTCAGATATTTCGCCGGTGCCAAAAGCGCTAGTGATTATCGCGGTGTGCTTGTTCCAGGCTGAAGCCTTTCGCAAGCGTTTTGGCCAGCTATTTCTCCCGCTTTGGGAGGTTTTGAAACCAATTCGCACTCGATTTCATCTTTCACCTGCTGCGCGTCATGATACGCCTCGGCCCTAAATACATTCCGCTACTGGCGACGGCGATAGTCTTACTTGCCGTGTTTGGAATGGGATCGCTCTTCTATCCGAATTTCGGTACGCCGCGGGTGATTGTGAATCTGCTGAACGACATGGCCTTCGTGGGCGTTGCTGCGGTGGGAGAATCGTTTGTGATCCTCTCCGGTGGGATCGACCTCTCGGTTGGATCAATGATCGCTTTTGTTGGAATCTTGATCGCCAGGCTGCTGCAGGCCGGATGTGATCCATTCCTGGCTATGGCAATTGCACTCTGCATTGGCGTTCTCGCAGGCAGCGTCATGGGGTGTTTAATACACTTCTTCGATCTGCCGCCGTTTCTGGTGACCCTGGCAGGACTCTTCTGTTTGCGCGGCCTCGGTTTTGTCATCTACCCGGAATCGATTGGCATCGATCATCCCTTTTACAGTCAAGTATTGCCTCAGCTTTCAATCTTGATTGCTCCCAAGGCAGTTTTGCCTTTTACCGCGATGTGTTTCTTAGCAGCCGTTGCGATTGGGAGCTTTCTGGCGAGTTTCACCCGGTTCGGGCGAAATGTTTACGCAATCGGATCAAACGAAAATTCGGCTCGTTTGATGGGAGTACGCATCGGACAAACGAAAATCGTTACATATGCGCTTGCAGGCTTTTTCTCAGCGCTGGCCGGAATCGTGGCGACTTTTTATATGCAGTCAGGGAACCCTGCTTCTTTTGTCGGACTGGAACTCGACGCCATCGCGTCAGTGGTTATTGGGGGAACGCTCCTCACCGGCGGAGTAGGCTTTATTCCCGGGACTCTGATGGGAGTGCTGATCCTGGGATTGATCCAACAGATCATCATTTTCAATGGGACGCTCAACAGTTGGTGGACGAAGATTGTTATAGGGGTGCTGTTGTTGGTTTTTATCGTTCTGCAGAAGTTTATCTCGCGGAGAAGAGCGGGGATTGGGGCGTAGAGCGCTGTAGGGCGGCAGGCCCTGCCGCCGACATCTATAACGTTCCACCCACGCAGCTGAACGCGGTTCGAATCCCCTAAAAAGCGCGTTGGGTATCGGCGGCAGGGCCTGCCGCCCTACAGCGCTTCCAGCTCCACCAAATCCGCATACTTCTGCCGGCGGCGTATCAAAGTTGCCTGGTCGCCGTCGATCAGAACCTCGGCCGGAAGCGGACGTGAGTTGTAGTTGGAAGCCATGGCAAAGCCGTAGGCGCCGGCGCTCATCAGAGCAAGGACTTCTCCGGGATGTGGCTCGGGTAACTCACGATCGAGCGCAAAAAAGTCGCCACTCTCGCAGACTGGCCCAACGACATCTGCTTTGATTACCGATCGATCCTTGGTTTCGTGCAATGGGACAACCTCGTGGTATCCCTGATACAGAGCAGGCCGGATCAAATCGTTCATTCCGGCGTCCACAATGACGAATGTTTTTGATTCCGCATGCTTGAGGTAGAGAACTTTCGTTAATAAGACGCCGGCATTGCCGACAAAAAATCTACCGGGCTCCAATAGTATCTGTAGGTTCAATTCTTGCAGCCCTGGCACAATCGCTGACGCGTACTGGTCAATCGTGAGGACATTTTTCGATTGCTCTGTTTTCCACCAAACTTCGTCCCCGCTTTCTAAAGAGCCGCGGTACACGATTCCTATGCCGCCACCGACACTGAAGAATTCAATGCCATACGCGCTCTTCAGACGACTCACGACAGGTACCATTTTTTCGATCGCCTGAACGAATGGCTTAACATCGGTAATCTGCGAGCCGATGTGCATCTGCACGCCACGAATCCGAAGGTTACCAAGTTCGGATGTGCGCTGATAGACCGCTTCAACCTGGCCGATTCCGATGCCGAACTTGTTCTCGATTTTTCCGGTGCTGATATATTTGTGGGTGTCGGCCGCAACATCCGGATTGACACGGATAGCGACCGGAGCCCGTTTGTTGAGCGCGCGGGCCACGTCGTTGATCGCGTGCAGCTCTTCTTCCGATTCCGCGTTGAAGCTGTGGACGCCAGACCGGAGCGCGTACTCGATTTCTTCGCGGGTCTTGCCGACGCCGGCAAAAGTACATTTGCTCGGATCGCCTCCCGCTTTGATGACGCGGTAGAGTTCACCACCGGAAACAATATCGAATCCGGCGCCTTGTTCGGCTAGAAGCCGGATTACGGCGAGATTGGAATTGGCCTTGAGAGCGTAGCAAATCTGATGATCGAGTGCTGCGAGTGAGTGGTCCAGTCGGTGAAAGTGGTCGAGGATGGTCCGCCGGCTGTAAACATAAAGCGGCGTGCCGAACCGGTCGGCCACTCGATTCAGATCGGCTTCTTCGCAGGCTAAACGACCGCGCCGGTAATGAAAAGCATGCATGGGAAGAGGATACAGGAGACAGAATACAGGAGACAGGAGACGCGCCGCAGGAATTCGGTCCTCACATTCTGTCTCCCGTATTCTGTCTCCTGTCTCCTTCTTTCAAACATACAGTCCCGTTTGTTGCTGGCAGGCGGTAGCGGTGTTGGCCATGAGCATCGCGACGGTCATTGGGCCTACGCCGCCAGGAACAGGGGTGATGGCACTGGTCCGGGGCGCAACTTCTTCGAACGCGACATCGCCGGTAATTCTGTAGCCGCTTTTTTTGGATGGATCTTCAACTCGGTTGATGCCGACATCAATGACCGCAGCGCCTTCTCGTACATGTTCGGCCCGGATAAAATGCGCTTTGCCGATCGCAGCGACCAATATGTCTGCGGAGCGCGTGATCGATGGGAGGTCGCGACTCCGGGAATGGGCGATCGTGACGGTAGCGTCGCCGCCTTTCCCTTTGCGCATCAGAAGTAGTCCTAGCGGTTTACCAACCAGCATACTCCGGCCCACAATCACAACATGTGCACCTTCAAGTTTGATGTTGTTATCGAGCAACAAGCGCAAACATCCGAGCGGCGTACACGGAACCAAGGCAGTCGGGTCACCAATGGCGAGTTTGCCTACATTTATGGGATGGAACCCATCGACATCTTTTGCTGGATCGATGGCGAGAGTAATCTCGGCTTCATTAATTTGGGGCGGCGGCGGAGATTGGACGAGGATTCCGTGAATGGCGGGATCACTGTTTAACCTGTGGACGATATTCAGCAGCTCAGCCTGTGTCGTCTCTTTTGGCAGCTCGATCTTTCTCGAAAAAAATCCAAGCTCCTGGGATGTCCGATCCTTGTTACGGACATAAGCGGCCGATGCGGGGTTATCACCCACCAGCACAACTGCCAGCCCAGGGGTTATCCCGTGTTTCCGCAATCGAGCAACGGTTTCGCGGGTTTCCGCATTGATCCGTTCTGCAGACTTTTTGCCGTCGATTAAATTAACCATTTTCTGTTGCCGACCCAGGGTTCAAACCCTTTGGACCCGGGGTTAAAACCCTGGGCTAACATCTGTGGGCCCTTCGGGTCCGACTTTGGGCATCGCCTTTACCGGTAGCATCACCGATTGCGCTAGAGCAACCCCGAAACTCGGAACCCGGGACCGCCACTTCTACGCCAGCCATTCCGTATGGAACGTGCCTGGCTTATCGATGCGTTCGTATGTGTGTGCTCCGAAATAGTCGCGCTGGGCTTGGAGAAGGTTGGCAGGCAAACGCTCCTGGCGATAGCTATCGAAGTAGCTAAGCGATGCGCTGAAGGCTGGTACGGCGACTCCCGCCTGGATAGCCTGCGAAATAGCGAATCGCCAATTGCCCTGGCTCTTTTCCAGGATCTCGCTGAAGAA
Source organism: bacterium (assembly GCA_046727495.1). Taxonomy (GTDB): domain Bacteria; phylum Verrucomicrobiota; class Verrucomicrobiia; order Chthoniobacterales; family JAFAMB01; genus JBKPBY01. The sequence goes on along the minus strand of JBKPCS010000233.1, from coordinate 4,025 downwards.
CGGGTCGAGCATCAAGTTCTCGAGTTGTGGATTTCGGTCGAACGCCTCTTTAATGCGATTCAAAAATTTTGCTCGGATGATGCAACCACCTCGCCAAATCGTGGCGATATCACCGAAGTTGAGGTTCCAGCCGTATTGTTTGCTGGCCGCTGCGAACAGCGTGAACCCTTGTGCGTAGGAAATTATTTTCGAGGCGTACAAAGCGTCGCGCACAGCATCGACCTGTTTTTGACGATCTCCGCTGTATTTGTACCCGGTCGGGGCCGGCAGTTGTTTGGATGCGCGCACTCGCTGCTCTTTCATGGAAGAAAGGACCCGAGCCTCTACGGCGGCGTTGATCGTCGAGATGACCACCCCTTGCTCGATTGCGGACTGTAACGTCCACCGCCCTGTTCCTTTCTGGCCCGCCTTATCAAGGATCACGTCCACAAGCGGTTTGCCTGTATCCGGATCTTTTCGGGTAAAAATATTGGCCGTGATTTCAATCAAAAAACTATCCAGGTCCCCTTTGTTCCAGGAATCGAAAACGTCATGCAACTCGGCTGCGCCCAGACCGGCCAAATCGCGAAGGATTGCGTATGCCTCGCAGATTAACTGCATATCGCCATATTCGATCCCGTTATGTACCATCTTGACGTAGTGGCCCGCCCCTCCGCTTCCCATATAGCGGCAACATGGCTCACCATCGACCTGAGCGGCGATTTTTCGATAAATCGGCGCAACAATTTCCCATGCTTCCTTTGTTCCACCCGGCATGAGAGATGGGCCCTTGAGCGCACCTTCTTCGCCGCCCGAAACGCCGATACCGAGATAGTTCAATCCTTTGCCGGAGAGATCCGCTTCACGACGCTGCGTATCGGTGAACAACGAGTTGCCGCCATCGATCACCACGTCCCCTTTTTCGAGGTGGGGCAGCAGTTGTTGGATCACCGCATCAACTGCATTCCCCGCCTTTACCATGATCATTATTTTGCGCGGTCGCGAGAGGCTGCTTACGAACTCCTCGATCGTACGAGTTGGGGTGATCCGTTTCCCTTTTGCGCGGCCTGCTACGAATTTCTCAGTGACTTCTGTGGTTCGATTGTATACCGACACGGAAAAGCCTTTGCTTTCCATGTTCAGCACCAGATTTTCGCCCATGACAGCGAGCCCGATTAGTCCGATATCTGATAGGTTCATGGTTTTGCGAGGGGTTATAGTTAAAGAACCTTGTAATCAGCATTTCTCACAGGAAATGCGGCCTGTAAACTTAATTGGTTTCCGATTTCGCCGAGGCTTCGTCGGACAGGCCGTCGGACAGGCCGGGGCGCGCGCGAGTGAGGAAAGATATGGACTTTTGTGAAACCAAAATAACGACGGATGTTCTTCGAGGCCCGGACGATAAATTCTCCGTGAGTGAGGGAGCCGTCGTTGATTTCTGGGGTGTGGTCCGAGCGATTGAAGATGATCGCGCGATCTCCGGAATCGAATACGAGGCCTTCGAAGCGATGGCCCAGCGACAATTGAAGTTAGTGGCGGAGGAAGTTAAAGAGAAGCATGGACTAGCTACGGTGATTGTGCATCACCGAATAGGTTTTGTTCCGGCGGGCGAGGCTTCGCTTTTTGTGAGGGTTGCGTCACGACATCGGAAGGCTGCCCTCGAAGGTTGTGCTGAGATTGTAGAAAGATTGAAATGTGTCGTTCCCATCTGGAAACATCCGGTAGGGTAGCGTCCGCCTTCGCCAAGCTGCGGCGCGACAGGTTTTCGCTTTTCGCGATCCACGTTTAAGAGTCCTTTGAATCTTCCTAGTCAACTCACCATTCTTCGCCTGATACTCACGATACCTTCCGCCTTCGTCCGGCGAAGGCTGGAGTACGGCGTGACAGGTTCCCCTTATGTGAAAGCAACAGCATGAACCTTCCCAACCAGCTTACGGTTCTACGCCTGATTCTCACGATACCTTTTGTGGTGGCGCTGAGTGTCGATTTTCCGGGCAGCAAGGTTTTAGCGCTGGTGTTGTTTATCGTCGGAAGCGTCACTGACTACGCGGATGGCTATATTGCCCGGAAATACCAGCTGATAACCGATTTTGGCAAACTGATGGACCCGTTGGTCGACAAGATCATGACTGCGGCGGCGTTTATTTGCCTTGTCGCGCTAAGCTATATCCCGGCTTGGGCCGTAATAGTAATCGTTAGCCGCGAATTTCTGATCACGGGTTTGCGATTGATCGCGATTTCGCGCGGAAAGGTTCTACCGGCTGAACGGCTTGGAAAACACAAAACGGTGTGGCAGATCGTGACGATTCTCTATTTTCTTTTTGTGGCGGCCATCGCTGGAGGAGGGAGAGTCGAATCGGTCTTTTCGCTCATTGGATGGGTCTTAGTCGTTGTGACCGTAGCCCTGACGCTTTGGTCGGGAGTTTCGTACTTGGTGAAGAACCGGGAATTGGTCGCAGGAGGATGACCGCTCTGAAAGAGCGCTGCTAAAAGAGCGACTGTGGGACCTCGATCCTGTCGCCAGGCTGCAGCTGCACATCAAGGGAAGGATTTGCTCGGATCTTTTTGACATCGATCAGGATCACTTCATAGCCGCGAAGGACGCGAACTTTTCGCTGATCAGCAAACGGGGAAAAGCCGCCGGCGGCATTGATCGAGCCGAGAACAGTCAAATCCGGAGTGAACGGGACACGCTGTGGCGCCTTGACTTCACCGCCGACATTCACAAAACGCGCTTGCGCCTGCATTGTGCTGACGATGTTGGGGTTGGTGTAAATGCCACGCGCTTTGTAGACGCTTTCGATCGTCGATTGCGCTGCGCCCGGAGTCAGACCCGCGATTTTTACGTGGCCGATGTGCGGCAGATTTACGTTCCCTTCACCGTCAATCGTATACGTTCCGCTCACGGAAGAGATATCTGCCTGCGGGACGCCGCCCAGCTTCATTTCGATTGGATCGCCTGGACGCAAAGTGGCGTCGGCGAAAGCAAATCCAACTAGAAAGAACAGGCAGGAGAGGGTGAACCAGGACAAAAGTCTAGTACTCATCTTCAGTAACAGCGCTCTTCGCCCGAGCCACAGGTCTTGCCGGAGCCGGTTTTTCGGTCGCTCGCTCGCCGTTGGATTTAGGGCCGGGATAATAATGATAATAACTCGTGTAATACTGGTACTGGTGGTCGTGGCGAACATCGACGTTATTCAGAACGACGCCCAGCAGGTTGCCGCCGGCATTGAGAACGGTCTTTTTGACACGGGCGAGCATCGATCTCGGGAAACGCCGGTGTTGCGTTACAATGATCGTGGCATCCGCCAGATTCGTCATAATCGACGAGTCGCTGACACCAAGAATCGGAGGACAATCGAACAGGACGACATCAAATCTGCGTCGTACCTCATCGATCAAACGATTCATTTGATCTGAATTCAACAGGCTCCATGTTGACGACAACAGGGGATTATCGGCTGCCATGGCGGTCGCTTGAGTGCCGAGAAGGGGATAGAATCCGTAATTGCTTGCATTTTGGTCCTCGTCGTTGGCCTTGGCGTCGTCTTCGAAAAGTGAGGTGTCCCCGAAATTGCGGACAGATGGCTTGTTTCCGAATGTGTGTTGCACCCGCAACCCGGTTCGATAGACCTTCTTGAATGCTGTCGAGGAGATATCGGACTGTTCGAGGCCGAACCGGTTGTACCATTGGATAAAGATTTCGGCTGGTACTCGTAGCCCAGGGTCGATTCAAAGTAGGGGTAAGTCGTATCTTTGCCGCCCTGAAAGAGCTGATGACGAAATTCGGCTCCGGTACGGAAAGTGAAAAGTCAGACGAGGGCTTAGAGTTATGTCGGCGCCAGCGAGGAGATAGTGCGAGTAGGAATCGCCGCTTGCGGATAGATATTGGACGTATCCAAACCGGTATTCCAGGACGGCGGTCGCGGTTGGCACAACCTGAAACCGAAACTGCTGGCCAAAAATGTGCTCGAAACGGTTCAGGGTCGTGCCGACGGCAGTGTCATCGTAGTAGAGCGCGTTAAAGGTGTAGCTCGAGATTGTTG
>JBKPCS010000232.1:0-10100 GCA_046727495.1 bacterium | reverse complement strand
GAGCCTACCCGATCCGCAATGAACGGCGGCATGATCAAATCCGCCCGATTTAACGTTTCCCCGCAGTTCGATATATCCCAGCAGCTCTAACGGCATGGCGGGTTTTCCTCGGCCTCATTTGAACATCCCGTCCGGTTTTCCTTGCCGCACCATTTCCTGACAATAGGCATACAGCGCGTCGTAGACGATCCACTCGGCTGAATTTACCTCATAATCGTCCTTAAAGCCCAAATGACGAAACCCTTCGGCGACCGCTTCGAGTCCTGCGCCTTCGGGTTGTTTCCAAAGAGTATTATCGGTATCGGCTCCGTTAACGATTTTGCCAAGCAGGACCAAAGCCTGGTCATCAGTGAGCCTGTACTTCTTCAAAATCGCTTCGAACGAGCACTCTTTGCCGTGGTGCCCCAATTCAACCCCCTTCACATCGAACGGTTCAGCGCCTAGCCGCTGGGCCTCGCTAGCGACCTTATCAACTGGGACAAAGAAGAATTCAGCGTTCTTGTCCACGAACTTTTTGATCAGCCACGGACAGGCCACGCGATCTACTTTCACTCTTTCTCGGGTAATCCATCTCATAACCGTAGTGCCTCCGGTGACGATTCTTTCGTCTTCGGGGCGATGTTAATTCTGAACAATTCTTAAGGATATCTTCAGTAACGGTCACCCCGTTTGGGCCGTATGCTGACAGGTAACCATTGCAGCGGAGACGGCCAAGAAATCGGGGAGCACTTTACTTGACGCGGATATTTCGCTAATGTAACACGTGTAACATAGCCAACATCCTATAACTAGGAGAACCTCCATGAAGTGTCAATTTTTTCCTTTCCTCATGATTTTCGGTACCGTCGGCCTTAGCGCCGTCCTTCTGTTTGTACCTGTTTCGGCCAGCTCGGCGGCCAGCAACAGCCTGGATACGGCAAAGATCGAGTCGATCACCGATCTGAAGGGAGCGCTGAATCAAAAAGAGAATGTCTTTAAGGTCAGCAAACCGAGAAGCGACGTTGCTATTAGCGTTGAAGGCGCCAAGTTCGCCCCCTTTCTGGGGCTTACCTCATGGGCAGCTTTCACTCCGGGTGCCAAAGACCAGACGATGGTTATGGGAGATATGGTTCTCTTCGAAGACGAAGTAAATCCGGCAATGAGCGCGGCGCTGGAAAACGGTCTGGAAGTCACTGCTCTGCACAATCATTTCTTTTTCGATGAGCCCAAAGTTTACTTCATGCACATCGGGGGCGAAGGCACTACCGACCAGCTGGCCAAAGGGGTCCGTGCAATTTTTGATAAAGTGAAAGAGATCCGCACGGCGCACCCTCAGCCAGCAAAATCGTTCGGTCTGGGCCAGCTACCAGAAAAGAGCGCAATCGACGGTGAGATGATCAGCCAGGTCTTTGGGCAAAAGGGCGATGCGAACGACGGAATGTTCAAAGTTACCATTGGGCGCGAGACCAAAATGGCTTGCGGCTGTACCGCTGGAAATACGATGGGCGTTAACACCTGGGCAGCCTTCGCGGGCACTTCTGAAGACGCATTGGTGGTCGGCGATTTCGTGATGCTTGAAAACGAGCTTCAAACCATTCTCAAGACCCTCCGTAGCAAAGGGATTAACATCGTAGCTATCCATCAGCACATGATTGGAGAAAATCCGCGGATGATATTTCTTCACTACTATGGACGCGGCAAAGCGCTCGCCCTCGCCCAAGCCGTTAAAGCTGCTATCAACACGCAACCATTGGCTGCCAACGACCAGCGGGTGCGTGCGCAAAGTAAAACGTGTCGGGCGATCGATGAGCGAGTTGTTGCCGATGTCTCAAATTGAAAAGCTCAGACAGCAAAAACAATTGGACGCGCGGTGAACGCCCCCCGACCGGCGAGAATTCTACTGATCGAAGACGAGGTCAAAACCTCGCGCGCAATATTAACCGGGCTGAAGGCCGAAGGCTTCGACCCGGCGTGGGCGGGAACTGGTGAAGATGGCTTCTTCTTGCTCAGTAGTGAACCGTACGACGCCGTAGTACTCGACTGGATGCTGCCCGGCCGAAGCGGTTTGGAAATTTTGAGAGCAGTCCGGGCGAAGGACTCTAAAACGCCTGTGCTTTTATTGACCGCGCGGGACGCACTGGAGGATAGAGTCGAAGGGCTTGATAGTGGAGCGGACGACTATCTGGTAAAACCGTTTGCCCTCGCCGAATTGGCGGCGAGGCTGCGAGCACTCTTACGCCGCGCGACGGTGGATTCTTCGGCCGAGGAAAGCCCAACCCGTTGGCATGTGGCCGATCTGGAGGTTGAGCTAACCGCGCGCCGAGCAGTTCGGGCAGGAAGGGTTATCGATCTGACACCACGAGAGTTCGATCTACTTGTCCAGTTGTTGTGGGCCGCGGGAAAGATTGTGAGTCGCGAAACCTTAGCGCGAGAGGTCTGGCACGAGATTCGCCGAGCCACGCCACTTGACAATGTGATTGATGTCCACATGGCTCGCTTGCGGCGAAAGATCGACGACGGATTCGCGTCTCGACTGATCCACACTGTTCGCGGAGTCGGCTTTGTGCTGCGGGAGGAATCCAACACATGAGAGAGTGGTGGCTGCGACTTTCGCTGCGTGTTAGATTGGCGATCTGGTACGCCGTCACCTCGACGATCATTCTGTTGGCGCTCGGTTGTATGCTGCTTTTTGAAGTGCGTGGCCGGCTTCTGTCCCAGTTGGATCATCAGCTACGGGAAGACTTTGAAACGGTCGAATCCAGCGTGGTGCGCGATTCGACAGGCATCCTTCGATGGCTGGGTGACGCACACAAGGAAGAGGAAGAGACGACCAACGCGGAAGATCAAGCCGGTCTTTGGTTCGAAATCTTAGCGCCGGCGGGCTCGGTTCTATTGCATGCGGGGCCGGCGACTGGCCTGAAAACGCCCCCCTCATCAAAGCACGGTGAAGGTTCTTATGTTGCGTTTTCTACTGAAATAGAGGGCCGGTTCCCTGCCCGTGTTCTGCAAAACAACACGGAGATCGCGGGCGATCCTGTTTTTCTACGAGTTCTTCGCCCGGAGGCCGGGGTCCAGCACGTCATTGCCGAGCTCGGAGCGGTTCTGGGTTTTGGATTACCAGTGGCTGGCGCGCTCTCCGCGATCGGGGGTTATTTAATTGCTCATCGCTCACTTTCGCCGGTGAGCCAGATCGCCGCCCGCGCCCGAGAGATCACCGCGAACTCTTTGGAAGGCCGGCTGCCCGTACCTAATCCACACGACGAGGTTGGCCAACTAGCAACCGTTTTTAACGCAACGCTTGGCCGACTAGAAAACTCCTTTGCCGAACTTCGCCGTTTCACTGCCGACGCGTCTCACGAATTGCGGACCCCGTTGACTGCTCTCCGGGCGGTCGGGGAAGCCGCGCTGCGCTCGGACAATGGGGATGCAAAAAGTCTTCGAGAAGCACTTTACAGCATGCTCGAAGAAACACGCCGGCTAACCGATCTGGTTGATGCACTACTTCTGCTTGCCCGGGCAGATACAAATGTCATCGGCATTTCACTAAGACAAATCGATCTAGCGCAATTGGCAAATGAGGTTCGAGAAACGCTCCTTGTTTTGGCGGAGGAAAAAAACCAGCGAATCGAAATCACCGCCGAAAGATTGGCCATCTGGGCAGATCGTGAATTGCTTCGGCTCGCCTTGTTAAACCTGATACACAACGCGATCCGCTACGGTGGAGAAGCAACGGTAATCGGCTTGCAAATCAGGTCGCAAGACAAAACCGCTCTAGTGGAAGTGAAGGATCAGGGGCCAGGAATTGCTCCGGCAGACCACCAAAAAATCTTTGAGCGCTTCTATCGCATAGACAAAGCGCGATCGCGCGGTAGTGGAGGTGTCGGGTTGGGATTGTCGATCGCGCGCTGGGCGGTCGAACGGCAAGGGGGACATATCGAGCTGGAGAGCGAGCTAAATCGAGGGAGCCTGTTCCGAATAGTTATGCCACACTCCGTCGATTTGCCGGCCCAGCATTAAAAGTTCCTGCGAATTAGAATGACATCAAGGAGCTGTACCAGTCTCCGAATGACGAGGCGATGCGTGAGGACGAAAGTCGCCAAGCGTCTGGGTAGCAGCTAGCAAATGAAGAGCGAGATTACGTTTTCTGAAAAATTCTTAAGGGAAACGTCAGTATCATCCAACCCTGCGACGACCTAACTTGGCGAATTGAAACCTCAATCCCGATCTCGTTCTCGAGTTTTTCTATATGCAAAGAAACCTTATTAGTCGCCGTGCTCACCCCGCGAACCAACCCTCTTCGGCGACTTGTCCAACACACCCGGCAAAGGACACCTTCGATCTAGCCGCGCTCGATAAGAAAGTTGGCCTCACCGGCAGATTTTATGGGGTGAACGGCGCGGTCTACAAATATGTAGTAGGTCGTTCGGACCTGCGTGTAGTCTCGATGGGCACTGAAATCACCGAGGCTATTGGGCTAAACACATGGGCTGCGTTTGCCGGAGACTTCGATGCAGCTCACGTCGCCGGAGATGTGGCAATGCTCGAAGGCGAGGTTAATGCGGTCATTCGAGCGTTGCGCAGGCACAATCTGGAAGTTGTAGCCGTGCATCAACACATGCTCGCAGAAGAGCCGCGCATTATTTTCTTGCGCTACTATGGCCATGGACCCGCATTGACGCTGGCCGAAGGTTTTCGCGCTGCGCTCGATCAGTTGGCCTTCAAAGGCTGATTAAGAAGCTGAATCAAGCGCGGCCCCAATTTTTAAGGAATCTTAAGAATATTTCCACTCAGTTCCCAGCCCAGACTGTCCGAAGCTTACCGGGTCGTTCAATCTTAAAAATAGTCGAACTAACAGAAAGGACCAGAACACGAGATCAATAACGTTCGCCGGACCTAGGATCGCATATGCGGCACTTAGCGCCGCGATGATCGCATACATATATATTTACTATATTTAGTCGATGGCGAAGTTTGAAGCTTCTTGGTTGTTCACGGTTATCTGTTGTTTCCTCCTGGGAGCACGCACCGGCCTAGCCGGGCCGCCTTTCACAACAGATGATCCAGAGCCGACTTCAGCGGGCGGATGGGAGATCAATACACCGGTGATTGTTACGCATAGCGCAGCTGGAACTGAACTAGACGCGCCGCTGCTCGATCTGAACTACGGCTTACCAAACGTGCAATTGAAACTTGAAATACCGCTAAGAATCGAACGGACAGATAGTAATCACTCCACTGGACTGGGCGATCCATTGGTAGGCGTCAAATGGCGATTTTTCTCGGATGAAAAATCGCGGTTCGAGATCGGCGTCTATCCGCAAATACAATTTCCGGTTGGAGACAGTCGACGGGGTCTTGGCGAAGGCCACGCGGCGTATCTGTTGCCGGTGCTGGTTCAAAAGAACTGGGAACAATGGACTGCCTACGCAGAAGTCGGACATTGGTGGCACACTGCCGCCCAAGGCCGCAACGGATGGTTCGCCGGTGCGACGCTTGAGCGGGACCTGACGCAAAGTCTGACCATTGGAACGGAGCTGTTCGGAAATACTCCCCAGGAGCGAAACGCGCGACCTGAAGTAGGGTTCAATGTCGGCGGAATTTTGAAACTGAACCAACACACGAACCTTCTCTGGAGCACTGGCCGCGATGTGGTCGGTAGCACGCACTTCGCGGCATATTTCGGTCTGCAGTTCTTAACCAAGTGATGGCCAATGAAACCGATAATTTTCGCTGTTCTCAACTGCCTGTCGTTTGCGAGCCTTGCTGAAACGGCGGCGCCACTTCATCTGGAGAAGGAGATCCCGTTACCCGGTGTCGAAGGAAGGATCGATCATTTCTCGGCCGATACGGCGAGCCACAGACTGTTTATTGCCGCTCTCGGAGATGGTTCGATCCAAATAGTTGATACCGATGCTGGACAACGTAGCGGCGAAATCAAAGGACTCCAGGAACCACAAGGTGTCTGCTATGATGCGAAGAAGGGCCGCATGTATGTTGCTACAGGAGGAGACGGCAAGCTTCGCATTTACGATAGCAAAACCCTGAAGCTCCAGAGCACATTGTCGTTGGGTAGCGACGCCGACAATGTCCGTTATGATAAGCAGACTGGCGACATCTGGGTCGGTTTTGGTTCGGGCGGACTTGCGGTCATTAATTCCGAAGGTCAGACAACCGGAACAGTCTCACTGGGCACGCACCCGGAATCATTCCAGTTCGAAGACCCAGGCGATCGTGTGTTTGCGAATGTTCCAAAACAATTTGGAGTAGCGGTAATTGATCGGAACAAGAGATCGGTAATAGCGAAATGGGGAGTTGGACGGACAGTCGCAAACTATCCGATGGCTCTCGATACGCGCCACCAACGGCTGTTTGTCGGTTGCAGATTGCCGGCCCGTCTGGTCGTTTTGGATACGGCTTCTGGCTCGGTCAAAGCAACTCTTCCCACCGTCGGTGACAGCGACGACATATTTTATGACGCTGCCAAAAGCCTTGTTTACGTAATCGGGGGAGAAGGCGCAGTGGAGATCTTCCGGCAAACAGATCCCGACCATTACACAAGCCTCGGAAGAACAGCCACCGCGTCCGGAGCGCGAACCGGTTTCTTCGTCCCGGAGTGGAACAGACTTTTCGTTGCCGCGCCCCACCGTGGCTCGAACCAGGCGAGGATCCTGGTGTTCGCCGGCCGCTAGCGCGGCCGGCGGTTAACCGTCGACCGTCTTCCGTCTTCCGTCGACCGTTCGAGATGCACGTGGGAGGATGTGAAGCGGATAGGTGATGCGGATCGCCGGTGGTTGCGGAGAGGGTTCGCGCTTCGGCGCGACCTGAATCCAGCGCAGGCCACTTCTTAGCGCTGCAACGGTCGACGGTGCACGGAAGACGGCCGACCGTTAACCGCGGCGCCGAAGGCGCCGCGTCAGCGACCCACCTGCCACTCCTGCAAAAGATCTAATGGGATCTCCTTCAAGAACCGTGACGGCCTTTGTAGCTTGTTCTCGGCTGAACCTCCGGGCCAGAAGGCTGGGCAAGTTAAATAAAGCTCATCTTCTGCCCGGGTGATCGCGACGTAGAACAATCTTCGTTCTTCCTCAATCGCGTCCAAATAAGGGATGGATCGACTGCTGGGGAACATGCCTTCGGTCATCCAGATTACAAATACCGCCCGCCATTCCAGGCCTTTTGCCTGATGAATGGTAGACAGTGTGATCCGTTCCGTTTCGTTGTCCGTCTGCATCATCCCCTCGGTTTCACCGGTTGCCATCAAGGAGAGCTGGCTCAGGAACTCAACCGGATCGTTAAACGTTCTGGCAAACGCCTCCAGGGTTGCCAGATCGTCGCGGCGCTGTTCGTAGTTTGCGTATTTTGCCTGCAAATAATCGTCGTACATCGCATCCAGAATGATATGAATCATGCGGCTGGGAGCGATCGGCTGTTTGCCGGGTGCTAGTTCGTCCAGGGTGTACCCGAGCTGCTGCCAGGATTTTGCTGCTCTTTGGCCGACCTTGCCTTTTTCCAGCCAAACACGAAAATCGGTTCGATCTGCTTCCGGAACCGCGGAGAGCTGTTGCCATAAGCTCTCAGCAGTCTTCACCGCTACTCCTGGCAACAACCGAACCATCCGCTTGAATGCCACCTCGTCGTTCGGGTTAGTCACAAACTTCATGAACGCAGCAACATCTTTAACATGCGCCTGTTCAAAAAATCTCAGGCCGCTAGTAATCGAAAAAGGGATCCCTGCGCGTGTGAACGCCAACTGTACCTCCAGTGATTGAAAGTGAGCCCGGTACAACACTGCCATTCTATTCAGGTCTATGCCTTCGTCGCGCAGTTCCAGAACTCGCTGGGCGACGAACATTGCCTGTTGCTGGCTTTCAAAGACTGAGACCAGCACCGGTTTATTGTCGAGACTCTGACGATGCGGGCGCAGAGTCTTTTCGAACTGTTTCGTGTTTCCCTTAATGGCGGCGTTGGCCACTTCCAGTATTTCAGGAACACTCCGGTAATTGACTTCGATCCGGTAAATCTTCGCGGCTGGATAACGCTTCGGGAAATCGAGAATGTTCTGGTAGTTCGCGCCCCGCCACGAATAGATCGATTGCGAATCGTCCCCGACGACCATCACGTTCTGGTGCCGGGCCGCCAACAAATCAATGAACTCGGATTGCAGCTTGTTGGTATCCTGATATTCGTCGACCAGAACGAATTCGAAGAACCGTTGATAATATTCCGCGACCTCCGGATTATCGCGCAACAAAGCCACCGTCCGCACCAGCAGATCATCGAAATCCATCGAATTGCTCGACCGTTTGCGTTTGTCGTACTCCTGCTGCACGTACTCGATCTGCTCGGTCAGCGGATGAAATCGCTTGTATCGGGCACCGATGACTTCGGCCACCGACTGCGTGGTGTTGAGGGCAAAACTGAAAATTTCCGTGAGCACTTCGCCCGTTGGAAATCGGATCGCTTTGGTATCAATCCCTGACGATTGGACAACCGCAGACAACAAGTCTTCCTGGTCTTCTCGATCCATGATTGTGAATCCGGGCCGGAACCCAACTTCCTTGGCGTGCCGTCGCAAAAGCCGGTTTCCGATCGAATGAAATGTTCCGCCCCAAACGGCGTTCGTCTCCAACGGAAGCAGAGACGCGACACGCGAAAGCATCTCGCGCGCTGCTTTATTGGTGAACGTCAAAAGCAGGATCGATTGCGGCTCGATTCCATTGTCCAGCAACCATGCAACGCGATAGGTCAATGTCCGGGTCTTTCCGCTGCCTGCACCGGCCAACACCAGGGCCGGTCCAGGTCCGGATGTTACCGCCTCATACTGTTGATCGTTCAGCTCAGCTCGATAGTCGATCGAGCTGGTTTTCACTGAAACGATCTTTTTAAGCTGGTATTCGATCGCCACGTTGCAGGCTGTTTAGGGTTGCACTTTTCGGTTCGCGACGCTGAGGCTGTCGCACAGCGGAGCGAAAACAGGAATAAACAGAAGATCGCAAAGACCACAAAGGATAAGAGGACGTCACCAAATCAGGTTAGCCACAAAGATCACATAGAGCACAAAAGTCGGGATGGAATTCTTTTTTTTTGTGATCTTTGTGCTCTTTGTGGCTCCCGAATTATCCATCCTGGCCTACGACGGTGGCGCTATTCCGAGACCAGGCTTTCTTCCGGATGCGGAAGGTCAGAATGGATTTCCTTTTTGTGATCTTTGTGTTCTTTGTGGTTACGAATCATCCGTCTGCGCCCTAGATGAACTTCATTCTGATGAATCGTGACCGGATCAATTTGCCGCCTGGTCAATGCTTGTTGACCTTCGATGATGGGCCGGCAGGGCACGTGACGGACGAGTTGCTGGCTGTCTTGCGCGAATTCAATGTCAGAGCCTGCTTTTGCGTAATCGGTTCGCTGGTCCTGAATCGGCCTGAACAAGTTAAAAGCATTGCCGAGGAGGGTCACACTTTGGTGAATCATACGCACCATCATCGTTTGGTAGATCTGATGAATTTCGACCGGCTTGAGAAGGATCTCTCGCTTTGCGATGCCGCCGTCGCTGAGGCCCTTGGAGTGTCCATTGTTCCACTGGCCTGGTTTCGGCCTCCATTTGGATTGATCACAGATGCTGTGCGTCAGGTTGCAAAAACGAGGCGGATCTTGCCCATCACCTACTTCGCATTTGATACCTTATTCCGAAGGGATCGGGCAATTAGTCCGGCGCGGTCCATTGTGCACAACGCAAGACGGCATCGAGGGGGGATCTATGTACTGCACGACGGACTTTTCCAAAGCCACGTTCCAAACGTTGAGTCATCAAATCGAATTTGGATTCCGCGAGCGGTCCGCCGGATTCTGGAGGAGCTTGTTGGATACGGGTTTGAATTTGCCGAGCCGACAAAAATTCTTCCTAAAATTTTGATCTAAGACAGAAGGCTACGGTTAAAACAGAAGATCGCAAAGGCGGTATTAATTCGAAACCTTTGTACTGCTATCCTGGAAAATCGATGATTGTTCGCGACGAAATTCATGCTGCGAGTTTTGTAAGTTGTTCGACGTCAGCGTTTCGCGCTGCTAACAGAGCGGTCAAAATTCTGCGGCCAGTGGAGGTGAGTTGGTAGCGATGAGTA
>JBKPCS010000231.1:0-8030 GCA_046727495.1 bacterium | reverse complement strand
AGTATGAGAGATACAGACGCGCAACCCTTTGATCTGGCCCGACACGGGCGCCAACGTTACTCTGATTTCGTGATTCACGGAGCCCTTTCTGACCCAAACGCGCACTCACATCTTGTGACTCACCGTAACCCTCACACTCATTGGCCTTCGATCGAGGGATCACCGATCCCGCTCGGAGTCACCTACATCGCAAGCGAACAGGCCTACAACTTTGCCCTTTACTCCAAAACAGCGAGCGAAGTCACTCTCCTTTTATTCGCAAAAGATGATGTGTCGAAGCCTTGTCTCGAGGTCCGGCTGGTGCCTCCTCGGCACAAAACAAAACGCGTTTGGCACTGCCGTATCAAAGAGGCAGAATTGAACGGTGCTGTCTATTATGCTTATCGTGTCGACGGACCCATTGGCTTCGAATCTTCCGGATTAAGCTCTTTCGACCGTGATAAGATCCTGTTGGATCCGTTTGCCAAAGGCGTCTTCTTTCCGCCCAAGTTTAGCCGGGCGGCGGCTAAAGCGAAGGGCGATAATTCCGGAAAGGCGCCTCTCGGTCTCCTGTTTCGGGATCACGCTCCGTTTGATTGGAGAGACGAAAGATCCCCCAGACATTATTCGGACGCCATCGTCTACGAGATGCACGTCAAAGGGTTCACTGCGAGTGAGACCAGCGGATTGAAGGAATCACAACGCGGGACTTTCTCTGGAGTTATCGAAAAAATTCCTTATTTAAAAGAGCTCGGAGTTACCGTTGTCGAGCTGATGCCGGTGCATCAGTTCGACTCTCAAGAGGGTGACTACTGGGGCTACATGACCCTCAATTTTTTTTCGCCGCACCAGAGCTATGCATCCGATGCGCTCAACGCGGTCACCGAGTTTCGGCAAATGGTGAAGGCACTACACGCCGCGGATATCGAGGTGATCCTTGATGTGGTGTACAATCACACGACAGAAGGCGACCACCGGGGTCCCATCTATTCTTTCAAAGGGATAGATAACGCCAGTTTCTATTTGCTGACGGGGGATCCGGACCGGCCTTACGCGAACTATTCCGGTACGGGAAACACACTCAATTGCACCGACCCGTGTATCCGTAATCTCATTCTGGACAGCCTGCGCTATTGGGTGACTGAAATGCATGTGGACGGGTTTCGTTTTGATCTTGCCTCCATCCTGACAAGATCTGCGGATGGATCGATTGACTGGAACGATCCACCGTTGCTTTCGGCGATCCGAACTGATCCGGTGCTAAGCGGTGTCCGTTTAATCGCCGAGCCGTGGGATGCGGGTGGCGCGTACCAGTTGGGGACCAGCTTCCCGGGGATGTTCTGGCATCAATGGAATGGCATGTTCCGCGACGATATTCGGCGTTTCGTGCGGGGAGATGCCGGAACCGTGCCATCAGTAATGCGTCGCCTTTACGGAAGTGACGATCTGTTTCCTGATCGAATCGAAGAGGCGCGCCGGCCGTTCTATAGCATTAACTATGTGGTATCCCACGACGGGTTCACCCTCTACGATCTTGTCTCCTACAATGAGCGCCATAACGAAGCCAATGGACATGCAAACACAGATGGCCCTCAGAACAATTTCAGCTGGAATTGCGGCTGGGAAGGCGACAAGGGCGCGCCGGCAAATGTCATCGCTTTGCGCAAACAACAGGCAAAAAACTTCTTCTGTCTGCTAATGCTCGCCAACGGCATGCCAATGTTTGCCGCCGGAGACGAGTTTCTTCACACCCAAGGCGGCAACAGCAACCCTTACAATCAAGATAACGCCACAACCTGGCTCAATTGGAGTAGACTACAGGAACACGCGGACATTTTCCGCTTTGTGAAACTGATGATCGCGTTTCGCAAAGCGCATCCCACGTTCTGTCGGAGCGTGTTCTGGCGAGATGACATCCGATGGCACGGCGTTGATTCAGCCGCCGATCTTTCCTTTCATTCTCAGACCCTCGCCTATTACCTCAACGGGGCGTCAGTTCAGGACGCGGGTCTCTACGTCATGATTAATGGATTCGCAGAACCGCTTAGCTTCGCGATCTGCGATGGTTTTCAAAAACCTTGGATGCGCGTAATAGATACCAGTCTAGTATCTCCGAATGATATCTGCCTCCCCGGCACCGAAGTTCAGGTCCAGGGATCGAAGTATACCGTTCAAGCCAGATCGATCGCGGTGCTGATGCAGTAGCGGTCTCGACAGGCTACTGCGGCGATGCCCGGGACCCCCAGTCAGTCATAAATCCAGCAGGGCAAGAGGAGTATAGGAATCCAAACCCACCAGAATCGCAAGATCCAGCCGTAGAGGAAGAGCTGCGTCCACATGGTGTTTGTTCTCCTCGCGAGCTGGCGATACGCTGATCGGTCGTCGAGCTTCCGTCTCATCACGGCCTCTTTAGCCGCTAGGGCCGCGAGACGTTCTCTGATGCTTTTCAGTTCCGCCTGCACATGATCTGCGTGAAAACTCCGAAAAAATAATTCACCCAGATCACGAAAATGGTCGCCCAGCTCGTCACATCGCGCTTCCAGCTCAGCTTGCCGGCAAATGGTTGCCCGGCGAAGTGCGTCATATGTCTCGGACACTAATCTGGAGTGATGATTGCTGATCCGGGATTCTGTCCCACCAGGTAACGGCTTTGATTTCATTCCGAGAAAGCCTTCGATATCGTCCGCAGCATCTTCGAAGTCCTTTTGCGGGCGAATGTTCAACTGCCGAAACGCCACACTCAGAGACCACCGCCAATCGGTGGTGAAATCCTCGTAGTTTACAAAAAATCGCCGGTACCCTCTGGTGAAAAAAATCTGCATTCAAATTTTGCGAAAGCCAAAGCAACAGGCCTCGTTCGATCGGAAACCTGTCTCTCCGATATAGAGAATGCGCAACGGCGAGCGGATCTCGGAAAATGTGAATAAACGAGATGTTTTGTTCAGCGAAGATTTCTCGCCAAAAATCCATGAGCAAGCAGAGTCGAGGGTCTTTCAGCGCCCAGTTTTTCTTCCCCGAGAACGTTCTTTCCAATAACGCACGTGCCTCAGAACCAAACTCTCTCTGCAGATCAGGTAAGCAGTCTGGCGCAATCTGAACATCTGACCAGTCAGCGCCAAGGGAGTTGAGCAGCCGATCATTCAATCGAACAATCGCCCGATTCTCCCAATATCCGCCTCGATTGAATTGGTTTCCTTTTAACAGGTCATCGCCGAAATCGAATCCGAGCAAATGAAGGGTACCGGCAAACGCAGATGTGCCGCTGCGATGCATACCAAGTACCACAATCCCCTCTGAAGGTGCGAAAACTTCGCTTTCTGCCATCTCGAAAGATCCGTGTAAACTGAATGTCTAAGCAATGCGCCGAAGGGAATACGTCTATTCCCAAAAAACTCCCAGGCAGCCCCGCCTCCTACTCTAAGGCAGAGAAATCCGCCGCATAGACGACAGAAGACAGTGAGAGTTACAAAAAGGTCAGTATTTTGTGGTCTGTCCCTTTTCGGCTACTCGGTCTCGACTCTAAGGGATGTGTCTTAGGGATCCGTACGTAATTCCGCGCCCGGTTGAGGCTCATCCTCCCCCTTTGGGGTCTGTCCCCTTTTCGGCCCCACCTAGTAGAGCGGTGTTTCGGGGTCTGTCCCTATTTCGGCCATGTCCCTATTTCGGCCACTGGGACCTGCTGAGGATCAATTCTGACCTGTCCCCTGGCTCTTTGCTCAGCGCCCATTTTGACCGTTTTAGCCCTTCTCGTCCCATTTCGGCAAATTCCCTCCCTTTTTGGGCCTCTCCCTCCGCTCTGTCCCCGTGCCTTTTGGACCTGTCCCTTCTTCGGTCCCCTTCTTTGGTCCGGTGCTAGGGGTAGTTTTTTGGGGGTCTGTCCCTTTTTCGGCTACCTTTTTCGGCTACGGCTATTTCGGGGTCTGTCCCTTTTTCGGCTTGTCCCTTTTTCGGCTACTGATTCAGTGGCAGCCCTCAGCCGCCGTTGGCCGTCTTCCGTCGATCGTCCTCCGTTTACCGGGCTGTAGGCGCTGCGAAAATAGAACACATCGCCGGCAACTGGATCACGGCGACTTCGCGATTGTACTGTGAGGCGCACGCCTCGTGATGGAAAACGGTGGACGGAAGACGGTGGACTGGCAAAGCCTAACATCCAATGGCGCAGCCGTCTTTGCGCGATTCGGATGCGCCGTAGTAGACGCCTTGGCGATCGTCTCGCATGATGGCCTGGTAGCCGCCGTATCCACCGAAATCGAATCGGAGATGGTGGCCGCGATTCATCAATTCCCGGATTGTCTGATACGGGTAGCCGGACTCGACATTCACCCAGCCACCATCGGTCATAGTCCCCCCCGTTGGCGCCGACGAACCTTCGTGTTGCCATCGAGCGGCGTCGCCCGCTTCTTGGAGGTTCATGCCGAAATCGATCAAATTGGTCAGAATCTGAACCTGGCCCATCGGCTGCATGTCTCCTCCCATGACTCCAAAGGCAAGCCACGGTTTTCCATCTTTCATGACAAACGCCGGTATAATCGTATGAAATGGCCGTTTACTGGGCGCGTAGACGTTCGGGTGCCCCGGCTCCATCGAAAAAAGTTCGCCGCGGTCTTGGAACCCGAATCCGAGGCCTGGAACAACAATTCCAGAACCCATGCCGCGGAAGTTACTCTGAATGAGCGAAACCATATTTCCCTGGTCGTCCGCGCCGCACAGATAGGTTGTATCGCCCTGAGCCAACCTCCCGTCGCCCGCTTCATAGTGGAGCGCTGCCTTTTTCATATCGATACGTTTTCGCCGCTCAGCGCTGTATTCCTTCGATAATAGCTTTGCGATCGGCGGCGGATAGAAAGCCGGATCGGCAAACATTTTCGCCCGATCTTCGTATGCCAGCTTTTTCGCTTCAATCATTACATGGAGCGCATCCGGACTTGCGAAACCCATGGACTTGAGGTCGAACCCTTCAAGGATGTTCAGCATTTCAAGCACGGTGGCTCCCTGAGTGTTGGGAGGGAGCTCGTATACATCGTAGCCGCGATAGTTTGTGCTCACTAAATCGACCCAATCGGAATGATGAGATGCAAAATCTTCTTTGCGAAGAAATCCGCCATTCTCGCGGAAGAATTTGTCGACCTTGTCAGCAATCTCGCCTCGATAAAAAGCGTCACGCCCTTGCCCACCGATAATCCGGTAGGTATTGGCGAGATCCGGGTTTTTGAACAGATCACCTTTTTCCGGAGCTCTACCGTCAATCGTATAGGTTTGACGCAAGGCTCCGGGTTGTTTCTCGAGGATTTGAATATTGTGCTTTAGATAAAATGCAATCAGTTCCGTCACCGGGAATCCTTCTGTCGCATACTGAATTGCCGGCGCGAGATCATCTTTCATCGGTAGCTTGCCGAAGCGATCATGTAGCTCGAACCATGCGTCAACGGTGCCGGGAACGCTGATCGAAAGCATGCCGAATTTCGGGATTGATTGAACGCCGAGTTTATTCAACTCGGCCTTCATCTGATCATAAGAAAGGCCTTTGGGTGAACGACCGCTCCCGTTGATTCCATAAAGCTTCTTGGTCTTCGCATCCCAAACGATGGCAAATAAGTCTCCGCCGATGCCACAGCTAACCGGTTCCATCAATCCAAGCGCCGCGTTTGCTGCGATGGCGGCATCGACCGCTGTCCCACCGCGTTTAAGGATATCAATCGCAATCTGAGTCGCCAGGGGATGCGCGGTCGCGGCCATCCCATGTTTGGCAATGACTTCCGATCGTGTTGCAAATGGTCTGCCGGTGATTCGATCCATCTGTCCGAATGCTCCTCCCACGAAAAAGCATGTCACCGCGACAACGCCAAGAAAAGCGCTGGGTTTCATGATGAGCCTTAATAAGTCAGAGTTCCTGGGCCTTGCCCAGGAATTCTTAATGCTTCTCCTCTTTCAGAAGCTTCTCGAATTTCTTGACCTTCGGCGCAACAACGAGCCGGCAATAACCCTGCGTCGGATTTTTTGCGAAATAATCTTGGTGATATTCTTCCGCTTTGTAAAAAGCAGTTAGCGGAACAATTTCCGTCACGATCGGATCAGGCCAATTTTGTTGGGCCTCGGCTTTCGCTTTTTCTGCAGCCGCTTTCTGCTGATCGTTCTTATAGAGAATGATGGAGCGGTACTGTGTTCCCTCATCAGGCCCCTGGCGGTTCAAAGTGGTCGGATCATGCGCCTTGAAGAATTTTCTCAACAGGTCATCCATAGAGACTTTAGCCGGATCAAACTCGACCTGCACCACCTCAGCATGGCCGGTGGTTCCGGTGCATACCTCTTCGTAGGTCGGATTTTTTCTCGATCCGCCGGCATAGCCTGAAAGAACCGAGCGCACACCTGGGACCATTTTGAACTGGGCGTCGAGGCACCAGAAGCACCCGCCACCAAACACGATCGTTTCTGTTTGTCCTGAAGATTTCGCGTCATCCATATTTGCCAGCGACACACTGCCCCAACCGGCAAAACAAGCAAGGAAGAGGAAAAGAGGTTTCATGAGTTCAATTCAACCTGAATCAATATAGAGAGAATTTGGCGCCTGCCTATTCCCGCGTGTCGAGTATTGGCGTATCGGCGTGTCGGGCCCCCAGGCTTGCCTATTCCGTGGCAGAGACGATCTTAAGCCGTAGGAGACGAACGCGATGACAAAGACACTTTCACTCAAAGATCCTTCGCTGTTCCGCCAAGAAGCTTATATCGACGGAACCTGGTGTGGAGCGGACAGCGGCAAATCATTTGAAGTTAATAACCCGGCGACGGGCGAAATTCTTGGTTCTGTGCCTGAGATGGGGGCAGCCGAAACTCGGCGTGCGATCGAGGTTGCGAACCGCGCCTGGCTGGAGTGGAGACGCAAAACGGCGAAGGAACGCGCACAGATTCTCCGAAAATGGAGCGATCTGATGTTGGCGAATACGGACGACTTGGCGGCAATTATGACCGCCGAACAAGGAAAACCGTTAACCGAATCCGAAGGCGAGATTGCTTACGCCGCCTCGTTCATTGAATGGTTTGGCGAAGAAGGAAAACGGATCTACGGAGACACAATCCCGTCACCGGCAACCGACAAGCGGATTGTCGTAATCAAACAACCGGTCGGCGTCTGTTGCGCTATTACGCCGTGGAATTTTCCGGCAGCGATGATCACCCGAAAAGCTGGTCCAGCGCTGGCGGCAGGGTGCACGATGGTACTTAAGCCGGCTGAGTCGACCCCATTTTCTGCATTGGCGCTGGCCGAATTAGCCGAACGCGCTGGTGTCCCACCGGGCGTGTTCAACATCGTAACCGGTGATCCGCCGGCGATCGGCGGCGAAATGACCTCCAATCCCGACGTTCGCAAGATTACGTTTACCGGTTCGACCGAAGTTGGACGGCTGCTCATGCAGCAAAGCGCAAGCACCATCAAGAAGATCTCACTCGAACTTGGTGGCAATGCTCCTTTTATCGTGTTCGACGATGCCGATCTGGACGCCGCGGTGGAAGGCGCAATCGTTTCGAAATACCGTAATACCGGTCAGACCTGTGTCTGCGCGAACCGATTGTACGTGCAGGATGGCGTATATGACGCGTTCGCCGAAAAGCTGGTCGCAGCGGTAAAGAAGCTGAAGGTTGCAAACGGATTTGAGCCGGGAGCGGAACAGGGGCCGCTCATCGATGAAGCCGCGGTTCGTAAAGTAGAAGAGCACGTCGCCGATGCCGTCTCTAAAGGTGCTAACGTTCTCTTAGGCGGAAAACGTCATCCATTGGGTATGACCTTTTTTGAGCCGACGGTGATCGCTAACGTTACTCCAGCGATGAAGGTGGCTCGGGAAGAGACATTTGGCCCAGTTTCGCCTCTCTTCCGTTTTCGCACCGATGAGGAGGCGGTCCAGCTGGCGAACGACACGGAATTTGGGCTTGCCAGTTACTTTTACAGCCGGGACATCGGCCGCATCTGGCGAGCCGCCGAAGGTTTGGAATCGGGCATAGTAGGCGTTAATACCGGCCTCATCTCGAATGAGGTTGCGCCGTTTGGCGGAGTTAAGCAA
>JBKPCS010000230.1:0-8392 GCA_046727495.1 bacterium | reverse complement strand
GAGCGCATGTTTACCATCGGACGACTCGGGCGCTGCGGCATAGATCCGAAACAGGAGATTCAATACGACCGGCTGCGGAAACTTCGGCGCACCACCAAAACCTCCTGATTCCCTGTCAAAGGATTTCGCCAACTCTTCGTAAGCCTTCTTTAAAGTCTCACGGCTGACCTTTTCCTTGGACGAGTTACCCGATTGAACAAATGTTTGAAGCCGGCTGGTGATCTCTTTGGAAACGGCAACTATTCGGTCGTGTCTCTTCTCCCACTCGCCGGCGACCTGTAAGAGCACATTCTTAAAGACCGGTGCGCCATCCTTGTTCCTGGCGGGAAAATAAGTGCCGCCGACAAAGGGCCTGAGCTCCGGTGTTAACCAGATGTTCATCGGCCAGCCACCATTTCCCGTGGTAGCGACGACGAAGGCCATGTAGATGCTATCGATGTCGGGGCGTTCCTCACGGTCCACTTTGATGTTTACGAAGTTCGCGTTCATCACCTTAGCGATCTCGGGATCCGAGTAAGACTCCCGCTCCATGACATGGCACCAATGGCAGGTCGAATAACCTATCGAGAGAAAGATCGGCTTGTTTTCTCTTCTGGCCTTCGCGAACGCCTCTTCGCCCCATGGATACCAATCGACCGGATTATGTGCGTGCTGCAAAAGATAGGGAGACTTTTCGTGGATCAGGCGATTGGTGTATGGCGGCTTGTCTTCGGGAGAGCTTTGGGTGTCTGCAGCGAATAAAAAAGGCGACGGGAAAGACACAAAGAAAACCACCACCCAAGACCGGCACAAATTTGAAAACATGTTCATTAGCTTGCTATTGTTTGAGAGATGGAGAGGCGCCATTCGCGACTTCGTCAGCAACGGCAAGTAGCGCGTCTTTTGGTAGATCAGCGACAAGCAGATAGGAAATGTCTCCGGCATCCCAGGCGGCAACATGCCGGCCTTCACAAGTTCCTAGCTTAGTCCCTTGAGGGGTCGTTTCATCGAACCCACGTAAGGCGGTCATCGAAGCACGACGGACGTAGCACGACAGCGATTGGCCATCACGCTCGAATAAAAGCAAACCGGTCGCTTCACGGTTGATGTGGCAAGATCGAGCCCCGACCAGCTTAAAACCTGAGGGATCTGGCACCGTTGGCGCAAAGCCCAAATGATTTTTTAACCACTGTTCGGCTTCCTCCGTGTTCGAAGTGCGTAAATCTACGGGGGCGGCCTTCTCCGCCACCTTCACCGAATCCCGTACAAACAACATGACGTCGGCCCGCGTCCATTCCGTCAATAGAACGATGCTGGTCAACGCAAACAGTAAAACTAGCGAGACCACTCCCGTCATTCGCCGGTGCATTCGAAAGAAAGCCAGCACAACACTCGGTTGGAGGGATGTGGGCTGGAGGATTCGCCGACGCAAATCTTGAGTCGCCGAAGGCGTTGATTCGCTCAGCCTTTGGAGCGATGCCTCGAACTCGCAGAGCCAGCGCCACTGCCGCCGGCAGTCCGGGCATCCGTCGAGGTGTTCCTGTATCGATAGGCTGGTTACGCCGTCCAGCTCATTATCGTGAAAGGCCTCCAACAGATTTTGCACTTCTTGGCAATTAAGCTTCGGCATCCTTTTGTTCCTCCTCTCTCGACGTCGTGCGGATGATGCCGTAATTCCTAGCGTGCGCGGCCAAGCGGTGTCGCAGCCTTCGCTTGGCTCGGTGAAGGCGAGACATTACGGTGCCGATGGGGCACTCCAGTGCCTCGCTTATCTCTCGATAGCTCAGCTCACCAATCGCTTGAAAGAGAAGCGTTAAACGCTCCTCGTCGGGTAGTTCAGCTATCGCACTAATTATCTCTTGATCGAAGAGCTCATCAAGCTCACACCGGTCTTTCACGTTAGAAACCTCTGGCGGCGCAAGCTGCTCGGGAGCGGTTAACACTTTGTCGACGTCTGTGATTAGTTTCGGCCGGCTGGACTCTCTTCTTAATTGATCAATGAACACAGTCCGCAGGATGCAAAACATCCAAGGCTGAACTCCCGCTAGACTGTGAAGCTGAGAAAGTGACCTCCAGGTGCGCAGATACGTCTCCTGAACTAGATCTTCGGCTTGCGCTTTGTTGCCAGTCAGCCGAAATGCGGTCCGGTAAAGGGCTTCAAGGCAACCTAGAATCGCCTTCTCGCGAGCGTCATTTTCTCTTCCGGGCATCTGGTATGTGGTCAGCTTTTGATGATCTTTACTGGAGTGCCAACAGGCGCATTGTGGAAAAATCGAACTGCCATTTGTTCCGGTAGTCGAATACAGCCATGCGAAGCCGGGTATCCCGGCAGGTAACCAGCATGCATGCCTATGCCTCCATGGATTCTGAGGAAGTAAGGCATCGCTGCCCCGCGGAACGTTGTGCCTGGAGGCTGAGGATCCTGTTTGATATTAATGTTGCGCATCACGACCTGCCCACCTTGGTCGACGTAGTCGCCGAAAAGGTTCGAGGCGTGGTCAATGTCTTTCTGTGTGATACGAAACTCGCCCGGTGGCGTACCGTAACCTTCTCGGCCGGTCGAAGCCACTGAGACACCGACGAGTTGATCTCCTTTATAGAAATAGGCGCGTTGCTCCGCGAGATCTATCTTTATGCTGGGCTGGCCTCCGATTTCGTCTCCATCCCAGTAAGAAATGTTGTCCCCGATTCCAAAAAAAGGATTGAGGTACGGCGTAGCAGTCGAGGCAGAGCGGTCAGTAGCGCAACCGGACAAAAAAATCGCACACGTCGCTAGGACATAACCCAACCAATGCATAACGGATTCCTCCATTGACTGAGAACGCATGGCTGCGCTGAATTATTCCCGATTGTACCGGAAGTAATAAATATCTAGTCGATAAAGGGTTCGGGCCTGGAAGGCGGCAGTTTTAGCAAATTGCCCGTATGCAAGGAAAAAGGGTTAGGCCGCCATTCTGGATGCAGCCGGTTGACAATCGCACTGCCTAGGCGTGAGCAGCTCTCGGTTGACCAGCAGGTAAATCCGCTCCTCTGGTGGCCTCTGGCCGCTGTGCAGGCTCCAGGTCCGTTCGAGCACTTCCTTCTCAGTCTTCGTAACGCGGTCTTTCTGTAGCAAATGCTCGTTCCAAGAAGGCACAATCACCTCTAAACGGAACGTATTGGGGCAAGTAAGATCTTCATGCAGACGCCAGCTGTATGCCCCATTCCGTAAATGGATCAGACGAACTTCACGCATGATTTCGATGAATTCCTTTCCCTTAGCGCAGTCGACCTGAAACTCGACGCTGATCAATACTGGGCCGTCGCGCGGTTGCGGCGTATAAATCAGTTTGTGCGAAAAGGTCGTGACCGGAGCAGGATCGAAATTGAGGGCTCCAGTAAAGTTAATTGATAGTGGACAAGCCAGGGCAAGACTAATCAAGAACAGGATCGCTGCTCCAAGCAACGTGTAAGTAATGTCTGTCATCGCGACGGCAGAACCCCAAATCACCCCGCCAACAGCCAGAGCGCCCTGCGAAACCATGATTACGGTGGCGTTCATCCGGCCTCTCGCCCAACTAGGCATCGCCCGTTGGGCGGCCACCCAAAGTTCAGAAGCAGATAACGTCCATCCAATACCTGCCAGCGCCGCGACAACCAAGAAAAGTTCTTTCTGCCGAACGACCGCCATCAACACGTAAACCAACACGACCAAAAGATTGGCAAATATGATAAGCGTATTCGGCGAGTATCGGGCTCTGAGTCGCGGAATAATGAACGCAGCCCCGACAACCGAGCCTGCCCCCATGCTCGTGAATAAAAGGCCAAGTTGGGAAGGGTTGAGATGTAATGCTTTCAGGCCAACGACTGGCATTAGTGCCGGAATGACCGAAATGAACAACGCAAACAACACGTTCCGCGCCAAGACAATTTGAAGCCCTGGCGCATAGCGGACGTAGCGGATAGCCGTCGCAAAAGATACGAAAAAGCTCTCCAAGCCAGTCCTCGACTGTCCTGCCCCTCTCTTCCATTGCAGGACAGCCAAAATCACAACCAGGAAACACGCGGCGTTCAGCGCAAACACAGGGTTAGGTCCGACCCACGCTACCAGTAAACCACCTAAAGCCGGCCCAATGATTCCGGAGATATTGAGCTGCAAACTACCCAAGGTCGCCGCCGAAGGAAGCTCTGCATTTGAAACGACATCAGAGACACTCGATGTCCAGGCGGGCGCATTCAGAGCGAAACCGACTCCAATAAGAAATACGAAAGTCAGGATTACGCAGGGATTGAGGAGATGTAACCAGCCAAGAATCGCTAGGCCAGCCGCCGAAACCGCCAACCAGAGGTTCACCACGCAGAGCAATTTCTTTCGGTCCACCATGTCAGCAAGAGCGCCGGCGGGCAGTGTGAACAAAAAGAAAGGCAACGAAGCCACGGTCGACAGGAGCGAAATCAAAAATGGCGACGGAGTGAGCACATTCATCATCCAGGTCGCGGCGGTGTCGTGGGCAGCCACACAGGTTCCGGAGATGACCGCGGCAATCCACAGTTTCCGAAAGATCGGGTTTGCTAAGGCGGCCCACATCGACAAGGTCCGGCGATCGGATTGAAGGCGTATAGACCACCGGATCCTGTTTACCCATGAATTACTGCTCACACTCTTTCTGAAACCTTCAGATCCTTATCGATAGGAGCCATTACAGAGGAAACCTATTCCAACAACGCACGCGATCGGGCCGTCAGCGGACCCGCCGTGTCGAATCTCGGTTTTAGGAATAGAACCGGGTTCCAATCGTTCCAAGATATTGAGAGCCCTTGGAGCCGGGAGTCGCCGTCTCGAATTTTTCCGCTATGCCCGAAACGAAAGGTGCCGGTGCATATAATGCCGTTGTTATTGGAGCTGGTACAGCCGGGCTAGTGACGGCAGCCGGTACGGCTGGACTAGGCGGACGCGTCGCACTGGTTGAACGGAATAAAATGGGAGGGGATTGCCTGAACTATGGTTGTGTCCCAAGTAAGGCGCTCATCGCCTCCGCACGCGTTGTCGAGCGCATTCGGCATGCTTCCAGATGGGGGCTGAATGAGCAAGTGCCGCAGTTCGAATTCGATAATGTTTTCGAATCGATGCGGTCGCGGAGAGCCAAAATAGCACCGCATGACTCCATCGAGCGCTTTGAATCATTAGGTGTCGACGTTTTTTCAGGTGAAGCCAATTTCATCTCGCCGTACGAGATTTTAGTTGGTGGCCAGAAATTGAGCGCAAAGAACTTCGTGATTGCTGCCGGCACGCGACCTGGTATTCCGCCGATTGAAGGGATCCGAAACGTATCGTTCCTTACGAATGAGACGTTTTTCGATGAGCTGCGCCAGAAACCGGCGAGCATGATCGTTCTTGGCGGCGGCCCAATTGGTTGCGAACTCGGCCAGGCAATGCGCCGCCTTGGCGTCAAGACCACAATCGTCGAGGCACTCGAGCAAATTCTGCCGAAAGAGGATAGAGATGTAGCCGATTGGATGGAAATGCTGCTCGAGGGCGAAGGCATCCGTGTGCTTCGCTCGACGCAAGCAACTCGGGTATCTATGGGCGACGGTAAAGTGCAGATCGAGTTGGTCCGCGGACAGCGCTGTGCGGAAGAATCGGAGCCGATGCGAATCGAAGCCGAGAGCTTACTGGTATCAGCCGGACGCGTTCCGAACGTAGAGAAACTAAATTTAGATGCGGCGGGTGTCAGATTTAGCCCGCGAGGTATCGAGGTAAACGCCTATCTGCAAACCTCTCAACCACACATTTACGCTGCTGGGGATATCGTGGGGCCTTTTCAATTCACGCACACGGCCGATGCGCAAGCGCGCGTGGTGGTAAGAAACATACTGATGCCGTTTCAATTCCTGCGCCAAAAAATCGACTACTCAACGGTGCCATGGTGCAGTTATACCGATCCAGAGGTTGCGCGGATCGGACTGAACGAGGCCGAAGCAAAACAGCAAAACATCCCTTATGATCTGATTAGCGTTCGCGTCGATGAGCTCGATCGGGCCGTTGTCGAACGTGAGGAGCTTGGGTTCATCAAGGTATTGATAGCCAAAGGGTCGGATAAAATTCTCGGCGTGACGATTGTGGCGGCGCATGCCGGCGACCTGTTGCATGAGTTTGTACTGGCAATGAAATACGGCATCGGAATTAGCCAAATCGCCGGAACTATTCACGCGTATCCAACTTTTGCCGAGCTCGCCCGGAAAGCTGGCGATCAGTACAACAAAAAGCGACTTACTCCCTTAGCGAAGAGGGTTTTTTCTTGGCTTTATCGGCGTTCACGGATCGCTCCCGGTTCGGCGCGAGTCGAGCACGGGGTGAACCCTGGATCTGCGAAAACCGGATAAGGTAAGAAAGAGTTGCTCTTATGATTTCCGTGATCATCCCAACCTGCAATGAGGCAGATTACCTATCTGCAACGCTCGATTCAGTGACAGGCAACAACGCGCAAAGGGAAGTTATAATAGTCGATGCCGGCAGCGTCGATGGTACTCGCCACCTGGCTCTGGAGAAAGCTTCGCGTCTTTTACTGTGCTCCCGCCGGCAGCGCGCGTACCAGATGAATGCCGGCGCCAGATGCGCCTCCGGGTCCATCTTGCTGTTCCTCCACGCCGACACTCTTCTGCCTCCTTCAGCACTCGATCAGATCGAATCGTCACTCGCGCACGACGGCATCAGTGGGGGCGGATTTATGCGAAAATATGATTCGGATTCGTGGTTCTTGCGGACGACCTGCCTACTTGCCGGTCTGCGGACGCGATGCGCAGGATGGTTTCTAGGTGATCAAGCGATATTTATCCGGCGGAAGACTTTTGAAGAATTAGGCGGCTTTCGGGATCTCGATCTGTTTGAAGATTTGGATCTCTCAAGACGAATGGCGAAATGCGGTAGGACCGTGACGTTGTTGCAGCCCGTCATTTCTTCGGCGCGGCGTTTTGCGGTGCGTGGAGAAGTCCTAACGACCCTATCGGATCTCTGGCTAACGTTTCGATATCTGATTGGAGCTGATCCGAATGGCTTGGCGAGAGCGCAGCGAGCCTTTTCCGAAGAGAGTTCGACTCCCCGTGACCTCCGTGTGAAGCAAGGGATTGTGAGTCGGGATCCCGAGAAAGCGCTCCGAATGTCTTCGGCGAATCGATTTTTGCCACGAAAGGCAAATGCCGAAAATCGGAATTTGCACTGAAATTATGAATCCAGGGTATGGCAAGAGCGAGCGTCCCGGAATGAAAAGATGGATTGGTCTAGTACTTGTAATAATCGTGTTGTTGATCTCGGTGCGTATTTTGCCTGTCGCAGATTGGCTAGCTAGACTTGATTACTGGGTCGCGCATCTAGGTGTCTCAGGCGTTCTGCTCTTCATACTGGTTTACATTGTTGCCACGGTATTACTCTTCCCAGCTTCTGTTCTAACTGTAGGGGCCGGCTTCATCTTTGGTGTGTTTGTTGGAACCGCCGTTGTCTCGATTGCTGCGACCGCAGGTGCTTCGCTTGCCTTCTTGATCGCGCGATATCTGGCACGCGGTCAAATCGAGCGCAAAGTAGTTAATAATCCAAGATTTAGCCGGATCGACCGGGCAATCGGAGAACGAGGTGCCAAGTTAGTATTTCTTCTGCGTCTCAGTCCAGTGATTCCATTCAATCTAAGCAACTATTTCTACGGCTTAACCTCGGTTAAGTTTTGGCCGTACGTGATGGCGAGCTGGATTGGTATGCTCCCCGGCACACTGCTCTACGTCTATCTTGGCGCAACAGGCAAAGCGAGCTTGAGCGGCGCTGCAGGTCAAACCGGGACGCCTTGGGAGTATGCGCTCTTCGGAATCGGTCTCATCGCGACTGTTATCGTAACGGTCTGGGTCACCCGAATCGCGCGTAGGGAATTGAGCAAAACGGAGGTGAGTTAGCTATGAATTTTAGAGTACTGATCCCGTTCTTCTCCTTCATCGTGTTGGCGATGCGCGCTTCTGCACTCGGCAGCGAGGGGGTGGTAGTACCCGCAAATGTGTTGCACCAGACTTGGGAAACGTTGCTTAAAAAATATGTGGATGATCGCGGATTTGTTGCCTATGCGAGCTGGAAGAAAAACCAACCCGACCTGCTAGCGCTGGACAGCTATCTTAAACAGTTCGCGGAAAGGCGGAGACGCCGGCAACCGGCAATGACGCGGCTGCTTCGCTGATCAATCTTTATAATGCCAGCACCATCCGCTGGATTCTCACCAATTACCCGACAGAAAGTATCAGGGAGTTGAAAAACTCGTTTGACGCCAGGCGGCATGAAGTTGGCGGAAGCAAAGTATCGCTTGATGATATCGAAAATAACGCGTTAAGGCCTCTGCTCGGTTACAGGGCCCACGCAGTTCTGGTCTGCGCCGCCCGGAGCTGCCCTCCGCTCCAGCGC
>JBKPCS010000229.1:0-7528 GCA_046727495.1 bacterium | reverse complement strand
GGAACCGGAAAGTCCGAGAATAGGGAATTACCTGACGAGCAAGGATCGGATTTTCGTTTCTTCCTTGGTGATTCTTGAGATGCGGACCCAAGTCCGAGGTTTTTTCTTGAGTGGAAAAATCACTCGGCAACAATATCGCCGCATCGAAAAATACATTCCAGTTCTGGTGCGATCCGAACCGCTCGAGTATCAAGAACTAAGCGGTGCGGTCTTCAGGATGGCAAACGAACAGATAGAGGCCGCTCCGGAAGTGCACTGCCGCACCTTGGACCGGTTACACCTCGCCGCCATGCGAGAGCTCGGTGCAACGACTTTAGTGACCTTCGATAAGCAACAGGCCAGAGCAGCCCGGGCGCTTGGACTCTCGGTGGCTGATCTGTGAAACAGATTACCTCTCGCGCGATCATCCGAGGCTCTTGCCAGTCAGTCAGAAACTTCGGTTGACCCATGGGCCGGATGCTGTCAGTGCACCTTTGCTAGAATCTCCGAAAGCCTTTCTTCCGTAAGCCGGCCTTCCGAAAAAGCGCAGACCTTATATATCGGCATGTCTTCCAAAAAAGCGCGAACGGCTATATCGACTGCATCGGGCTCTCCCATACCGAAACCCGCCACAAGCTCGGAGTAGAAAGCTTTGCCTTTCGGGCGGTTCTTAAATTCTTTGAGCAGCGAATCCCGAGTCAGTGGCAGGCAATCCAGTTCTCTCGTGTAGACCTCAATCGTTTGCCGTAAGCGCACGTCTTGTGAGGACGCGCTCGCCAGGATCTCAAAGTTACCCGGGTTTACTACCCAGCCGTGGCGCGTGACATCGTAGTAGGCGAAGTCGCGATCCTCAAGCCGGAAGCTGAGTATCTTTTCTTCGCCAGGCTCCAGAGCTACCTTTGCGAACGCCTTGAGCTCCTTTTCCGGGCGCACGACTCTCGGCCGTTCTTCCCGTACATAGAGCTGCACTACCTCTTTGCCCGCCACATTGCCGGTGTTCCTGATTGTTACTTCAACCGATATGTTTCCCCGTATCCCTGATGACAGTCGGCGTCACCCGCAGGTTCGAGTAGGCAAAGGTGGTGTAACTCAGACCGAATCCGAACGGAAATAAGGGCTGCAGTTTCCTGCGTCGTAATAACGGTATCCGATAAAGATCCCTTCGCCGTAATTAGCTTCCCGGTTTCGCGCGGGGAAATCCGGGATAGGAAGGGGTGTCTTTCAAGCGTGCTGGAAAGGTCTCAGAAAGTTTGCCAGAAGGATTTACCCGACCGTTAACACATCGGCAATCGCGCCGCCACCAGCCTGACCGCCTAACCAAGCCTCAATAATTGCCGGCACTCTATTTGCCCATGGTAGAGTGACCGCCGACCCGTTCATCAGAACCACCACCAGATTGGGTTGGACAGCAAGTACTTCTTCAATCAATTGATTATGCGCCGCCGGCCACTTGATCGGCGAAGATGGCAGGGGCGCCGCTCGGGTAGGGCCCTAGAAAAGTGCCCGGTTCGGAAAACGCTTGTCCCACTCGTTCGGCCATGAACTCGGCCAAGAGTTCTCCCACGGTTAGTACGTCACTCATTGGCTAGCTCATCCAATTGCCGCCGTCCACGTTGAGTGTCTGAGCAACCACGTAGTCGCTGTCGTTGGAAGCCAAAAACACCGCTGCCCCAGCATGGTCCTCGGGCAGTCCCATCCGACCATAAGGGACTGACTCACCCACAATCCGCTTTTTCTCACCGATCGGACGGTTCTCGTATTTGGCGAACAACGCATCGCTTTCGCCCCACATCGGCGTATCGACCACTCCGGGCGAGATACCGTTGACGTTGATCTTTTCCTTGATCAACGCTAGCCCCGCCGACTGGGTGATGCTGATCACTGCGGCCTTGCTGGCGCAGTAAACGGCAACCAGCGCTTCACCGCGCCGGCCTGCTTGGGAAGCCAGGTTGATAACTTTTCCACCGCGGCGCTGTTTGATCATTTGCCGCGCGGCGGCCTGCAAGGTGAACAGTAATCCTTTAACATTGACCGTAAAAATTCGATCGAAGATCTGGGGGGTAATCTCCAGGAATGGGCCTATGCTAACGATGCCCGCATTGTTAACCAGAATGTCAAGGGAACCCGCCCGCTCGACCACGGCCCTTACCATCGCGTCAATCGATTCCTGCCGGCCAACGTCCAGATGAACTTCAAAGGCAGATTCGCCAATGGCTTTAGCCGCTGCTTCTGCCTCCTTAAGGTCGATGTCGGCCACAGCCACATTGGCCCCCTCCTCGACGTATCGCTCACAAATGGTGCGACCGATCCCACGTGCCCCACCAGTCACCACCGCCACTTTTCCTTCAAGCACTAAACGTTTCATCCAACCTCCTTTAGATGCTAGGAGTTCATTCTTTGTTGTGGACCGACCTCCGGCAGTCCCTGTGAGTCATCAGAAATCCCTCATGCCATTCTTCGGCGCGCCAAAATGCCTAGTAATGGTCTACTTCAGGTACCCGCCCTGCTTGACTGCGCGCTCGGTTTCGATCTGGCTTGCTTTCAAAGCCTGGTCCACACTCGTTTTACCCGAAAGCGCAGCGGAGATGTTCTGGCCGACTTGGGTGCCAATGGCCTGAAACTCCGGGATGCCCACAAATTGCACCCCCGTGTAAGGGACCTGTTTGATGCAAGGATTGGTCGGATCGGTCGTCTCCATCGCCTTGAGCGTCACCGCCGCAAAGGGCGCAGCCTTCTGGTACTCTTGATTATCATAGGTGGACTTGCGGGTCCCCGGCGGGATCGTCGCCCAACCCCCATCGGCCGCCGCTAACTGGATGTACTCCTTGGAAGTTGCCCAGATCGCGAATTTGAAAGCCCCATCCGGATTCTTCGCCAATTTGGGGATCGCAAGCGCCCAAGACCACAGCCAATGAGAACCGTTCGGTGTTTTGGCCACGGGTGCCTGGGTAAAAGCTACTTTGTCCGAGACCTGAGATTGGGCCTTATCGTAGAGCGGTCCAGCCCCCGAGGTCGCATCGATCCACATTGCCGCTTTGCCACTGGCAAAAAGGGTCAGATTTTCGTTAAATCCATTCGAACTGGCTCCAGGGGGGCCATCCTTTTTCATCAGGTTGACGTAGAAGGCGATCGCCTCTTTCCACTCCGCTGAATCAATGGTCGCATGCCACTGCATATCAAACCACGTCCCACCAAAAGTGTTTATCAAGGTGTCGACGTAGGCCATGTTCTCACCCCAGCCGGGTTTGCCGCGCAGCGTGATCCCATAGATTCCTTTCGACTTGTCGGTTAACGCATCGGCGAACTTCGCAATGTCCTCATAAGTGGGTTGATCAGGCATCTTCAGCCCTTTGGCCTCGAAGAGATCCTTGCGGTACATCAGCATCGAGCTCTCACCATTGAAGGGGATAGCGTACAGCTTGCCCTCGTAAGAGAGCCCGTCACGAAGCCCTTTAAAGACGTCTTCCAGATCATAGTCGGCTGGGAAGTTCTCCAAAGGTCGCAACCAACCTCGCTTAGCAAAAATTGGTGTTTCGTACAGCCCAACGTAGACCAAGTCGAATTGGCCGCTCCCTTGCGAAACATCGGTCGTAACACGCTGTCGCAAGATGTTCTCCTCGACGACCACCCAGTTGAGCTTAATGTCTGGGTTTTTCTCTTCGAACTTATTCGCAAGCTTTTTCAGCCTGATCATGTCCGGGTTATTGACGACGGCAATCGTCACCGTCTTTTGCTGGGCGAAGGTGCTAGCCACAGTAAACAGCACGGCTAGAAGGCCTGGGATAAAACGATGCATCATTCTCACGTTATTTTGTTAGTCGCTTTGTTAGTTGTTTTGTTAGTCGCGCGCTTCGCGGTTGCTGTGTTGGGGTCCTTTGAGTTTGAATCGCTCCGACTACTCGGGTGTTACCAGATACATTTTTCAATTCCTTCCTCTCCCCGTCAATAGCGTCCTGGGTTAAATAATTTCACGCGGGTAAAATCTTTTGGCGTTCAAAGCCTCTTGGGGATTCCCTTGTCGCGCTGGCCATTTCACGCGGGTGAAATCCAGCACGCCAGAAGGGTAAATCCGTGCGTTCGGCAGCGCATTGTTAACCAATCGCTGATTCCGTGCCTACCACGGAGTCAACACCAGTGCGAGTAGGAAACTGCTAACGATGTGATTGCTGTTTTCAGACCGAATAGTTCGAGTGGTCGGAGGCACCTGGGTGGAATTGATAGTTAGTGGAGTGGTCGGTAGAAAGCATCCCCGCCTGCGCTCTGCAACGGAACCGTAGACCCAATCGAAAGCTGTGCTCACCAGGAGGCTCGTTGGGTTCTGACCACGGACAGCGTCCGAGTCAGGTTGGCCTCAGTCGCTGCTGGGTTACTGCGGGCCACGGCCATGAACAGGGCGTCCACGAGGTTCAATTGCGCCATGCGCGCTGCCCCGTTCTCTCCACTGAGCGGCGAGTCTTCGACCGCGGCGCAAAGCGCCACGTGCGCTACTTGGGTCAACCTCGAGCCGGGGCTATTGGTGATGGCGATCACGTGGGCGCCGTTCTTTCGAGCTTGGCGCACGGCCTCTAAAACGACCAGGGTCTGGCCGGAATACGAAAAAGCCACCACGATGTCCTCTTTC
Organism: bacterium; assembly: GCA_046727495.1. Classification (GTDB taxonomy): domain Bacteria; phylum Verrucomicrobiota; class Verrucomicrobiia; order Chthoniobacterales; family JAFAMB01; genus JBKPBY01. The sequence goes on along the minus strand of JBKPCS010000229.1, from coordinate 2,928 downwards.
TGCAGCAGCGAGGCCGACATTAGCATCATCAAACCATCGTCGAAGGCGGAGGCCCGCAAGCCGATGCGCAGAAACTTAAAGGCCGCGTCCCTAGCCACCTGGGCAGAGCCACCGAGCCCGTAAAAGTCGCGCTGGCGGGCCGCCTGGAACCACTGAGCGGCCCAGCTCCAGGGTCTCAAAATGAATGAGCGAGAAAGCCTCCTCGAGTGCTTTTAGCGAAGCCCCCCGCGCTTTCTCTGCCAGCGCGCGGGCCGTCGGGTGGTCGATTAATTCCTGGCGCGCCTTCGCCAGAGGGAGCTGGTGTTGCTTTGCAAGCGCGGCCCGAAGGGAACGAAAGCCGTCAAAGCCGAGCTTTTTGGCAATCTTCACCAGCATCGCGTTGGAGACGTGGGTCTCGTCTGCCACCATTTTGAGTAACGTTCTGTCTTCGATTGTGCATCGACTCAAGATTACCGAGATAACTTGCGCCTCCAGTGCCGTTAGGGTCGAGAACCGCTGGCCCAGCCACTGCTCGACGGGCGGCTCAGCTTCTGTACTATGTCGATTTTTCAAAACGGTCGATTTGCGGTTTTCACCGTCGTCCGGAGAGAGGGCACTGGGCATTCCAACAGCCCTAGCCTCAACGGCGTGACCAACGGTATGATTTATGTTGGAATCAGGAGACAGAGGCACAGAGGGTGTGGTAGTGCGTCAGCCCACGGACGACTTTGCGGATCTGGCCTGGGCTATCCTGATGGCGCGTCTCAATAACGATCGCTCGCCTGCCCTGCAAAGCCAGGTTCACGCTGACCTCGTGATCCGCGACTCCACCATCCCTTACCTGGGTTCGCTGGCTACTGCAGCGGTACCCTGATGAGCGTTTTTCGAGGCAGACCACCAACCATGAAAAAGTGGCTTAGGAGTCTTTCAGTCGGGATGAGTTATTAACGTAAAAAAATACGTGCCTCGATTGCTGTTGAGGCATTTGCACCGTCTAGGAATCGAACGTACAACCCAGTGATTAAGGCTGCTCTAAAGAAACAACGGGCGAGACCCGGTGACAAAAAAATTTCATTCTAACGACTGGCGTGGATGTAAGTTAAGATATGACTATAGACGAGAAGCTCGATTCGATCATCGAACGGCTGGAACGCATCGAACAGCGCCAGATTAAGACGACTGCCATGGTCGAGGACGTGAAGGAGCATGAACCACCACATGTCGGTTCATTCGCCGAGCATGAGAAGAAGTGATAGTTAAGATATTTGAGGAGGTGCGTGCGTCGCGCAGAGGGGCGGGCGTGAATCCTGCTTAGGATCTCAGAATAACAGATTTTTAAAACGTAATAAGGCGATATAAGGGATAAACGTGCGAAAATTTATGCAAAATTCCCATGTCGGATCTGTTGTAAGTGCTTGAATGCGTTGGACTTGCACCGTGTAGGAATCGAACCTACAACCCGGTGATTAAGAGTGTACGGCTTCGGGAATTTGCTGTGATCCGACGTGAACTGTTTATGAACCGTCGTGTGGCTCCTGTACAAGCTCCAGGAGCCATTCTATTCGGTATGACACAGGCTCATGGATGATCAGGAAAGTGCAGGGATGAACGAAAAAAGTGGCCGAGCTTGCGACAAACTCGGCCACTTTTTCCAAAACGGATGTTCGCTGATTCTTCCGTTCGTCATCGAACCAATCAGATTCCCTTGATTTCCAAGTCTGCAAAAGCTCTGAGATCCTCCTGGTTTACGTCGGAGACAGCCCAGTATTCGAATCCAGCGTGAGCCCAATGCAAAACATTGTTGCCATCCTTAACAAAGCTTTGTGGGGCTGCCTCGCGAGCCGATTCCGAAGGCCAGGTGAACAAGTTGATAACATGTTTGTTACGCTGATATACAAGCGCCGCTACTTCCCGGTCATTTACATAGTCCAAACGGCCTCCGATCAGACGAAATCCATGGTCTGTGAAATCATGAACCGTTGGCGAGAATCTTAGCTTCCCTTCGAACCATGGTTTGACCGTATGCTGATCGCTTGAAGGAACGTCGAGAAGATGCGTGGCAAGCAAAGAGCGAACATGGCTGGAAATCACTTCCTCGACGAGCGGGCTGATGTCCGAGCGACCCAGCATCACGTTTTGATTAATAAAAACCAGACCAAGTAGAATAGCGAACGCCGCTGCTAGCCCCAATGGAACGAATAACCAGGGACTAATCGATCTCATTTTTTCCCGGCGGATCGCAGGAAGAGGAGCAACCGGAAGGGCGGACTGAATCCTTCCACGAAGGGACTCTGGAGCCTCAAAGTGAAGCTGCGGATTGCTAAGAAGAGAGCGCAAGGCCTTCCGAGATTCGAGAAGAGGTTGGCATTGAGCGCAATCGCGAAGGTGTTGCTTCACCAGAATCGACGCTGCGACGTCTAGCTCGTTATCGATATACGCATCGATGAAATCGTGGCATTCTTGGCAAGTCATAGCTGGCCTGACTCCTTTCTCTCCAACAACGAGAGGCTGAGCTGGTGCCGAGCACGCGCCAGACGCGACATAACCGTACCTATCGGAACTCCGCTCACTTCTGCGATTTCCTTGTAGGAGAGGCCTTCTACTTCCCGTAGAACGATCACTTCGCGAAAGTCCGCGGGCAACGCTTCGATCGCCTCCCGCACGGTCTTAATTGTCGCTTTCTTGTCCAGACTGACAAACGGCAGAGGTGCAGGATCTTCAAGCTCTTCAGCCTCTTCCTCGAGTGGAGCTTCCTTCGGCTTTAGCTTGCGACTTTCTAACGCGGTGTAGCAGGTGTTTCGCACAATCTGGAGCAACCAACCACGGCCATTTGTTCCTTGAAAACTCGGGAAGAAACGAAATGCCCGCATATACGACTCTTGGACCATATCTTCAGCATCTTCCTGGTTTTTCATCAGCCAACGCGCCAGAGTGTATGCATCGTTCATC
>JBKPCS010000228.1:0-7627 GCA_046727495.1 bacterium | reverse complement strand
ACATTGGATTTGCCATGGCAAAAACGTACGACATTGAAGTTTGGGCTCCAGCGCAGGCCCGATATCTTGAGGTGTCAAGCTGTTCAAACGCGGAAGATTTCCAGGCCCGGCGGATGAATTTGAAGTTCAAAGGTCCAGACGGGAAAAACCGATTCTGCCATACATTGAATGGCTCCGGAACAGCCTTGGCGCGTCTATACGTTGCGCTGGTTGAGACCTGTCAGCAGCCGGATGGATCGATCTTGATACCTGAGCCGCTCCGCGACTTCGTTCGAGCAAAGGAGATACGCGCGGCCTAGTAGCGGGTTGCCGGTTTTCAGTTTTCAGTTTGTGAGTGGCTCATCTAGTCGTTTTCATTCGGAGAGCTTATTAATCATTTCAATTTTATTCGTTTCCAGAAACAGGTTCTAGCGACGACATTTCGAACCGAAAACTGAAAACCGAAAACTGAAAACCCGCCCCAGTGATCACCGTCTCCGAGCTTCATGTTTATCCACTGAAATCCTGTTCAGGGATTGAGCTAACCACTGCCTCGGTGGACACCTACGGATTTACTCATGATCGAGAATTCATGCTCGTCGATTCGGACGATCATCTCATTACTCAACGTACCGCTCCAACGCTTGTGCACGTTCAACCCGCGTTGGATGCGGCGAGCTTGCACGTAACCGCTCCCGGTTTTCAGAGAATCTCTGTCCCGCTCTATAGCCCGACGAATGGTGGTGTGAATGCGCGCCGGATGGTTACGGTCTTTCAGGATCGCGTTTGCGCAGACGATATGGGCGATGAGACCGCTCGATGGTTCAGCGACTTTCTCCGGCAACCGGCGCGGCTGGTCCGGAGAGGCGCCGCATTTGTTCGAACCGCTCGAAAGGGTATTGTCGCCGGACAAAACGCGCCGATCGCTTTTCCGGATGCATATCCATTCCATCTGGTTGCCGAAGAAACAGTCGCGGACCTAAAAACCAGGCTGGCCGATCCCGTTCCGATCAACAGATTCCGTCCGAACATCGTGATTCGCGGAAGCTTAAAACCGTACCTGGAAGATAGCTGGCAGAAGATCACAATCGGTGATGTCGTGTTTCATCATGGCGAACCTTGTGGTCGCTGTTCGGTTACCACGGTCGATCAAAAGAGCGGCGCGGTCGGTAAAGAGCCTTTGAAAACCTTGGCCACGTACCGCCGGTCGGAAGAAGGAAAAGTTCGATTTGGTGTTTATCTCATGAGTAGCCAGACGTCAGGCGAAGTGCGTGTTGGAGACAACGTGCATATCGATCCGGCAACTCTTCCAAGAGTGTGTTAGCTCTGGAGCGTCAAACGCAAAACGCCAAACGCCTACAACGTGTCGCAATACTCCTTATGCATCGCTCGATCGATTTCGATCAACCGGAGCTGAATCGTGTCCAGGTATTCGTGCAATCCGATCTTCAGGACTTCTTCGATTGAGATGTAGGAAAGATCGGCCAGCAGCCTTCCCGATAGGCGCTCAGCTTCTCCCCGGAAAAGGAAATCGCCGCGTTCGGTTCCGCTAATTTTATGCAGCGCGCAGTCAACTGCGTCGACGCAGAAACGGACCGAGCGGGGAAATGTCTGGCTCTTGACCAGGAAATCCGCGACAAGCCATGGTGCGACCTGTCCCTGGTAATGTTTCCTATACGGTTCGAGGGCGCTGACCGACTTGAGCACCGCCATCCACTGAATCGTATCAATATTTCCGCCAACCGGTTCTGCTTTTGGCAATAGGATGTGATACTTCATATCGAGGATCCGTGAAGTTCGATCTGCGCGTTCCAGGTGTTTGCCCAATTGAACGAACTCCCATCCTTCATCGTGCGCCATTGTCGCTTCACTAACACCTTGAAAGAGTTGAGAACCCCGGAGGATCCATCGGAAAAATTCATAGGTACTCGAACGATATAAACGCTTGGCGTCACCGGAGCTGAAGAATAAGTACATCCGATTGATCTGTTCCCACATTTCCACTGAGATCTGCTCGCGGACAGTCCTGGCGTTTTCTCTGGCATCCGCCAAGCAAGAATAAATCGAGTTCGGATTATTGCGTTCGAAGGTCACGAAATCGACCACGTTGCTCTCGGTGATCGAATCGTACTGCTTTTTGAAGAGATCGGTTTCCTCGAGCGTATAAATGATTGATTCCCATTGCTGTTGATAAGTCTGGCCTCCCAACGCCCGCGAATCGAGCATGAGCTGTAAATTCACGTCCATCGTCCGAGCGTTGTTTTCTGCTCGTTCGGTGTAACGGCTTAACCAATAGAGTGCGTCAGCGACTCGGCTCAGCATTGGAAAGTTTTCAGTTTGCCGTTTTCAGTTTTCGGTTTGCGGTTCTCAACGGACCAGCTCCAGTGAACTGGAAACCCGAAACCGAAAACCGAAAACCCTTCATTCATCGAGGACCCATGTGTCTTTGCTTCCACCACCTTGAGAGGAGTTGACGACCAGTGATCCTTTGCGCAGGGCCACGCGGGTCAATCCTCCGGGAATAATTGTAATCTTTTCGCCGTACAAAATATACGGGCGAAGGTCGATGTGCCGGCCCTCAAAGCTTTCACCGCAGAATGAAGGAGATCGAGAGAGCGGAATTACTGGTTGAGCGACATAGTTGCGCGGGTTGGCCCGGATCGCCTCGCGAAAAGCGTCGAGCTGGGCAGGGGTCGACTTAGGCCCCATCAGCATTCCATATCCGCCGCTTTCATTTGCCGATTTCACAACCAGACGATCGAGATTTTCTAAGATGTACGTGAGATCGCGGTCGTAATAAGAAAGGTAGGTCTCGACATTTCCGAGGATCGGATCCTGATCCAAATAATAGCGTATCATCGCAGGAACGAAGTAATAGGTAACCTTGTCATCGGCTACGCCAGTCCCGATCGCATTCGCCAGGCTGATATTACCTCTCCGATATGCCTCCACTAAGCCTGGAACGCCCAGCAACGAATCGCTACGGAATACCAGCGGATCGAGAAAATCATCATCGATCCGCCGGTAAATCACATCGACGCGTTTCAGGCCTTTCGTCGTCTTCATGCACACGACGCCGTCCTGTACCGTGAGGTCGGAGCCAACAACAATCTCGATCCCCATCGTCCGAGCCAGGAATGAGTGCTCGAAGTAAGCAGAATTGTAGATCCCGGGTGTCAGCAGCACGACGTTTGGCTCGGACTGCGCACGCGGAGCGATGTGGCGCAGTACGTCCAGCAGCTCGAGACAATAGGTGTCAACCGGGCGCACCGGATATCGCGAGAACAGATTTGGAAAAACCCGTTTCATCGCTTGTCTATTCTCCAGCATGTACGAAACGCCGGATGGAGAACGGGCGTTATCCTCGAGCACAAGATAGTTTCCTTTGTCGTCGCGAATCAGATCCGTGCCGCAAATATGGACATAGATCCCCTTGGATACCGCAAATCCCATAAATTCCGGGCGGAAGTGAACTGCGCTCTGGATTATTTCTTCCGGTACAACACCGTCTTTTACGATTTTTTGATCGTGATAGATGTCGTGGAGGAAAAGGTTGAGCGCGGTAATTCGTTGAGTTAGACCGCGCTCAACGAGCTCCCATTCCGACCGGGGAATAATGCGTGGAACCAGATCAAAAGTGAAAATCCGTTCGGTGCCTTCCTGATCGCTGTAAACGGTAAAGGTGACCCCTTGCGTTAGAAAAGCCGAGTCGGCGACGGCGCGTTTTGCGCGAAACTCGGCCAACGACATTTCTCCGAAGCGAGCGAAGAGTCGCTGGTAGTGCGGCCGCACCTCGCCGGAGTTGCGGAACATCTCATCAAAAAAGGCCTCCGGATCGTAACCCTCGAACAAGTTTCCCATGAAATGTCCAGGCTAATCGCTCGTGCGATGGGCGAAAAGAAAAAATGAAGCGGTCGCTGCCGGACTTCAGAACGCCTTAGAGTTTTGGTTGGGCTTACTTGGATCGGTCGGTTTCGAGCTCGTGAATCACGCGAGGAAGCACAGGAATGACCGGGATGCTTGCATATAATGCCATTGTAACGAGCATGAGAAACAGTAGAAGCGATGTAGCGACCATCGATTTCACGATCGTCTTCGGCCAGCTCTGACCGTACAGATAGCGAAGTGACTGAGCCATGTACACGAGGAGCAGGAGCACTTCGGCTCCGCAATTCAGGCAGTTTGTCTCTTCTCGGTATTTCTTCGGCACCGGCGCCGACTTTAACGGGTTGGGTTCTGAAATGGGAGGGAGAAGCTGTTGAACCTCGCGCGCCAGGCCACATCATCGGTAGGGCTGAACTTTAGCTCGCCTCGTGGGCAGCCACGTCGACGAGGCTGAGCTAAAAGCTCAGCCCTACCGGTCCCGGGAATTGCCCGCTATCGCGACCCGCCGTCGTCTTTACTGTTGTCGCCCCCGGTGTATGTTTGGTCGGACATATGAGTGGACTAGGTTGGCTCTTGTTTCTTGGAACACTGGGTATCTCTCTCTGGGCGAGTTGGAGAGTGAAGGCGGCGTACGCCAAATATAGTCAATTTCCTACTTCATCCGGGCTATCGGGTGCGGAGGTGGCAGCGCACATAATGCAAGCAGTTGGAATTCGAGACGTGGAGATCGTCGAGTCGAATGAATTTCTCGGGGATCACTACGATCCGATCAATAAGCGGCTGGTGTTATCTTCGCAGAATTTTCAGGGTAACTCTTGTGCTGCGGTCGGCGTGGCTGCTCACGAAACCGGACACGCTATCCAACATCAGACAGCGTATTTGCCTTTGAATTGGCGTATGGCAGCAACCCATTCAGTCGGATATGCCAATATGGCGGTAGTCTTTCTACCGTTTCTCGGGATCATGACGGGTATGCTCAGGCAGATGCTTTTGCTTACCTGCATCGCATGGGGCGTCATCATGTTGTTCAACTTGATCACGCTGCCAGTAGAATTCGACGCGTCGAACCGGGCAAAAAGGATTTTGAGAGAAATGGGTTTCATTCGGACCGAAGGAGAAGCAACCGGGGTTAACCGAGTCCTGGATGCTGCTGCCCTCACGTATGTAGCGGCTTTCCTGACTTCGCTTGGTTATTTGCTCTACTACTTGCTGCCGCTTCTCGGCGGGCGTCGGGATTAGCTGGCTGCCTTTTGAGCGAGCGCTGCAAACAGCGCCTCTCCAAAAGTGGCGCGGCTTTTCGGGCCGGTCTATTTGACAGATTTATCACCTGTTTCCGGTTTTCGCCGGTCAGTTTCGGGTCTATTGTTTAGCTTCGCGACGCCGCAGGCCTTTCGCCGGTTACGGCTCGGAACCAGAAAACCCGAAACTCGGAACCCCCTAAACTACTCGATGCACCAGCGCCTGAGACAACGCCCGAAGACACGGGTTGAAGCTACTTCGACCACACCGGAGACAACTCCGGAAACCGGACCGTCGCTAGACGATCCCTCCTTGTACATCAACAGGGAATTGAGCTGGCTGGAATTCAATCAGCGTGTGCTGGAAGAGGGGCAAAACCCCGATAATCCGCTCCTTGAGCGTGTGAAATTTCTGTGTATCACCGCTTCCAACCTGGACGAGTTTTTCGAAGTTCGGGTTGCCGGTCTAAAGCAACAGCGCCTGAGCAACCTGAGCGCGCCAGGCCCGGATGGAATGAGCCCGAACGCGCAACTCGCCGCTATTTCAGTGCGAGTGCGGAAAATGGTGGATGATGCCTACCGGCTTTGGAACGACGATCTGGTCCCTGCACTGGAATCGAACAATATTTTCTTTCTCCAGTACGCGGAGCTGACACAGGAAGAGAAAGACTACTACACCCGATATTTTGAAGAATCGGTTTACCCGGTGCTGACACCGCTCGCTGTCGATCCGGTGCATCCGTTCCCGCAGCTCTTGAACAAGAGCTTGAATGTCGCAGTGGAATTGGAGGGGCCAGACCTCAATACCAACCTTGCGGTCGTCCAGGTACCGCGAATTTTGCCGAGGCTGCTTCCCTATAAGGCGGGCCAGAGCGGGATGTACCGATACATCTTCATTGGCAACCTCATCCAGGCGCATGTGGGATCGCTTTTCCACGGTGTGACGGTGAAGGGCGCATACCAATTCCGGGTCACCCGCAATAGCGACCTCTATCTGGACGAGGAAGAAACCGACAATTTGCTCAAGGCGATCGAGCTCGAACTCCGCAAACGGAGCCGGGGCGATGCAGTCCGGTTAGAGGTTCAAGAAGATTGCCCCAAACATATCGCAGACCAGCTACTACAAACGTTTGGGCTGAATGATGGCGATCTGTTCCGGGCGGATGGCCCAATCAATCTTTTGCGGCTGATGCCGGTCATTTCAGAGGTGGACCGGCCAGACCTTAAGTTCAAGCCTTTCGTACCGGCAGTCGTTGGCACCCCTCTTGATGAGGAGGACATTTTCACCCAGATCCGGCGACGTCCCATTCTGCTGCATCATCCTTACGAGAGCTTTCAAACGGTCTTAGAGTTTATCGAACAAGCTGCCGAGGATCCTCGGGTTTTAGCGATTAAGCAGACGCTCTATCGAACCAGCGGTGATTCCCAGATTGTGGCTTCATTGATGGAAGCGGCCGAAAGCGGAAAACAGGTGACGGTGGTGATTGAATTAAAAGCGAGGTTTGACGAAGCAGCGAACATTAAGTGGGCGCGGACCTTACAGGAGGCCGGTGCTCATGTGGTTTACGGGATTGTCGGACTGAAAACCCACGCGAAACTAGCTTTGGTGGTACGAAAGGAAGAGGACGGGATCCGGCGGTATGTCCACCTTGGCACGGGAAATTATCATCAATCGACGGCCAAGCTGTACACTGATCTTGGACTTTTGACCTGTGATCCTGACCTGACCAATGATAGTGCTGAACTGTTCAATTGGTTGACCGGCGTCTCGGTGTTTCCGGAGTTGAAAAAGATCAAAGCGGCTCCGAGAGCGCTGCATGAATTTGTTCTCGAAACAATCGATCGCGAGACCGAGCACGCCAAAAATGGAAGACCGGCGTCGATCTTTGGCAAAGTAAACTCGTTGGTGGACCAGGAGGTGATCGAAGCGCTTTATCGGGCATCCAGGGCTGGGGTGAAAATTGATCTGCTCGTGCGCGGCATGTGTTGTTTACGAGCGAAAGTGCCTGGCGTGAGCGACAATATCACTGTTCGGAGTATTGTGGGTCGGTTCCTCGAGCACAGCCGGATTTTTCGGTTTGAAAACGGAGGCAACCCGGAGCTCTATCTGGCCAGCGCGGATTGGATGGCCCGCAACTTCTTTCGACGGGTCGAGACCTGTTTTCCGGTCGAGGATCCAGATCTGCGAGCTCAGATCAATGGCATGCTCGAAATCTATTGGAAAGACAATACCAAAGCTTGCGAGCAAGGGCCTGATTTGACCTATATAGGATTGAAATCGAATGGTGAGCGTGTCGATGCCCAGGCGTATTTCCTTGAGCAAGCGCAAAAGCGGAAAAAGCCGGCTGTCGATGCTAAGCCTTTGGTAGTGAAAACAAACGCAGCTAAAAAGCGAAAAGCCGCCACAGCTGACCAGAAAATGGGACAGCCGGCTTGAAGAACGCCGGGATCGCCGGCAACGCCGAGATCCGCCTTCGCCAAGGCTACGGCGGACAGGTCGCCGGAACTGAGGATGGCGTGGATCG
>JBKPCS010000227.1:0-18311 GCA_046727495.1 bacterium | reverse complement strand
GGGGTAGTGATGGTTGCACTGTTGCCGATACACATCGTGGTGGGGCGGTTCGTGATGCGGAAGCGGGTCATCCGCCGGTCCTCTTCCGTCAATCGTCCACCGTTTCCTGTGTCCCCGGAGCGATCATCGCGGCCATAAACGGATTGCTTGCGTCTGAGCTTTCAGCGAGAGCTCGATGGATTTGAATATGTGTTCTTGAGTCATTGCGCTGTGGCTGCGGTCCAGGCAATCTCGAATGAGTTGCCCAAAAAAGGGGAAACCAATTTTGTTAGCGGCAGAAAAATGAAATTCGCCTTCTGCATTCACCAGATAAACGTGGCCGCCTCGATCGCGAGCGATATCAACATTCTTCCGGAGCTCGATATATCCATCGGTGCCTAGAATGATCGTTCGACCGTCGCCCCAGGTTGACAGCCCGTCCGGAGTAAACCAGTCGACCCGGAAATAGTTGCTCGAACCATTGTCACCGACCAAGCTGGCTTCACCAAAGTCTTCCAGCTCGGGAGTCTCCGGATGGTGATAGTTTGCTACTGCTGCGTTCAGAATCCAGGCATCCCGGCATCGCGCAAAATACAGAAACTGCTCGATCTGATGGCTACCGATATCACAGAGGATCCCCCCATAGCGATCTCGCCGGAAGAACCAGTCCGGTCGAACTGAAGCATTCAGGCGATGAGGGCCGAGGCCTAACACCTGGATGACACGTCCGATCGCGCCGCGCTCAATCAGAAGCCCGGCAGCGCCGGCGCTTTCGCTATGTAACCGTTCGCTAAAGTAAACAAAGAATTTTCTGTTCGAACTCCCGACAGCACCATGGATTGAACCCAGCTGAGAGAGTGTCGTTAACGGCGGTTTATCGACAAAGAAATCTTTGCCTGCACTAAGTACTTGAGCAGCAACGCGAGCACGATCACCGGGAACCGATGCGCACGCCACCAACTGAACTTCTGGCAATTCGAGCGCTTGGCTCAAGGATTTCGCGACCTTTGCCGAAGGATACTTTTGCTGAAAGGTAGCGACTTTATCCGGATCGGGATCAAAGACCATTTCTACCGAAGCACCTGCTTCAACTAGCCCTTGGCACATTCCGTAGATATGATTGTGATCGAGTCCAACCGCAGCTATTCGAAAATCGCCACGATCGCAGGCAGGCTTAGGTGGAGTCGTTTCATCGAGAAGTTCTTGCCAACGCATAAGTTTTGTTTGGTCCAGGATTGGTAGGGCTGAGCTTCAGCCCAGCCTCGTCGACGTGGCAGCCGCACGAGGCTGAGCTGAAGCTCAGCCCTACCGATCTTGGGCGTTCGTAGCACATAGATATTTTCTAGCCTTTGATTGCTGATCCGATCTGACCTTTCAGGAACAGTCGCTGGAATAACAGAAAAGCGACTAACACCGGAACGAGCACGAGAATTGCATAGGCAAGCAAAGTACCCCACTCGACCGTATTCGTTCCTACCAGATTAGCCAGCGCCAGTTGTAAGGTGAACTTGTCCTGGTTGTTCACAACAATTAATGGCCAGAGGTAATCGTTCCATCGCCAGGTGAAGGTCACGATGCCGAGCGCTGCTGACATTGGCGCGCACAGAGGAAGGATGATGTGCCGATAGATTTTCCAATTCGATGCCCCGTCCAAGCGCGCTGCTTCGATCATTTCGTCCGGTATACCGCGGATGAATTGCCGCATCATGAACGTACCGGTCGGTGTAGCAGCCGGCGGCACAATGATCCCGATCAATTGATTGACCCAGCCGAGCGTTTTCAGGACTAGGAACACCGGCACCATTAGCACCTGTATCGGGATCAGTAGTGTTGCGAGGATCGTCATAAAGATCAGGTTACGCCCGGGGAACTTGAACTTTGCTAGAGCAAATCCAGCCATCGAACTTGCGAGAATAGTTATTACGCTGCTCGTCGCTGCGACCAACAAAGAATTCAGCGCGTACCGCGTCACATCACCGCTGACAAAAACGGCTCGAAAATTCTGCAAACTGAATCCAGTCAACGAAATGTTTGGAGGAAAGACAAAGAGATCGCGAGATGGCCGGAAGGCGGAGTAAATAGCCCACAGCACGGGTCCGAGAAAAATAAGACAAATCACGATTGCAGCTAGATCGTGGAGAACTCGGATAGTCTGATGTTTCCGCGCGCCGAGATTCAAAAGATTTTTTCCTCCTTAAAAAGACGCATCTGCAGCCAGGCAACGAAAAGAATCAGTGGCAAAAGCAGGATCGATTGGGCCGCTCCATACCCTGGATGGAGACGGACGAAAGCCGAGTCGTACATGTTCTGCACGACGAGACGAGTCGCGTTGGCTGGTCCACCGTCAGTTAACAACAGAATCGTTTCAAACGCTTGGGTAGCGTGAATGGTCGCGAGCACTACGATCAATATCAGCGTAGGTCTAAGCAGCGGTAATGTGATGCACCAGAACCGTTGCCAGGCATTCGCACCAGCGATCCTGGCGGCGTCGTATAACTCTTCGTTGATCTGTGTGAGTCCGGCCAAAACCATCAACATATAGAAGCCGGCCAGATTCCAGACGGTCGTCACAACGACGCTGATGCGGGCAGCAGTATCATCCGTCAGCCAGGGAACCGTCGCTACGCCAGCCCATTTCAAAAAGCCATCGATCACTCCGAGATCCTCGTTCAGCAGCCATTTCCAGGCAGTTGCGACGACCACCGGTGAAAGCACGAACGGGATATAGAATCCGACTCGAGCGAAGATCCGAGCAGGTGTGGTTTTACGAAGGAAGACACCCAGCGCAAGGCTGCATACCAGGATCGATGGAACAACGGTAACCGTGTAGCCGGCAGTATTCAGCAGGCTCAGTCCGAATTTCGGGTCATGGAATAGACCAAGGTAGTTTTGCAGTCCGACGAACTCGTTCTTTCGGTGAACGATGTCGATGTCGCGCAGCGACATCCAAAGCCCATAGGCCAACGGAAAAAGACTGAATGTTGCGAGCAGCCCAAGCGTCGGCAGGACAAAGAGATAAGGAGTTAACGGATTCGTCCATTTGGAGGTCGGCGCCATTACTGGATTTTCTTGGAAACACCCGCTTCGTCACCGAGCTTTTCGAGATTGAGAATCGCGTCTTTGGCGCTCTCGCGTCCGGTAGCCGAGAGGATCAACTCGTTCAAGATGTCGTTCTGCAGAACGTTCAGGGCCGGTCGCGCCAAATCAACTGAGCCCATTCCGGCGTCGCGTTTAAATCGCTCAACATCGGAGCCAGATAGCCGGTATATCGGCCATAGTTCACCTTCAGATCGCTAATCGGGCTCAGAAATGATCCGCCCAGACTCTCGAGATAATGTCGGGTCGTTTCCGGATTAGCCCACCAAAGCAAAAATTTAGCTGCATCATCTTTGTTGGGGGCATTTTCGAACGCGAAAAAGAATTCACCGCCTGGACAGGTCGCACGGATGGTCCCTTTCGGGAAATAGGTCGTGCCAAACTCGAAGGTCGTGCCTCCTTCAACCAGACCTTTGAGTTGCCAGTTCCCGGACCACATCATCGCCGCAACGCCAGTCTTAAATAGCTGACCCGCGTCTGTTTTACCCGGCCAGGAGGATGTCGGAACGAGCCGCTGCTGGGCCAGACTACGAAAAAAGCTCAGGGCTTGTTCGGTTCCAACTTTGTTCGGAAGAAACGATTTTCCGTCGTCAGAGATCCATTTCGCATTCGCTTGATACAAGAAATTCGACCAACGCTGGACCGTGCAATCTAAGACTACTCCCATCCGGCATTCGGGCAATCGTATGACCGTGGCGAGAGCCTGCCTGAATTCGTCCCAGCTCCAGATCTCGTTCTCGTTGCTCGGCACATGGACGCCAGCCTTCTCAAAAAGCGCCTTGTTGTAAAACAGTCCGTTAGCAGTCGCTTCGATTGGTATCCCGATGATCTTGCTTCCGGAAGTTAAGAACGGACGAAGACTGGGCAGATAACGCTGAGGCAGTTGCTGGCCTTCGGTGTATTTGCCAAGATCGACAGCCTGGCCTGCGTAATTTTGAAGAAGCGAAGTTGTAATCTCTGCAATGTCCGGCGGCTGGCCGCCGGTGACCAAAGTGTTCAGTTTGGCAGTAAGAGAATTCAGCTGAACAATTGAGATATTGAAAATTGTTCCCGGGTTCTGGCTTTCGTACTCGTGGATGAGTTGTTGAATAGTGCCCTGGGTGCTGGCGTTTGCCAGGAGGATGATGTTCAGGGTTTTTGCGTGCAGCGGAAAAGCTATCAGGAGCAAAGCGGCTATCGTGCGAATAGGACATATAGGACGCATAGGACCTATGTGACTGGACTTCATTTGTCCTGAGCATCGACGATGATTCCTTCCGGCAGATAGGGCCGTAGCGTTCCGCAGAATCCCAGCTTTCGCGCTTCGGCTTCCGGAGGAAATGCGAAGATCGCTGATTGCGAAAGATAGTCGCTCGACGCGGCGTGTAACGAATCAAGATATTTTTCTGTTCGACGAATTGTCGCAGCGGGTCCGGACTCCCAGATTTTTCGCCACTCCGGTTCCTTGGAGCGCATGAGATTTACCGCCCTCTCATAGAAAGCATGCAGCGCTCCAGGTCCCTCCGATTCTACTCGCTTGCGTAGCGCCACAAAGCCTTCGACCGCCAGGTCCCGTCTGCGAGTCGCCGCTTGCAGATCGTTAGCATAGACCGCACCCTTCGGACTCAACGAAGCAAACTCGAGATACTTTTCTACGCTCTCCAAATACTCGTCCGGAAACGAGAGCACCGAATCGCCGTGCTCGGGTAACCCTTGGTTTTCCATGACGACGTAGATTTCGAGATGCTTGTCGAAGTTAATCAGCCGATGAATGACTCCAGAAGTGAACCAAACGACCGCCCCCTTCCATAGCGGTGTCTCGCGATATCCCTGGCCGCTCAGAGTTTGCACCGCACCCTCTCCGGACAGGACAAAATAAGCTTCCGTACAAGCAAAATGCATGTGGGCGCTGCCTCCGCAGAGTCCGTCCGGACCGGTCGAATCATAGACTCGAAGATGGGTAACACTGATACCGCCCGGCAGCGCTGGCGGATCGATCGTAAGCTTGTCCATAGTTGTTCTCCTTCCAAGGATGTTAAAGATGCGTGTACTTCGGATTGCTTCTGGTTAACGGCAGGGAAACGCCTTCTCCACTCTCGGCTGACCAATAAACAGCAGCAACAGACTCCAGAACTCGGCGGGCGTCCTGCAATGTCACCGGCAAAGGCTCACTCCGGGTCAACGCTTCATGGAAACGCCGGAATTGCCCTTCGTATCCTTCGGCTTGAGGCGTGAACTCCTTCAGCGCCTTCAGAATCTGCTCATTCGGTCTCTCTTCCGGAAACGAGAACACCCAAGGTTCGGTCGAATTCGAGTATGGTTTCGTGTTACTCTCCGCACTCACATTGCGAAAGGTAAAACGATGGCGCGAAATCTGCGCCGCTGAACCGAGCGTGACCGAAATGGTGCCGAGCGATCCATCACTCATCTCCATTGCAATCGCTACACAATCTTCAACATCTATTGGATTCACCCGCGTGGCGGTTCGGGCAAGGAGCGTTCGGGGCGTGCCGAGGACGTAGAAAATCATATCTAATGCATGACTAGCCTGGCTAAGGAGCGCACCGCCTAACTCAGTGGCGCGCTTGCCGCGCCATGGCACTGCGTAGTAGTCAGATGATCGCCACCAGGCGATATCGACATTGAAAACGAAGGCGTCGCCTGTCAGCTGGCGATCAACCAAGAGTTTAAGCTTTTGCAGGCCGCGACCAAAGCGGTACTGGAAAATCGGCATGACCAGCTTGCCGGTCCTGGCGGTGACCTCTTCTAATCGGTCCAGCTCGGCCAGGCTGCCGGTGATCGGCTTTTCGCATATCACATCTTTTCCGGAGTCAAGAGCATCAAGGATCTGTTGGAAATGCAGATAGGGCGGAGTACATAGGTCCACAACGTCGACATCGGGCCGATGGAGCAGCGCGGAAAAATCGGTTAACGATTCCCGGATACCATATTTTTGGGCGAGCGCTGACCCGCGTTGAGGATCGATATCACAGACGGCGGCGACCTGAAAAAGTTCTGGAGCGGCTTGATAGCCCTGGACGTGTTGTGCGCCGATCCCTGAACCGACTACAGCGATGCGGAGGGGAGTAGTCATTTTTTGGGGAGGTCCGAACGTTACCGTGGTTGCCCGAGAACAGAGACTCCTTGCTTTTGGTAGATCATATATGATATATGGTCAAGCCGGTTTAACCGACAAATGCATACCCGCCCCCTCACCATCCTCATGAACGGCGTTACCGGACGCATGGGACGTAACCAGCATCTGGTTCGATCTATACTCGCTATCCGCGAACAAGGCGGGCTTTCCCTCTCTAACGGCGAGATGGTGCAACCCGAACCCATTTTGGTCGGCCGCAATGAAAACCGGGTCCGCGCGTTGGCCGAGGAGTTCGGGTTGAATCGTTGGACTACGAATCTCGACTCAGTTCTGGCCGACCCTGATGTCTCCATTTACTTCGATGCTCAGGTTACCAGCGAACGCGCTCCCGCTGTGAAGGCAGCAATCGCAGCCGGTAAACATGTTTATAGCGAAAAACCGGTTGCCGAAGATTTAGCTACGGCGCTCGAACTAAGCCGGTTGGCAACCAGGGCCGCGATCAAGAATGGAGTTGTGCAGGATAAGTTGTTTTTGCCAGGGCTGCGAAAACTTAAGCATCTGATCGAAAGTGGTTTTTTCGGAAAAATCCTCTCGGTGCGCGGCGAGTTCGGGTACTGGGTTTTTGAAGGAGATTGGCAGCCGGCTCAGCGTCCCTCCTGGAATTACCGTTCAGAAGATGGCGGCGGCATCATTCTCGATATGTTCAGCCATTGGCGTTACGTGCTCGACAATCTCTTCGGTCCGGTAGAAAGCGTTTGCGCAATCGGCGCGCGCCACATCCCGATGCGATACGACGAAAGAGGTCATCAGTATGATGCGACGGCAGATGATGCCGCGTATGCGCTCTTCCAACTGAAAGACGGTATTGTTGCGCAAATCAATTCCTCCTGGTGTGTACGGGTCTACCGGGATGAGCTATTCAGCCTTCAAGTGGATGGCGTGAATGGGAGCGCGATTGCGGGGCTGCGGAATTGCAAGGTCCAGCACCGGGTCCAGACGCCCCGGCCGGTCTGGAACCCGGATGTACCGAACACGCACGATTTCTTTGCTGACTGGCGGGAAATACCGGAGAACGAGACCTTCGAGAATGGGTTCAAGGCCCAATGGGAGATGTTTCTCAGGCACATTTTAGAAGGTGCACCGTTTCCGTACACACTTCTGGAAGGAGCTAAAGGTGTGCAATTGGCGGAAGCAGCGCTTCAATCCTGGAAGGAACGGCGCTGGGTTGATCTAGAGCCGTTATGAGCGTGTCGCGAAGCGACGACAGATCACAGCCAGGGGTGAGCGATGCCCAAAAATGTCGACCTGGAAGGTCAATCCGCCAACGGCGCGATCAATCCTGGAGGATTGTCTGCCGCCCTCACGCTGAAACCTTCAGCGGACAAGCTTCCGAGCTTGACCGCGGATTGAGCTTCCTAGCTCGACCAACCAGCGCGCGCCGGCACTTTTAATTATTTTGGACCCTATAAATGAAGACCAACTCGATTCGGCTGCCAGTTGGCAACGGAGATCTAACCGAATACACGCTGCAACCGAGGAGAGCGTTCGCCACGGTTTCAGAGTTTCATTGCCGGACTGCCTACGCAGCAGCGCACGTGGTCGCTGATCCGTTGGCGGAAAATGGATTAGGAATCCCGGCCAACATCGATTGGGAGGCAACATTACGTTTTCGTGAACATCTTTGGTCGCTGGGTTTTGGAGTAGCTGAAGCAATGGACACGGCCCAGCGCGGCATGGGACTCGACTGGACCGCCGCTAAAGAGCTGATCCGTCGCTCTTGCCTCGCGGCATCGAGTGGGAAGCATCAGATCGTTTGCGGCGCAGGCACAGATCAGCTTTCCAATCCTCAGTCATTGTCGGACGTGGCCGCCGCCTACGACGAGCAATGCGATTGGATTGAACAATGGAACGGGCAAGTCGTTATTATGGCCAGCAGATCGCTGACCGCGATTGCTCGCTCATTTGACGACTACCAACAGGTCTACAGCGAAATCGTTGGGTCGTGCAAAGATCGTGTGATCTTGCACTGGCTCGGTCCGATGTTCGATCCAGCGCTGACCGGTTATTGGGGCTCAACCGACCTGGACATAGCGACGGAGAATTTCTTGACCCTGCTCAACGCATTAGCCAGCAAAATCGCCGGAGTAAAAATATCGCTTCTGGACAAGGACCGAGAAATTGGAATCCGGCGAAGGCTTCCACCTGGAATCGCGCTATTGACCGGAGACGATTTTTCGTATCCGGAGTTGATCCTCGGGGATGAAGCAGGTTTCAGTCATGCGCTCCTCGGGATTTTTGATGCGATTGCGCCGGCTGCATCGGCCGCGTTCGGCGCGTTGGATCGAGGCGATCGAGACGGGTTCCTACAGATTTTGAATCCTACCGTGCCGTTAGCCCGTCACATCTTTCAGGAGCCGACCTACCACTACAAAACGGGGTTAGTTTTTCTGGCTTATTTGAACGGCCTGCAGGCACATTTTCGAATGATCGGCGGAATGGAATCTGCGAGGTCGGTCGCGCATGTAAGCCGGCTTTTTATTCTGGCAGACCAGGCCGGATTGCTCCTCGATCGAGAGCTCGCGGTGGAGCGAATGCAACGGTTTCTAGCGCTAGCGGGGGCAATGTAATGAATGAAAGCGCACGCACGGCTCAGCATTAATCATTATTCGGTACGGCAGATGACCCTGGAACAGCTCGTAGAGGGCTGCCACAAACATGCCATTTCACATGTTGGCTTGTGGCGAGATCGCGTACACGAAGTCGGAATCGAAAGAGCGAAAGAACTTATCGCGAATGCTGGACTCAAAGTATCCAGCCTTTGTCGAGGCGGGTTCTTTCCTTACGACGATGACAAACAGCGCCAGCAGCGGTTTGAAGACAATCGCACGGCAATCGATGAAGCGGCTATGCTTGGCGCTCCATTGTTGGTGCTGGTGTGCGGCGGAATCCGGAAAACGGGGCTATCGGCCAGCCGTCGAATGGTAGAAGAAGGGATTGTGGAGCTGGTCCCCTACGCGGCGGCACGAGACGTTCGATTAGCAATTGAGCCGCTGCATCCGATGTTTGCGGCGGATCGATCGGTGATTGTTACGTTGGCGCAGGCAAATGATCTAGCCGGCCTTTTTCCTCGAGAAGTAGTAGGAGTGGTGATCGATGCCTACCACGTCTGGTGGGATCCCGACTTGGAAAATCAAGTTGAACGCGCGGCGGGCCGGATCCTTGGATTTCATATAAGCGACTGGATCCTCCCAATCCCGGACATATTGAATGGCCGCGGGCTTATGGGAGACGGATACATCGAGCTTGCAGCGATGGCAGCGATGGTCCGAAAGGCAGGGTTTCATGGCCCGATCGAAGTCGAAATCTTTAATCAAGAGCTTTGGCAACTACCTGGAGATAGAGTGCTCGAACTGATCAAGAAACGGTTCGAAGAAACCCTCGGCGGAAACTAAGAAATAAATGCTCCCAGCCTCGCCGGACTATCCGGCTACAGCGATCGAATGAAACGTCTGACCGGTGTACGTAGCAAAAAAGATCTGGTTGTTGCTGAGATTCGAGGAGCAATCTTAAACGGGGAATTTGCGCCAGGCGCTCGATTAGTAATCGACGATCTGGCGGAGAATTTGGGAGTCAGCACCATACCGGTTCGCGAGGCGCTTCAGCAGCTTCACGCCGACGGATATGTTGTGTTTGAGCCGTTTATCGGTGCGCGAGTAGCGGAGATCAAGGCAGAATCAATTGTTGAAGTGTTCACCCTGCTCGAGGCGATGGAGGTGACGAGCAGCCGGATCGCTTGTCGACAGTTAAACTCGGCAGAACTTGATCAGCTCGAAGCGATCGTGGCCCGCATGGATGCGCTGACTTCGGATGCTGAGGCGTGGTCGCAAGAGAACCGTCATTTCCATGAATTCATTTGTGCGCACGCCAGCACACCACTCATCGCGAGTCTCATTGCAAAAGTGCTCGATCACTGGGATCGGCTCCATCGACACTTCTTAAAGGAAGTGTTTGTCGATCATTTGCCGATTGCTCAGAAGCAACACTGGCAGATCCTTAGCGCCATCCGGAGCGGCAATGCCGACCGGGTAGAGAAATTGGTTCGACAGCACAATCAGAGTGCACTCCGGGCGTATGTCGGGCATGCGCGACAAAAGAAAGATGGCCAGATCGCAAGGTCGAAGTGTCGGTAATCGGCAGAGTCGCGCAGCGCAACCTCGTGGATGTGGCAGGTTCACGATTCGCAAGCACCGCGCGCGTTTTAGCAAGTGCTCGGATCACGTCAGTCGGTCCTGCGACACCTCTGCCATCCTTTCAGGATGGGCCGTTTTTGGGGGACGTACCAGGGGTGAGCGTAGCGAACCCCTGGGCGGCGCAAGCAATCATTGTGTGGCGCCAAAACAGCTCTTAGCTCTGCAATCAAACACCAAGGCGTGCGGAGCATCCAGGTGGCGCTGTAAAATCGATGCAAATTACTACAAACACGTCGCGAAAGGCTGCGATGCTGGTCCTTTTGATCGGCGCGTTTTTGCCGCCACTAGATTTTTTTATTGTTAATCTGGCGCTACGCTCGATTCGAGACGGGATGAGTGCGACGGGCGGAGAGCTGCAACTCATCATTTCTTTTTACGCGTCTGCCTATGCTGTCTTTTAATTACCGGCGGAAGGCTAGGCGATCTTTATGGCCGCAAACGGATGTTCATCACCGGATTATCCGGCTTCGTTTTGTCTTCGGTTCTTTGCGGATTTGCGCCAACGGCCGCGATCCTAGTCGCAGGACGTGTGCTCCAGGGCGTCTCGGCTGCGGTGTTGGCGCCCCAAGTGCTGGCCACCATTCGGAACCTGTTTTCAACCGCTGAACAACCTAAAGCAATCGGGCTGTATGGCGCTGTTTTCGGCCTGGCCTCGGTGCTTGGTCAGCTCTTGGGAGGCGCGCTTATTACGTGGAAGCCTTTTGGATTCACTTGGCAGAGCATTTTCCTCATCAACGTGCCAATTGGACTTTTTGCGATTGCGGGAGCCATCAAATTTCTGCCCGAGACTCGACTTTCGCGTCGTGTGCGCATCGATCTGATCGGTGTCTTGCTTCTCTCTCTGCTTCTCGGTTCGATCATTTATCCGCTAACGCAAGGACGAGAAGCTGGCTGGCCGGCATGGACGGTTGTTTCATTCGGCGCAAGCATACCGATCCTTGCGTTATTCGTTGCCGTCGAAAATAAAGTAGCTCGCGCCGGCGGAGAGCCCTTGATCGATCTTCAACTATTCAAAAATTCGACCGTCACCGTCGGGTTGGCGCTAGCGTTTCTCTTCTATTGCATGAGCGCTTTCTTTCTCACTTTCGGAATTTACCTCCAAAGTGGATTGAAATGGAGGCGCTCGCTTCCGGGTTTGGGATTCTACCGTACACGCTTGGCTTTTTGATAGGCACGCTTCGATCATCAGATCTCTATCAAAGAGCAGGCAACGCCATACTGAATATCGGCTTCGGCCTCGTTATGATCGGATTTGGTACGATCGCGATTTGGATATCATCTGGCCATGGGCCAGGAACCATTTTTTATCTTAGCCTGGTAATCGCCGGCTTCGGGCAGGGGTTTCTTCAGCCGTCGACAGTGCGGATTGTGCTGGCTGAGATTGAACCGCAAAGAGCGGGACTCGCGGCCGGTGCAGTGATGTCCGTGCTGCAGACCGGCGCGGCATTTGGTGTGGCAGGAATCGGAAGCGTATTTTTCGTGGTGCTAGGATCGCGAGAGGACGGGACTGGATACGGCTATGCGTTTGCCGCGGCGCTGGCGACCATTGCAGTGATAGATTGCGCCGGGATGCCGCTGGCCATCGGGTTGAACCGGAGGCACGCGCGGCATGCAGCAAGGAATCTTCAGTCGGCAACGAGTCTCGCGATTTATCGCGAGGCTCCGTGAGTGAGGATGAATCCGTAGGATTCTGACGAAGCTTCCAGCTTCATCATGGGCTGAGCTTCTAGCTCGACCGGTTCAGCGCGTGACTGCAACCTTATTAAGATTCTTAAGCCGATGTGCGTGCGTCAAGGCGGGATGACGCCTAACTGTGATCTGTCGTTGCTTCGCGACGCGACTTCTGGGCCAACCTCAACGCCCCACGCCATTGGCGGATTGATCTTCTAGCTCGACCTTCCTAAAGTTGACGAAAGGACTATCCGCCAAAGCTTACTTCGCAAAAAACGGATTGTGGACACGCTCGTTGGCTACCGTCGTTAATGGGCCGTGTCCCGGGCAGATCAGAGTGTTCTCGGGAAGCGTAAGAAGTTTTTCTTCATTGTTCCGGAGAGCTTTCTGGTATTCGTTCGGCGCGCCTCCCATTGACCCGGCAAACAGTGAATCACCGACTATCGCCACCGGCGTTTCGAGACCGTGGACAACATAGGATGTGCCGCCAGGTGAATGGCCGTTGGTTAACTTGACTTCAATTCGAAGGCTCCCGAGCCGGAACTGATCTCCTTCCCGTACAGCCTTGGTATCGGCAAGCCGTTCGGAAGCCGGAGAGAACACTTCGGCGCGCGTCTCTTTCACGATCGCGCCCAGATCGGCAACATGATCCGAATGAGTATGCGTGAGAAAGACATACTTCACTGTCAGCCCTTCGGATTTGACAAAGGCGAGCATATCGCTGGCATCGGCTCCGGTGTCGAATACGGCGGCCTCATTAGTCGCAGGATCCCAGACCAAATAGGAATTCACAGTCATATCCATCAGCGGAGTGTTGAACTGCTTAATACCTGCGATCGGATATACAGCACTTGGATACCACGACTTTTGATAACTCTCCTGTAACGCCTTGGAGTCAAGTCCAAGTGCCTTCGCCACGGGTTCGATCCGTTTAGGATCACCGGCACCATTCTTGAGTGCACGCAACTGGTCGGCACTCAACTGGCTTTTCTGGCTCAGCTCCTGATCGCTAATCTGAAGCCCGCGCTGCGCCTTGCCGACAATATCTTCAAATAGATCTTCGAGAGGAATCTTCATCTCTTTTGCAGGGTAATTACGCGATTATCTTCCAGACACCTGATGACAACCTGGTTGGGCCGAATATCGACCACTTTGTATGTGTGACTCGTGTCTCCCGGCAGATTGAAACTCTGATCTGCTTCGACTTTAAGTGTCCGGTCTGCCGCCGCAAGGATTGCATATGAGCCGCGCTCTTGTGCGGGGATCCCTTTGATCAACGATATCGTCTCGCCGGTCTTCGTATTCTTAAGCTTCACCACCGAAGCATCAACAGGGTTGCCATCTTTGTCTTCGGTGCTGCGCGTTTCGATATCCAAGACTCTGTAGCTCAAGCCTTTCAATTGGTCTCCGCTAGAAACAAAATAAGCCTCCCCTTCAGAAGGCTGGATTTTGGCGCGTTTACCGCTGACCTCGGCGAGCGTTACTGGCAGGAATGCTTCCTTAATCTCAAGCACGGACGGTTGGCCTCCTTCGGTGCCTTGACTCCTGCTGTCGGGAGTCACTTTTGGCGGCGGCAGCCCGAGCACTTCTGCATCTGACATGGAACCGGTCGGCTCGACAGAGCCGGTCGAGGGTTTAGCAGAAGCAACTGTTCCACCGGTGCCAGTCACCGGCCCCGCCGGCGCTTCGGGTTTATTTGCATCCTTCCTGCCAGCACTAGCTTGCTGCTTTCCTCCGGCAGGCTGCGGCGCCTGCTCAAGGATTGCGGCGACATCAGCGAAACCCTTTGCCTTGGCAATAGCAGCCGCGTTGGCTCCGGTCTTATCGGTCAGCGAAGGATCCGCTCCAGCTTTAAGCAGAAAAGCGACCAAGTCCTTATTACCCTTACTTGCCGCGAACATCAGCGGTGTCCGGCCGTCGTCCGCATGCGTATCGACTTCCGCGCCATAGTCGAGCAGGGTTTTTGCGGTATCCTGATGTCCCATCAGCGCTGCTACCAGTAGTCCACGGTTCACTTCTTGTCGGGATCGGTCAGCGAGCGCTTCCACGCATTTGGAGTTACCGGCGTAGACAGCTTTCATCAGAGCGGTCCAACCGCTGTGATCCGTCAGATTCGGATCCGCATTGTGTTTCAGAAGAGCCTGAACGACCGGTAATTGATTATTGGCCGAGGCTAACATCAGCGCTGTCTGGCCGTCTTTGCTTGCGATATTCGGATCGGTTTTCAGATCTAATAGCTTATTGACAATATCCACGCGTCCCAACTGGGATGCAGCCATCAACGCGGTGATCCCGTCGCTATTCGGCGCGTTGACATCGATCCCGGCTTGAAAAAAGAGAGCGACTGCTTTGTTGTCACCGTTTTCAACCGACTTCACAAAATCATCGGTTGAAAACTTCAGATTGAGCCGGCCTATCTCTTCGATGGCTTGTTGCTTTGACTTACCGCATCCGAATAGGAGCAGAGCAATCGCTAATACGACCCAGACAGGCTTTTTCTTCATGTTTTATCTAAGCAAAGACGAGGCGGCTGCCTTCCCTTTTCATCAGCCGGCGAACCCTGAAGATGTGCGCGGGCCGATTATGCGGATCCAACATGACGAAATTGCGTCTCCCCTTCCAGACAAACTTTTCGTCTGTTAATAAATCATGGAGCTGATAGGGGTCAGATTCGCTAATGCCAAAATCCTCGATTGGAACGTAAACAAATGCGCTCTGCGTGTTAAACGGATCCAGGTTCACTAGAACCAGCACGACATTGTCCAATCCTTCGGTTGCTTTTGAGTAGAACAACACCTGTTCATTTTCCGCAGTGTGAAACCTGAGGTTTTCGTATTCATGCAACGCACGATTGGTTTGGCGGATCTGATTTAGCTTCGTGATGTATTCCTTGATGTTCCCAGGCGCGTTCCAGTCGCGTTCCTTGAACTGATATTTTTCTGAATTGAGGTACTCTTCTTTTCCTGAGACACCGACGTTCTCGCACAATTCGAATCCGCTATAGATCCCATAAACGGTAGTTAAGGTGGCCGCTAATACTGCCCGAATCAGAAAGGCGGGGCGTCCGCCGCTCTGAAGAAAGAAAGGCAGGATATCAGGAGTATTGGTGAAAAAGTTGCCCCGGAAATAGTACTTCATGTCCGTCTGGGTCAATTCAGTCAGATACTCGACCAGTTCCCATTTCGTGTTGCGCCAGGTAAAATAGGTGTACGACTGGGTAAACCCAGCCTTGGCGAGCGCTTTCATCATCTTTGGCCGGGTAAACGCCTCTGACAAAAAAATGGTATCTGGAAACTGCTTCTGGACCTCAGCAATCAGCCATTCCCAGAATGCCACCGGCTTTGTGTGAGGATTATCAACTCGAAAAATGCGGACACCGTGCTGCGCCCAGAAGAGATGGATGTCTCTCATCTCCTCCCAGAGGGCTCTCCAGTCTTTGTTGTAGAAATTCAGCGGATAGACATCCTCATACTTCTTAGGCGGATTCTCCGCGTACTTGATCGAGCCATCGGGACGATGAAAGAACCAGTCAGGATGCTCTTTAACGTAAGGGTGATCCGGAGAACAATTGATCGCAAAGTCGAGGGCTATTTCCATGCCGCGGGCGTGTACTTCTTTTACCAGCCAATCGAAGTCTTCCAGCGTCCCGAGTTCCGGCTCTACCGCTTTATGTCCCCCAAACTGGCTGCCGATCGCGTAAGGAACACCCGGTTCACCCGGTTCGCAGGTGACAGAATTATTTCTCCCCTTGCGGTTAGTGAATCCGATGGGGTGAATCGGCGTAAAATAAATGACATCGAACCCCATCGCTTTCGCATCGTCAATCCGAGCCAGGCAATCGCGAAATTTTGACCCTTCGTTTGCTTTTCCTTCGGCCGACCGCGGAAAAAATTCGTACCAAGCTGCAAAAAGAGCTTCAGATCGGTCCACGGTAATTTCCACGTAGGGGCGAAACTCTGTGCTCAAGGAGCGATCCGGCCAGGCTGTCATCAGGCCCATAAATTCCGGATTCTTTGCCAATTGTGCCCCCGTTTGGATATCAGCGTTTCGCAGTTGCTTGGCAAAGCTCTGCAAACGCTCTTTGTCGTGGGAACGACCGGCGCGAGCCTCCGCTTTTTCGGCTAGCGCTGCGCCTTCTTCCAGCTCGGTGGACAAATTGGTGATGCCCGCGGCGAATTTCTTTTCGTATTCGACCTGCCAGGAACGAAAGTCATCCTGCCAGGCTTCAATGGTCAACTCGTAGGGGGCGTTTTCAGAGAAATGGCAGATTCCTTCCCATCGATCATTCGTGGTCGGGCGCATCGGACTCTGGAACCACTCGGACTTACCTTTTTTTCGCCATTTCAATACCGCTGCGAGCTGATCATGCCCGTCCTTGAAAATGTCGGCGGCAACTGCCAGTTCCTGTCCAACGACCCGCTTAATCGGGTATCGTCCGATGTACGGATCGAGATTTTCGATCATGACCGTTTGTGGTTGTTCCATAGTTCGGGGGTTGGTGTCTCACCTCGCGTATCACCATCATACGCGAGGCGGTACACTGAGTTGCGGAAGTTCAGCGAGGAAGCCTGCGAAGAACCTAAATTCCTCCAACGAGGACGCAACTGCGATCAGCGATTTTCTTGCAGGCTCAATATGTCGCAAAAACTCCGGTTTTTTTCCGACCAGAGAAATGAATCCGTACGCACCGAGCGCCTGCATCAAGCGCTGCAGAGCGCATTTCAGATAAATCACTTTGAACTCGTCGAGGCTTAGATCGCCGCGATTGTTGCCCCAGTAATAACCGACTAGCGTCCAGCGCTCCTCCTCGGTGAGTGAAACGTAAGGGTCATATAGGACTGAAGCGAGATCGTATTGAGGCAGACCCAGGCGCATCCCTTGGAAATCAATCAGGTACGCCTCGTTGTTGTGTAGAATAATATTTTGGGATTGGAAATCCCGATGAATGAAGGCTCGAGGATAGGCTGCGAGATCCTTAGCTAATTTCCCAAACGCAGCGTGAGACCGCACCGGTGCAAGCTGCGTTTCAGTGAGCCCAAAACAGCGGCCAAAGCAATTGTCGAAGCAATAGTTTTGTTCCCAACGATACAGCCCTTCATCGAAACCTGGCTGCAAACGGAGTCCCGCTCCGCGCAACTGATCGACACGATGCAGGATGCTGACTTGATCCAGCGCGGCTCGATAATGACGTTCTCGGACATCCCATGGCTCACTCCGATGATGCCAAAGATCCTCTTCCCCCAGGTCCTGAGTCCAGATCAAGCAGCGTTCGGCATCGTGATGAAAAATACGAGGCGCGTTGGCGCCGATCTCGTTGAGAAAATTTGCGATCGCGACGAACCGGAGATTCTCGATTCTGTCTGGATTGTATTTGACCAGAATGACCGAGTCCGTCCCATTGAATCGGATCCGATAGTAGAGACGCTGTCCGCCTCCCTTTTCGAGCAGCACAATTTCAATATTGGATTCCGCGTATTCGGGAAACAGGCTTCGTGTCCAGGTGATCCATTGGTCTAGTGCAGTGTCGCTCATACGAAATCGATGTGATCATGCCGTCCTGCGTTCACACTGGTTCCGGCGACGATACAAGATTCAAGAATCGCGCCGGGAGCAACCGAAGAATAAGGTAACAGAATCGAATCACGCAACAAAGCTTGGTCGCCGACACGACATTCGGTGCCGACGTAAGAACCACCATGGATCCTAGCCGAAGGAAAAACTTGCGCTGATTCTTCAATTTGGACAGGCCACCGCCGGTCATCCAAGTAGGCCGGTTTCCAGCCGCCACTCAGAATTCGACGGTGAACATTCAGATATTGTTCGCGGTCACCAATGTTGAACCATTGATCGTCTTCCAGCACCACCCCACCGATCTGACCGCCCGTCCTCATCCATTCAATAACGATCGGGATAAACGAGGTAACCGTCCCTGCGCGGATTCTGGAAAAGACGGCGGGACTCCAGATCGATATATTGGCAAAATCGAATCGATCAGCATCGGATCGGCCAAATACGTCCAGCAAATCGACCACCCGTCTGGTTTTCGCGTCCCAAGCGACTTTCGAAGGCCCGGTCGATCGGAGCGCCAGCGTAACGTCGTTGCCCATACGGAAATGGTCATCAATGAGACGGTCGATCGATACATCGGTAAGAAGGTCGCCACTGTATACAATGAATGGTTCTTGCCCGATTTCGCCCTCTACATTCCTGTCTCTTATACACATCTGACGCTGCCGACG
>JBKPCS010000226.1:0-9828 GCA_046727495.1 bacterium | reverse complement strand
CCTTCATGCTGCCTCTGATCCTTGGGACAAAACCCGCCGCGGCTCAGCACGAGAACCATCGGATGTTGTCCTTGCAGTTCAGAAAGCTTGCGCCGTTTCGCGGTATGATCAGAAAGCTCGTAGTCTGGGAAGGCAACTCCTGGAATAATATCTGGACGCATAATCTTAGAGAGAAGAGATCGAGCCGACGATCTCAGTTGTGGTGACAATAGCACTGGCGTAGTTGGGAAGATTGACGTCGAGCGCGGCGTGCATCGCCTCATCCGAGTAATCGGCCGTTGCGTCTTTTACCACCGTGACCTCGTAGCCGAGCTCAGCGGCATAGCGAACGGTCGCTTCGATGCAGGTATGTGCGATGAGCCCGATCACGATGAGCTTATGGATGCCATGTTTTTTAAGCTGCAGATCCAGATCGGTGTTGGCAAATCCACTGGAACCCCAATGCTCCATTGCGACAATGTCGCCTGGCTTAGGCTCGAACCCTGCACGGAGCTCGCCACCCCACGTACCGTATTCGAAGCTCTTGCGCTTCCACGCTGCTTTTTGGATAGGCGTAATGTACTTCCAAGTCTCGTAGTCGCCCGGACGGTATCGATGGTGTAGCGCATAAAAAACGCGAAACCCTGCGATTCGCGCCGCATTCATGACCTGCAACATATTAGGAACACAATTGTTAGCTTCCGCCACGCTCTTCAGGCGGTCCCATATTTTGCCTCCCTCGGAAATGAAGTCGTTATACGGATCGATCACCAGAAGTGCAGTGATCTCTTTCTCGTATGTCAGATTTTCTGTTGCCATAGCCGGAACATTTGTGGTCACTCGTCTTGGCTCGGTAGGGAATGGCCGGAATTTATGAGATCGTAGCGAACAAGTTATTGAGCGACTCTGCCAGCGTGGGATGAGCAAAGATCGCGTCTTGCAGGACGGTGTAGGGCAACTTGGCCAGCATGGCGATCTCGACCATTGCCATCAGCTCACCGCCCTCTAAGCCGAGGATGGTGAAACCGAGAATCTGCTTAGTATCCGCGTCAACCACCGCCTTCATAAAGCCGCGGGGTTCGTCAACCTCCAACGCGCGTGCGACGTAACTCATTGGCATGGTTGCCACGCGGACATCGTGCCCCTGTTCGCGTGCCTCCCGCTCGCTCAACCCGACTCGCGCCAACTGCGGATCGATAAACATGGTGTAGGGCACCAGGCGCCCGGCGACGGTAGCCGGGATTCCTTCGAGCAGATTGCTGCGGATAATACGGAAGTCGTCATACGCCATATGGGTGAAAGCGGGTCCACCGTTAGCTTCACCAAGCGCATATACGCCGGGCACGTTCGTTTCCAGACGTTGGTTGACCTTGATGAAGCCGCGTTTGTCGGTTTCGATCCCGGCGTTCTCGAGGCCGAGCCGCTCGACATTCGGCGTGCGGCCGGTCGCCACCAACAGATGGGTTCCGCGCAGCGTCTGTTCGCCCTCGCTGGTTTTTACATCAAGCTCGACCTCGTCGTGGTCAGCCCGCACCCGGAGAGCGAGCGTATCGAGCAGCACCGTGATCCCATCTTCGCGCAGGATCGTGGTTACCGCCTCCGCGACCTCTGGGTCTTCCCGTCCAAGGAGCTGACCGCTGCGCTGGACGATGGTGACAAGGCTGCCAAAGCGGCGAAACATCTGGCCGAATTCGAGTCCGATATAGCCTCCACCGAGCACCAGCAGATGCTCCGGTACACTTTCGAGCTCCATGATGCTGGTCGAGTCGAGCGCCGGTACATCATCGAGGCCGGTTAAGGATGGCCGTGCGGAGCGTGTACCAGTGTTGATGAAGATCAGATCCGCGGTCAGCGCCACTCGGTCACCGGTGTTGAGGCGGACGTCGAGTGACTTCGGAGCGGTGAAGGATGCTTCGCCCGCGAGGAGAACAAGACGATCGATCTGCTTGAACCGTCGCTCGATGCCGCCGCGGAAGCTGGCGACGATATCGCGCTTACGCTGCCGGACCTTGATCAGATCGACGGTTACAGGACCGGTATGAACACCATAGTCGGCGCCCCGGCGAGCGAGATAGGCGACACGCGCGCTGGCGACCATCGTCTTGGTGGGAGTGCATCCCTTGTTGATGCACGTACCGCCTACATGTTCGCGCTCGATCAGCGCCGTCGTGCGTCCCGACTGGGCCAGAGCGCGTGCCAGGGGAACGCCGGGCTGCCCGGCGCCGATGATCACCGCATCATAGTGCTGTGGTGCTGCCATGTTCCAGAGTTATGGGAGCTAACTAATCAGCTCCTCGGTTACCGGGGGAAAGTGGATGAGGAACTTCGGATCAAGCTGCCTAACAAAATTTGCGCGCCGGACTTCGCGCATGAACAGCTTGCGACCCGGCGCAAGCTTTGGTCAAGTCACAAGTTCGTAACGCCCCCAACAATGAAAGGAGTTGCTCCAACACCTTCCATCGCCGCACCGCCTCGAGCGACGCCCAACGAGCCCCGGCATTTTCCTGCGATGACAGATACCAAATCGCAAAAAACAACGATCAATTCCTCATTGTTTGAGGCGCAAGCCTCTTGGGATGATGACGCGGTCCAGCCCATCGAAAACAAACTGCACCAACAACGCGAGCAGGGCCGCGGGAACTGCGCCCTGTAAAATCGTACTGTAGTCGTTGAGATTCAGACCGCTGATGATCGGCTCCCCCAACCCGCCAACACCGATGAGCGCGGCCAGTGTGGCAGTGCCAACGTTTATGATCGCACTGGTCTTTATTCCTGCCAGAATTGTGCGCGAGGCGAGCGGCAGGAAAACCTTCCAAAGCTGCGCTTGTGGCTCTAGCCCGAGAGCGGCCGCCGACTCGCGAACAGCCGTCGGGATATCCTGGAGCCCGGTCGCAGTGTTCCGGACAATTGGTAAAAGGCTGTATAGAAACAGCGCAAAAATCGCGGTTACCGCGCTGATGCCGAAGAATGGGAGTGGTACCAGTAAGGCGAGCAAGGCGAGCGACGGAATTGTCTGAATCACTCCGGTGGCGGCGAGAATAAAATCGCTAATCGGTCCGGGGCGACTGGCACGAATACCTAGCGGAATCCCGACAACAACTGCCAGAAACAAGGAAGCACCGACCAGTTCCAGATGCCGCCATATCCAGCGCCCGATTTTCCTGGTCAGCTCCCCTGCCATCCCTTGCGGTTTTTCTCCGAAGTAGAGCGCGGCAGCCAGCGCGTAATTTTTTGTCCTTTCCGCTTCAGCATTCAGGTGCGTCATCCGCGTTTCGTCCAACATGCCGGCCAGTTTTTCCAGTGCCGCGACGGCTCGGTGGTCGACGTTGAGCCGGTATAGAAACACGGCTTTGTATTGCGGGAAGAAGTGGAGATCATCGTCGAGGACAACGAGGTTGTTTTCCGCGATCTTGGCATCGGTCGAGTAAGCGTCTTTGAGGTCGATTGATCCATTCGCTAAAGCGGCGTAGCCAAGTGCGTGATCGACCCCGCGCACGTTTTGCATCTGTAAACCGTAGCGAGCGCTGAGCGGGGTCCAGCCATCCTGACGGTCGAGGAATTCGTGGGTCAGACCAATATTGAGCTGGGGATACCTTCGCAGATCGCTGATCTTGCGGATACCCAGTTTAGCAGCGCGATCCCGCTGCATGACCAGCGCGTAGGTGTTGTTGAAGCCAAGCTCTCCGGTCATGCCGGCGCCCTGCTGACGAAGCAATCCGCGCATCTCGTCTATGGTCAGCGGTTGCTTAGCTTTTAAAATTTCCTCGCCGATTGTGCCGGTATATTCCGGGTAGAGCGCAATTTCGCCTCCGCGCAACGCTTCCCACAAAATGATCGTGCCGCCCATGCCCGGCTTATGTTCGACGGTGAAACCTGCGTTCTGCAAAGCGATCTTGGCAATCTCGGCCAACACGTAGGACTCAGTGAATTTCTTGGAGCCGACAACGATCGTTTCGGCCTGTGCTGTTGAGCAGAAGGCGAAAATCGCCGAAAGCATGAGTAGCGATTTCATATTGCCGCGAGTCCGCGCTGCGCGTGCAGAAAGTCACGGACGAAAGCCGAAGCAGGCCTGTTCCGCAGATCGTCGAGCGTTCCGGATTGGACAACCCGTCCTTCGTTCAGCAACACGATGAAGTTGGCAAAAAAGGCAGCCTCAGCCATGTCATGCGTGACCAACACGATCGTTTGTCCCAGGCGCTGAAAAATCTCTTTTAAGTCGTCCTGGAGCCGTGCACGAACCATTGGATCCAGCGCACCGAGCGGCTCGTCGAGCAGCAGCACACTCGGCTGAAGCATCAGGGCACGCATCAGACTTACGCGCTGCCGTTGCCCGCCGGAGAGTTCGACCGGGTAACGCGTAAGCGCATTCTCGGGAAAATGCGTCAGCTCGCACAGCTCGCGCAGCCGCATCTGCATTTGCTCCGCCGGCTGGTGCAAATGCTTGGCCATTAGCAACACATTCTGCCCAGCAGTCAAATGGGCGAACAGACCGCCTTCCTGAATCACATAGCCGATCCGCCGTCGCAGAGAGAGAATAGCGCTGGGGGAGACGGCCTGACCTTCAATTCTGACCGTACCGGTAGTCGGTTCGAGCAACCCGATAATCAGCCTTAAAATCGTCGATTTGCCGCAGCCGCTCGGACCAATCAGAGCGGTTGTTTTTCCCGTAGCAAAACAGAGATCCGTCTGGTGAAGGGCGGTTGTTGACCCAAACTTCCTGCTGACGGATTCAAGTTCAATCATTCGACCGCGAGATACTGCACGCTGAACAGGTTTGCGGGGTCGGTCCAGAGTC
Organism: bacterium; assembly: GCA_046727495.1. Taxonomy (GTDB): domain Bacteria; phylum Verrucomicrobiota; class Verrucomicrobiia; order Chthoniobacterales; family JAFAMB01; genus JBKPBY01. The sequence continues at coordinate 5,054 of JBKPCS010000226.1, read as the reverse complement.
TTTTGACAGTCCATCCGGAGCGCTCTGCGAGTTGGGCGAACTCTTCCACCGAGTATTTGTACGAGTGTTCGGTAACGATGTGTTCTCCCTCTCCCAAGAAAAAGGTCAGACCGTTTAGTTGGATCTTCTGCTGGACCAGGCTGACCAGATGCATCTCAATCCGACCGTATTCTTCGTTGTAGAATGCATGATGCTTGAACCTGTCCCTGCGAATTCCGGCATCGAATGAGCGATTGATCCGGCCAAGCAGGTTGAGATTGAAGGCGGCGGTGACACCACGCGCATCGTTGTAAGCGCGCTCAAGAGTCGGCGAATCTTTCTTCAAGTCCACTCCAATTAAGAGTCCGCCGCCCGCCCCGCAAAGAAGCGCAATCCTACAGAGAAAATCTTCGGCCTCAGCCGGCTCCAGGTTGCCAATCGTTGAACCTGGAAAAAAAGCGACTGTCCGTCTGACCGTGGAGGGAATCTCCGGCAAAGTGAAAGGAGCAGTAAAGTCGGCGCATACCGGCGTGATGGAGAGTTCCGGATAGACAAGTGCAAGTCTGGCAGAAGATCTTAATAAATGTGCACGCGCTATATCGACTGCAACATAGGCGGCCGGTGCGCGGAGGTGATCCAGCAAAATCCGTGTCTTGGCGTTGCTGCCACTGCCAAACTCGACCAAACGGCATTCAGGACCGAGTAACGCGCAAATCTCGGCGACTTTTTCCCGCAAGATGCGCATTTCAGTACGGGTAAGATAATATTCGTCGAGACCGCAAATCTCATCAAAGAGCTGGCAACCGATCTCGTCGTAGAAAAATTTTGGAGCGATAGACTTCGGATGTCGGGATAGGCCACAGGAAAGCTCGTCGAAGAACGCTGCAGCGGAAGGCTCCAAATCATGCGGAACGGGGCCAGAGTGGTTGCGACCTTTCATTGTTAAGAGAAGGGCTTCCCGAGCCGGTCACGACGGACCGAGTCAGGCTACGCTTTTGGCCAGGCGAATTCCCATGAACTGCCAGCGAGCGTTAGGTGGGAAAAAATTGCGGTAAGTTTTGCGGATATGCGACTGCGAGGTAGCGCATGAGCCGCCGCGCAAAACGTACTGATTGCACATGAATTTCCCGTTGTATTCACCAAGCGCGCCGGCCGCAGGCGCGTAGCCTGAATACGGGGAATATGAGCTGCTTGTCCACTCCCAAACGTCGCCAAACATCTGTGCGAGTGGTTGGCCGGCGGCTAGTTCTTCGAGCGGTTTTGGATGAAAATTTTCCTCATCCACAAAGTTTCCTGAGTACGGAAGATTTGCCGCCGCGACCTCCCACTCGAATTCGGTCGGCAAACGCGCTCCGGCCCAGCGCGCAAACGCATCGGCTTCGAAATAGCTCACATGGCAAACCGGTTCACTCTTATCCAGTTCGCGCATACCTGCTAAGGTGAAGACTGACCAGCTTCCGTCCAATTTTTCCCAATAGAGCGGCGCCTCCCAGCGCTGCTCATTCAGGGTGAACCAGCCAAGCGAAAGCCAGAACTCCGGCCGCTGGTAGCCACCTTCCTCAACAAATTCGAGATAATCTCCATTTGTGACCAGGCGGGGCGCCAGTTGAAATGATTCGACAAACTGGCGGTGCCGCGGGCCTTCGTTATCAAAATGGAACCCGCTGCCTTGGTAGCCGACCTCAGAAACTCCTGCCGGGAAGATCGGCCACGACATTGGCGGAACCGGCCTGGAAGCAACTCTTGAGCGCTCGCGAAAAACCGGCCGCAACGGGTTCTCGGAAAAAACGTGTTTAATATCCGTCAGCATCAACTCTTGGTGTTGCTGTTCGTGATGGAGACCAAGCACGATTCTTGGGGCGAACTTTTCAACCAGGGCAGGCTTTTCAAAGAATGCGCCCATCAGATCATCAACCTGACGCCGGTATTCCAGTGTCTCCTGGAGAGTCGGTCTGGAAATCAGCCCGCGTTTGGGCCGACAATGCATTTTACCGGCAGCATTGTAATAAGAGTTAAACAGGTAGGCGTACTGCGGGTGGATCGGTTTATAGTTCGGCAGCGCTTCTCTCAGTATGAAGGTCTCGAAGAACCAACTGGTATGCGCGAGATGCCATTTTGTCGGGCTTACCTCAGGCATTGTTTGGACCACGCAATCCTCGGCTTTAAGCGTCTGACAGAGCTTTTCGCTGAATGCTCGAACACGCCGATACCGAGTAGCGAAGTCTTTGGATTCTTTCTTTTCGGCCTCTGGAGCCGTGGCCGGTTCAGTTCCCGTCGATACTCCTAGCGCGGAAGGCATACCTAAGACTCTAGAACGAATCGCGGACGACAAAAGGGAAAAGAACGCCCTTATTGGAAAATCTCGCGCTCGGTGATCCGCAACATACAAGGGCGTTTTCGGTAGCCTAATATCTAGCGATTCCTATTTGCTATTTTCTATTTGGTATTTCTCATTTCTCCATGCCTAAGATTGTCCGATTTCATGAGTTCGGTGACGCCAGTGTATTGAAACTCGAAGAGTTACCGAAGCCGCAGCCGAAGGAAGGGGAAGCTCTGTTGAAGGTCGAGGCGATTGGGTTAAATCGCGCCGAGGTCATGTTCCGTTCCGGCATGTACCTGGACCAACCGTCCTTTCCTTCATTGATCGGCTATGAAGCAGCGGGGATCGTTGAAGCGGTTGGCCCGGGTGTAACCGGACTCAAACCGGGCAACCGGGTTAGCTCGGTTCCATCTTTTTCGATGACTCAGTACGGCACTTATGGCGAGTATGCCGTGCTGCCGGCACATGCATTGGCTCGTTACCCGGCCAATCTGACACCGGTCGAAGGAACATCCATCTGGATGCAGTACCTGACTGCTTATGGGGTAGTTGAATTCGGCGGACTAAAAAAAGATCAATATCTTCTGATTACGGCCGCGGCCAGCAGTGTTGGGTTGGCCGCGATTCAACTCGCTAGATCCGTTGGCGCAATTTCTATTGCTACCACCCGAAACAAAGCAAAGAGCGACGCTCTGTCGGACGCCGGCGCCGATTTCGTTATCAATACTAAGAGCGAGGATCTGATTAAACGAGTCGAGGAAATCACGAGCGGAAAAGGATTCGCCGTTGCATTCGATCCGGTGGCTGGTCCCGGCCTTGAAACACTGGCGAAAGCAGCAGGAAAAGGCGCGACCATTATGGAGTATGGCGCTTTAGACCCTGAACCGACGCCCTACCCTTTGTTTCCTGCTATCCGTAAAGGACTGAACATCCGCGGATATACACTCTTTGAAATTAACATAGACCCCGAACGCTCCGCACGAGCTAGGAAATTCGTTACCGAAAAGCTGGCTGACGGTACGTTTAAGCCGATTATCGCGAAGACGTTCAAACTCGCGGAGATCGTTGAAGCGCACCGCTACATGGAGTCCAACGAACAGATTGGAAAGATAGTTGTTACGGTCCCTTAAGGATACCGGGTGCGGTTAATGGCAGGCTTCTTATTTTCCAAACAGCTGATAATCGGCAGGATCGACGATGCTTTGCACCGTTTTCTAAGCGGTCTGAAAATCGGTCATTCCGGATTCTCTTCCAGCTAACATATAGTTGTTGAGCTCTTGATCGTTACCTCTTTGGATTACTGCCTCAAGATTCGGTGCATGCACACAGACTTCGCGCACGGCGATCCGGCCTCCCGCTATCGCCAAATCTGTGGTAAGGTTGTCGCTAAGGGGGGTGACGCCACCAAGGCCGCCGTGGCGCAGCGCATCATCGAGGCCGCCATCAAAAACTACGGCCAGCCTGACTCTCGAACTGCGGATTGCGAATCGGACTGAAGTTCCGAATCGGACTGAAGTTCCTCTACTGATCGCTTCCTTGGGTTAGATCTTGTGCGATGGGCGTTAGCGTGCCGAACAGTCCACCGTTTGGAAAGTTAGGACCAGCTGTGAAAAAGAGCGCATTGTCAGGTTTATTTAGAGGATCCGACGTTGGCACTCCAGCGCCAAAGGCCAGCGCCCAAAGGGCCGCCGGTCCGCCAATGCTGATGACTGCATTGTTCTGGTCCCTGAGTTTTCCTTCAAACTTGCCGGTGACCGCGTCGAACGCCAGGATCTCGCCGCTTCCAAATTGCCCGACAATGACCTTGTGGCTGAAAGCTCCGAAGTCACTCGGAGCAAGGGTCAATCCCCAGGGTGCATTGAACCAATCGCCGTGCTGAAGTCGCATCAGAAGGCGTCCATGGGGGGAAAAGACATCCACAAACCCTTGGCCGGAGAGGCTTGGTAATTCGATAAAGGTCTTAGACTCATTCTGTTTGGCATAGGCAACGTAAAGATTGCCGCCAATGTTCTGTACGTTGAATGGAGCAAACCCCGGCGGAACATGATCGTTGTGAAACGCTTTTTTATCCAGTTCAACCGGCTCGAAGTCGGTATCAAAAACCCTGATTTTCCCGGCCTCCAAATCTGCTACGTAAAGAAACCGATCATCTCCAATCTGCGCGATTGTGGCACCCGTCAGCACTGACTTGGTGGATCCTGGAACTTTCTGAATTGCATTGGTGAAATTCACGGCGGGGTTCCACGCGGAGATTGTGCCGTCCAGCGCTACAAAAATGAAGAGGGCCGGGTGTCCACTTGTTACTTCAAAATCGCTACTCCCGTTAAAGACGATACCGGTAGGACTGCCGATTGGAGTCCCTGGCGTATGAGGAATCGTGACCCTCAATACCTGTTTTGCTCCTGAGCCGTCGTACAGCGTAGACACGCCTGTCACGTTGTCTGCAACCCACCAGAAAGTGTTTGTGCCTCTAGCCAAGCCCCAAGGATTCTTGAGGTCGGGGTCGGAGGTAGCTGAAACCAGATTCGCTTGCTGATATTGCTGAGCGACTAACGCTGCTGGTAAGCACAAGACAAACGCCGAGACAATCGTAAGTGCTCGACGCCACGCCCTCCTTTGGCAAGGCTTTGGAGGACACGAAGAACCGGGAAGAATTATATTTTTCATGGAGGAATTTCCGCAATAAAAACTCAAGTTAAGGTTGCTTGGGTAGCTCTTCTCCAAGCGACTTCTCCACCCATACACGACCAAACGA
>JBKPCS010000225.1:0-24344 GCA_046727495.1 bacterium | reverse complement strand
GTTTTCAAGAACCGTCCAATCGTCGGTTTTTTTCATAGCTTCGTTTTTTGGGGGTTCACATTTTATGCGCTGGTGAACCTGGTTGATGTTATCGAAGGCTTTTTCCCGCCACACTCATTCGACTTCGAAGGCATCGAGTGTGATGTCGTGCTGAGCAAATCGATCATAGGAGGCCTATATCGGCTCGGTGCAGATGTTTTGGGTTTCCTGGTGCTGATCGGCATCGTTTTTTTTGTTTGGCGCCGGTTTGTGCAGAAGGATCAATTACTTCAGCGATTCAACGATTCGGTCCTTTTGCACCCGGGCGTAAAGGAAGGCGGGATCCGGCGCGACAGTATGATCGTCGCGGGATTCATCTTTTTACATGTAGGGTTTCGATTGTTCGGGGCCGGAGGCTCCCTGGCGGCCGCGGGCCAGACCGATCTCTGGCAGCCGGTTGCCAGTGTTATCGCGCGAATTGTCGGGTTCGGCGGCGGACGGATAGTTCTTTGGCACATCGGCTGGTGGATATCGCTTGGATTGATTCTCGCTTTTCTTCCTTATTTCGTTCGCTCAAAGCATATTCACCTTTTCGTTGCACCGGTCCGTCTCGGAATGGACCGGAGGGATCCCGCCGGAAACAAGATGGGGAGCGGCACGCTAGATCCGATCAATTTCGAGGATGAAACGGTTGAGCAATTTGGTGTCGCGAAGCTTGAGCAGTTCCGGTTTACGCAATTGATCGATCCGTACGCCTGTATCCAGTGTAACCGTTGCACCAATGTCTGTCCGGCGCACGCCACTGGAAAGTCGCTTTCGCCGTCGGCGATAGAAATCAACAAGCGATACGAACTGAACGCTGTTCGCCCGTTATTGGCTGCCGGCGAACCAAGCTCGCGCCCGGTCATGGATTTCGTCTTGAATGAAAGCGCCCTCTGGGCATGCACAACCTGCGGCGCATGCGTCGAGGCTTGTCCGGTCGGATGCGAACAACTGTCGGATATCGTCGATATTCGGCGGGACGCCGTCATGACTGCCGGGCGGTTCCCGCAGGAGCTCAATGCCGCGTTCCGCAGCATGGAACGCTCAGGCAATCCGTGGGGTGTCGCACAGGACGCGCGCGCCGATTGGCCGGGAGCCAATCTGAAAGTCCCGACTGTCGATGAAAATCCTGAGTTTGACGTTTTGTATTGGGTCGGATGCGCTGGCGCTTACGATCCCGCGGCGCAGAAGATCGCACGGGCACTTACAGAGATCATGGCTCACGCGAAATTGAGTTTTGCGATCCTGGGAAAGAAAGAAAAATGCACCGGCGACTCCGCTCGACGAGCAGGTAACGAATACCTGTATTACCAGCTTGCTACAGAGAATGTTGAGACTCTGAATGCAGTCCTGACGCCGAAAAATTCAGATGAGCCAAAGCGAGTGGTCACCACCTGTCCGCACTGTTTCAACGCGCTGGCAAATGATTATCCACAATTGGGCGGCAAGTATCGGGTGATTCACCACAGCCAGCTAATTGGCGAGCTCATCGCCGAGGGGCGGCTTCCGAGAATGAACCTCGAACAAAAAGTAACCTACCACGATCCGTGTTACCTCGGACGCCACAACGGTGTGTATGACGCACCCCGCAATGTATTGACGAACGGTCAGCCTGGACAATTGGTGGAAATGTCGAGGAACCGAAACAACAGCTTCTGTTGCGGCGCCGGTGGCGCCCAATTCTGGAAAGAAGAAGAACCCGGGACAATGAAAGTGGCAGACAACCGTTTTCAGGAGGCCCAGCAAACCGGTGCCAAAACCGTCGCGACCGGCTGTCCTTTTTGTAAAGCGATGCTCGCGAGCAGCGTAAGCGCAGCCCAGCCCGGTGCTCCGGCGATTCTGGATATAGCAGAGCTGGTGGCCGAAAATTTGAAGCGAGCGAAGACGGTCTAGGATGACAGGACAGACGTTTCGGCACTTTCTCATGGCGTCCTGATTCCTGCCCGTCGCAAAGCGACAACAGATCTCAGCCAGGGGTGATCCCGCACCAGCGGGAGAACCCCTGGAAAACAAACAGGGGCGGCCAGGCCCTGAAAAGGGCTTAGAGGCGGTGCAGCCCAGACCGCCAACAACGCCTCTGCCATCCTTTCAGGACGCGTCGCCTAAAACAAAACGTACCAGGGGTACTCCCGCCAAAGCGGGATTACCCCTGGCTGAGATTTGTTGTCGCGTTGCGACACAAGCGGATTCTGGCAAGCTTTTCCTTTTTTAAAATTCTGAGCTAATCTGAATAACAATCCTTACTTTGTAATGCCTGAAACCCCGCCACCCCCCGGCGCCCAATGTTCTCGGCGCTCACGGCGATGACGGTGTTCCCGGCGTTTTTTATAGTATGAGTACCTACCAAGCTCCCCTCAAAGGCATGCAGTTCGTGATGCGCGAACTGGCGGGCCTCGATCAGGTCATTGCGTTGCCGGGATGGCAAGAAACTGATTCAGACACGATCGATTCAATTCTTCAGGAAGCCGCCCGGTTCGCTTCCGAAGTTTTCTCACCTTTGAACCAGACTGGCGACCAGCAAGGGGTCAAATGGAAGGACGGTAATGTCATTACCGCCACCGGGTTCCGGGAAGCTTACCAGAAATATTCCGAGCTCGGATGGAATCGCCTAGGGTTCGGAGCCGATTACGGGGGCCACGATGTTCCGTCGCTGGTTACCGCGCCGGTGCACGAGATGTGGAAATCGGCCAACCTCGCGTTCTCCGCTTGTTTCCAATTGACCCAGGGTGCAGTTGAAGCTTTGTCCCTGTGCGGATCGGAGGAACAGAAAAAAACGTTTTTGCCGAACATGATCGACGGTCGCTGGACCGGGACCATGAACCTTACTGAGCCGCAAGCTGGTTCTGATCTTGGGCTTGTACGTACGCGGGCCGAACGTCAGCCCGATGGGACGTACAAGCTGTTTGGACAAAAGATTTTCATCACGTTCGGTGAACATGATCTGAGCGAAAACATAATTCACCTGGTTCTGGCTCGGACCCCGGATGCTCCGGCTGGGGTGAAAGGCATTTCGCTTTTCGTAGCTCCTAAGTTTATGGTCAATCCGGATGGCTCGCTTGGCGCGAGGAACGATGTCCAGTGCCTCTCGGTAGAACACAAGCTCGGCATCCATGGAAGTCCTACCTGCGTTCTTTCGTATGGAGATCGCGGTGGAGCTATAGCCTATCTCGTCGGGGAAGAGAATCGCGGCATTCAATACATGTTCGTCATGATGAATCTTGCGCGGTTTTCGGTCGGTCTGGAAGGCGTCGCAATCGCTGAACGCGCCTATCAACAGGCGCTCGAGTATGCGAAAACCCGGGTCCAGGGACGCGATCTGGCCGGCGGAAAAGAATCTGTTCGGATTATCGAACACCCCGATGTGCGCCGGATGTTGCTTCTGATGAAATCGCAGACCGAAGCGACCCGTTCATTAGCTTACGTGGTAGCTGCGGCACGCGATCTGGGGACGCATCACCCGGATGCGTCTCAACGGCTCCGTTACATGGCGTTTGTCGATTTGATGACACCGGTTCTAAAAGGCTGGAGCACCGAAGTCGGCGTGGAAGTGGCATGCATCGGGATTCAAGTCCACGGCGGAATGGGTTATATCGAAGAGACTGGCGCCGCCCAGCATCTGCGTGATGCCCGGATCACAACGATCTATGAAGGGACAACCGGTATACAGGCTAACGATTTTCTCGGCCGGAAAATCGTGCGTGAAGGCGGGTTAACCATTCGCGCCGTATTGAATGAGATGCGTAAAACTGACGCTGACCTCGAAAAAGGTGGGAAATCGCTGGCCGGTATCCGAGAATCGCTCTCGCGTGGAATCGACGCGTTGTCCGACGCTGTAGAGTACATTCTGGCTAACTATCAGGCAGATCCAAAGAAGGTCGCAGTCGGAGCTGTTCCGCTCCTCAAGCTATCAGGAATTGTTGCCGGCGGTTGGCAGCTGGCGCGCGGCGCCGTAGCCGCTAGTCGCAGGCTTGCAGAGAGACGGGGCGACAGCGCGTTTTACAATGCGAAAATCACGACCGCCCAGTTCTTCGGTGAGCATGTACTGTCCGCGGCCCCTGGGCTGGCGCACACTATAACCCATGGCGGCGAGCCCGCGATTGTTTTACCCGAGGAAAGCTTCTAAGTCCGTGGAATGGGACGTATACGACCTATATGACTTATACGACCTATAGGTCGTAGTCCGTTTTCTCATGGCCGTTCTCGACACGAAACTAAATCCGCGTTCGGAGGACTTCCGCAAAAACGCGGCTGTTACGCGGGAGGCAGTGGCCGATCTCCGAGCGAAAGTAGGTGAGCTTTCACTGGGAGGCGACAAAGCGGCGCGAGAAAAGCATCTAGCTCGCGGCAAACTGCTACCCCGGGATCGAGTCCAGCTCTTGCTCGATCCCGGAACACCGTTTCTGGAGCTTTCACAGTTAGCAGCGTATGGCATGTACGACAATGCCGCACCAGGAGCGGGATTGATTACCGGAATCGGTAGGGTCTCAGGCAGAGAATGCATGATTGTTTGCAACGACGCGACAGTCAAAGGCGGCACCTATTATCCGATCACAGTGAAGAAACATTTGCGGGCGCAGGAGATCGCTGAGCAAAATCGTCTGCCCTGTATTTATCTGGTCGATTCAGGAGGCGCCAATCTGCCAAATCAGGATGAGGTCTTTCCCGATCGCGACCATTTTGGACGCATTTTTTATAACCAGGCCAACTTATCGGCCCAGGGGATCGCGCAGATCGCCGTTGTGATGGGATCGTGCACCGCTGGCGGCGCTTACGTACCTGCGATGAGCGATGAATCGATCATCGTCAAAAATCAGGGAACAATTTTCCTCGGCGGGCCGCCGCTTGTTAAAGCGGCCACCGGCGAAGTGGTTAGCGCCGAAGAGTTAGGCGGTGGCGATGTGCATACTCGCTTGTCTGGAGTGGCCGATCATTTGGCCCAGGATGATGCGCAGGCGCTGGCGCTCGCGCGAAGAATTGTCGGGAATCTGAACCTGACCAAGCCAGCGCAACTCGAAGTTCGCATGACAGCTGATCCACGCTATGAACCTGAGGAGCTGTACGGAGCGATTCCAGCCGATTCGCGCCGATCGTATGATGTGCGGGAAGTCATTGCGCGAATCGTTGATAATTCCGAGTTCGACGAGTTCAAAGCCCGTTACGGAACGACGCTGGTCTGCGGATTTTCCCACCTGCACGGCTACCCGGTTGGTATCATTGCAAATCAGGGAATCCTTTTTTCGGAGTCTGCACAGAAAGGAACACATTTCATCGAGCTGGTCTGTCAGCGAAAGATCCCTCTGATTTTCTTACAGAATATTTCCGGTTTTATGGTGGGCCGGAAATACGAGAACGAAGGTATCGCAAGGCACGGCGCGAAGATGGTTACAGCGGTCGCTACCGCGCGTGTCCCGAAATTTACTGTGATTATCGGCGGCTCCTTTGGAGCCGGAAACTATGGCATGTGCGGCCGAGCCTATTCGCCTCGGTTTCTCTGGATGTGGCCCAACGCGCGAATTTCCGTCATGGGCGGCGAACAGGCTGCTTCCGTACTCGCCACGGTAAAGCGCGATAACATCGAAGCCAAAGGTGGCGCATGGAGCGTTGAAGAAGAAGAAGAATTCAAAGCACCGATCCGCGAACAATACGAAAAACAGGGACACCCCTATTATGCCAGCGCTCGCCTTTGGGATGACGGCGTCATCGACCCGATCGATACCCGTATGGTTTTGGCTCTCGGCATCTCCGCCGCGCTGAATGCGCCTATCCCCGATACGAAGTTTGGCGTGTTTCGGATGTGAATGAATGGCAGGATAGGACTAATGGGACTTATAGGACCAATAGGACCTATGTGACCAAGAGAAACGCTGCTGCGCTCCGATCCGCGCCATTTGTCGCATTAGTCCTATACGTCCCATCCTTCCCATAAGTCCCATCTCTCCCATCCTACCTCTCACTTCTCACTTCTCACCTCGCACCTCCACTCTCCCAACTGGACTCCGGTGGGCAATCTTGCCATGCTCGCGCCGTGAGTTATGAAACCCTCCAGGTCTCGGTGGCAAACTTCGTTGCTCGTGTCGAGCTGCATCGACCTGATGTCCATAACGCGTTCGACGAAACGATGATCGCCGAGTTGACCGACAGCTTTCAAGCAATCGGCTCCCGCACTGATGTCCGTGCAATTCTCCTCACAGCTACCGGCAAGTCGTTCAGCGCTGGAGCCGACCTCAACTGGATGCGAAAAATGGCGGGATTTTCCGACCACGAAAATCGAATTGACGCGCTGGCGCTCGCGATAATGCTCCGCACCATCTATTCATGCCCCAAGCCTGTCATTGCCCAGGTCCAAGGAGACGCCTATGGTGGCGGCGTCGGCTTGGTCGCAGTAACAGATATCGCGATCGCTGCAGAAACGGCGCGATTCAGCTTATCCGAAGTGAAACTAGGACTGATTGCTGCAACTATCAGTCCCTATGTAATTCGTGCAATTGGCGAACGGGCAGCTCATCGATACCTGATCACAGCCGAACGGTTCGACGCGCGAGAAGCCCGTCGGATCGGGCTGGTACATCAGATCGCACCAAACGACAAACTCGAAGAAACGGTCCAGTCGCTTCTTCGCGCGTTGCTTCAAAACAGTCCGAATGCGGTTGCTGAATCGAAGCGGCTTATACGAGAAGTGGTCGATCAACCAATTTCTGATTCGCTTTTAGAAGACACAGCCCAGCGCATCGCTCGGGTCCGATCCTCCGATGAAGGAAAGGAGGGCGTCAGAGCGTTTCTGGAAAAGCGACGACCATTCTGGCAGGAGCCAGGAGGCAGCAGCCAGGAGCCAGGAGGCACTCCACCGATGGCAAACAAAAAGTCTCCTGGCTCCTGAATTCTGACTCCTGACTCCTCTCTTCCATGTTTTCCAAGATCCTCATCGCTAACCGTGGTGAAATCGCTTGCCGAGTAGCGGCCACCGCCAGGCGTTTAGGGATTCAAACCGTCGCTGCCTATTCGGATGCCGACGCTCGAGCTAAGCACGTCGCAGCCTGCGATGAAGCGGTCCGAATAGGCGGCCACGCAGCAAGCGAAAGTTATCTGCGGGTTGAATCGATCGTTTCCGCGGCGCAACGCACCGGCTCCGAGGCGATTCATCCGGGATACGGTTTTCTCGCCGAAAACGAAGCATTCGCGTCTGCGTGCGCAAAGGCAGGGATCACATTCATCGGCCCACCGGCTTCAGCCATTCGTGCGATGGGCAATAAAAGCGCTGCGAAAGATCTAATGGAGCGGGCTGGCGTGCCGGTCGTGCCAGGATATCACGGTAACAACCAGGATCTCGACTTCTTGCAATCGCAAGCGGCTGCCATCGGGTACCCGGTCATGATCAAAGCCGCTGCCGGAGGAGGCGGTAAGGGAATACGTATCGTTGACGCGCCCGATCGTTTTGACCGGGATGCCGAATCGTGCCGGCGTGAAGCAAAGAACAGTTTCGGAGACGACCGGTTATTGATCGAAAAATATGTGACACGCTCGCGCCACATCGAGATACAGGTCTTTGCCGATACCCATGGCGATTGCGTTTATCTGTTCGAACGCGACTGCTCAGTCCAACGACGCCATCAGAAAATCATCGAAGAAGCACCCGCCCCAGGAATCACACCCGAGCGCCGTGCAGCTATGGGACAGGCCGCAGTGAAGGCTGCGCAAGCGGTGGGATATGCTGGCGCCGGAACGGTCGAATTCATTGTCGATCAGGAAGGCAATTTCTTTTTCATGGAAATGAATACCCGGCTTCAGGTCGAGCACCCCGTTACCGAGTTGGTCACCGGGTTAGACCTCGTAGAATGGCAGTTGCTGGTCGGGTCAGGTTCTCCGCTGCCTCTTTCCCAAGACCAATTGAGTCTGTCCGGTCACGCAATTGAAACGAGAATCTACGCCGAAAATCCGGAAAAAGGCTTTATGCCATCTACCGGCACAGTGAAGACACTCCGGACTCCCGCCGCCGTGGAATTCGAGGCAGGCAGACCACCCGGTCAAATCTTGACCAGGATTGATTCCGGTGTCCGGGAAGGTGATGCCATTTCGGCAGACTACGATCCGATGATCGCCAAGCTGATCGTCTGGGGCAACGACCGGGGTCAAGCGTTGTTGCGCGCACAAGGCGCGCTCAACCAGCTCGTTGTGCTCGGCCCGCACACGAATATCGCTTTCCTGCGAAAAGTGCTTCGCTGTGCGGATTTCGCTGAAGCAGTTTTGGACACCGGCCTGATTGAGCGTAACCGAAGCAGTCTGCTCGCTTCGCTGAGTGAGGTAACCTACGAAACGATCGCATTGGCGACAGCTGCTTTATTAAAGAGCGAACAGATCACCAGTTATGGCGAAGATCCCTATTCGCCATGGAGAACAACTTCAGGTTGGCGACTCAACAGCTCTTACAAAAGAGCTCTGCGCTGGCTGGTGAATAACCGGGAAGTCGAAGCAACCATTGTCTATACCCACTCAGGCATAAACCTTGAAACCGTTGGAGCCGGGCATTCGCTCTCAATTCAATCCGTTCGCGACAATGATTTCTCGCTGGCCGCCGGCTCGCAAACGATCTCGGGTCAGGTTTATTCCGATGGCGCGATCTACCACGTGTTCGAAGCTGGAGAGCACACCGCTTTAGAATGGCTCGATCCACTTACCCACACTCATGGGACGGAGACGCACGAAGGAGAGTTAACCGCGCCGATGCCTGGAAAAATCGTCGCCGTGCATGTTGCCTCCGGCGATAAGGTAAAAAGAGGTGCTCCACTGATCGCGATGGAAGCGATGAAAGTCGAGTACACCATCCAGGCGCCGGCAGACGGCACAATTGAGGAGGTGTTGTTTTCCGTTGGAGAACAAGTAACAGAAGGCGCCGAATTGGTCCGGTTCGTGGAAGGCGACGATCTGCCGTCGCAGTCTTGATGTTTACGAAATCCAGATTCCGAAAATCTGTGTAATCGGCGGATTCCGCGGTTGCGTCTTTCTAAGCAGTACCTTGAATTCGACCGTTGCGAAAAATGTTCATACAACTGCCGCCCTGATTGCTTTAGGGATCGCCGCTGTCAGCGTGGCTATTGCTGTCACGATTGCAACATTCTTGGAACATCGTTTCGTTCACCGGTTAGCGCCGATTATTTTTCCCCAGAAAAACCAGGGGATCGCTCTGCAAAAGATCGCCTTGGATCAGCCAGATTTGTTGCCTTTCTACGGCAGCTCGGAATTGATGAAACCCGCCCCGAACAAAGCGCCAGACTTTTTTCGAACGTATCCGACTGGCTTCAGCATCTTTTCAGTGGGTAAAGCAGGGGCAGCTTCATTGATTACGCTCCAGCGACTGGCAGCTATTGGCCCTGATCTCCGCGACAAAAAGGTCGCGATCTCCATCTCGCCAACGTGGTTCTTCCACGAGATTCCCGCTCCCTATTACAGTGGGAACTTCTCGCTGCTTCAAGCAGGGGAACTGATCTATGGCACAGATCTGAGCTTTGCCCTCAAACGTGATGTGGCCAGGCGCATGCTGAAGTATCCGCGATCGCTCGAGAAAAGTACGCTCTTAGCACTCACGCTTCGGCTGCTGGCAACCGACGGACCATTGGAGCGAGCGCTCTACTACGGAACCATGCCGCTCGGCCAGCTCCAGAACGATTTCGCGGATCATGACCTGGACCAGGACTTTCTTTCGGGCCATCACGATCATCTGACAGATAAGGGCTGGCACTATTTCGATAAGGCCCTCGACGATTTTGCCCATGACCGACCATTGTAGGGCGGCAGGCCTCTGCCGCCGATACCCTGCGTGCGCGATAGATGCTGGCGGCAGGGCCTACAGTCTTCAAAATTTCTATAATGCTCTCGTCTCGACTCCTCACCGTCCTAGTGACGTTGGCAAGCGCACTCTGGTTTCAATATCAAACGTTCTCCTGGCTCCTAGCTTCCGCCGCCGCCAAAGCTATGGCGCGACAGGCCTAACTCCTTTATCGTTCTTAACGAATGGCCCGAAAAATAAAGATCGTTGAAGTTGGTCCACGCGACGGTCTTCAAAACGAACCCGCATTGGTTGATACCGCCACCAAAGTTGAGTTGATCAACCGGCTGGCGCTCGCTGGATTCGCGAACATCGAATCGGCGTCGTTTGTTTCGCCGAAATGGGTGCCACAGATGGCCGACGGCGTGCAAGTGATGCAGCAGATTCATCGCAAGCCAGGGGTTGTTTATTCGGCGCTCGTTCCGAATATGAAAGGTTTCGAAAATGCGGTCGCTGCCCAAGTCGATGAAGTCGTGATATTCGGCGCGGCGAGCGAGACGTTTTCCCAGAAGAACATTAATTGCTCAATCGACCAGTCGATAACCCGATTCGTGCCCGTTGCAAATGCAACAAAACAAGCGGGCCTCCGTTTGCGTGGAAGCATTTCTTGTTGTCTAGGCTGCCCCTATGAGGGCGAGATTCTGCCTCAGGCCGTGACGAAGGTGGTTACCCGGTTCCGCGATCTCGGCTGCGACGAAATTGATATAGCCGATACAATCGGAGTGGGTACTGCCGACCAGGTGAAACGGGTTATTGAGGCCGCTGCCAAAGAATTCCCGATCGAACACTTGGCCGGACATTATCACGACACATACGGCCAGGCGCTGGCGAACGTCCTGGCCAGTCTCCAAGCGGGGCTATCAATCTTTCATTCATCGGTAGCTGGACTTGGCGGATGCCCATTCGCAAAAGGGGCGACCGGAAACGTCTCCACAGAAGACGTCTTATACATGATGCGCGGTATGGGCTTTGATACAGGTGTGGATTTGGATCAAGTGATTGCGATTGGTGCTTTCATATCGAGAGCGATCAGCCGCCCTAACTTGTCGCGGGCCGGTAGGGCTTTGCTGGCTTTAAGCGGCGAAGCCGCGATTAATTAGAGCCTGGGGCGAAGCGCAGCGTAGCCCCCAGGAGCCCGTTTCCGAAGGCGGGCGCGCTGTAGGCGCAGTTCAATCCGGCGATCAAAACTAGCCTTCAATTGACCCACGCCTTCAGCACTCGGCCCGTGTTCATTGATAACCTGGGGTTTCGCTGCGCTTTGCCCCAGGCTCTAATTCACTAGCGGCTTCGCCGCAAAAAACCGCCGTCACCGGACGCGTTGGTGATTGCTCATCTCTACTTCTTCAGCTCCACTTCTCCTTGGGAAGGAGTGTTGAGGCGAAACGATTGGGTACCATTGTCACCCAGCAGAACTATTTCGATTGTTCGCGTCGGCTGTTGTAAGCGTCCTTCGAGATTTCGCGCGGAGAAGACAAAGCCATCCTCCTTCTTTCGCACCTTGAACTCCGTTAACCGATAGAAACCTTGCCGATATGCGAATCCTTCTCCAGCGTCTTCGTACAAGCGGCCAGTAGCCTGTCCGCGCTCATCCAGACTGACAATCAGCGTCAGCGGATCGAGAGGTTTTTCGCCCGTGTACTCCATCACCGGCCCAACCGGAATGATCGCTCCCCGCGAGCCCGAATATCAGGTTGATTGATGTCTGTCGATGGATCCTCGCCTACGAGTATGAAGCTGCGCCAGACACCTTTCGGCAGATTCGGCACCCGTTGTCCCGTTTCTCCCAGATGAGGCACTACCAGCATGTCGCTGCGCTCGCTCCCTTAATTACAGCGGCCCGAACCCGGCCGCACGGATGCTTTCCACCGGCTTCGCTCACACCATCGCGTGGTGTACTACCCCCCGCTCTACCACGTTTTTCAGGACACGGCGGCCTCCGCATTTTTGAGTGGAGTCGCCCAAGCATGCGGTGAACGGCGTCTCGGCTTGCTGCTCCTGCAATGTGGGGAAGGGCTACGAGAGCACTATCCGGAGCGCGGCAGTTGACGGCCTGATCATTTATACCGTGCCAAACGACGCCGTGACTATCCAGACGATCGTGGACCGGAACCTGCCGATGGTTGTTGTCGACCAATCTCTGCTTCCCGACGTCCCGTTTATCGGCATTGAAGAGCGTAAAGCCGCACGTGCTTGTGCGCAGCACCTGAAAGACCTCGGGCATCGGAGGTTTGGAATCGTAACGTTCCCTTTGCACGCCGACGGATACGCTGGACCAATCGATAAGAAACGTTTGAAAAAAGCTTGTTTCGAAGTGGCTCGACGCCGGATCCAAGGCTATTTCGATGTCATTGAGTCAAACGGCCATAAGATTTCGGTAAAAGTCTGGGAATGTCCCCGGAGCAGCGAAGAAGATGGTAGAACAGCGGCCGAATACATGCTGAACAGCAAGCCCCGTCCGACTGCAATCCTGGCCACCAGCGACCGGCTGGCGATTGGGGTAATGGAGGTCGCACGCATGCATCGAATCCGCATTCCAGAAGATTTAGCGGTTGTTGGATTCGACGGTATCCCCGCCGCTAAAATGTACGCGCCACAACTGACGACGGTGCGTCAGCCTTTCGAGGAAAAAGGACGCGCCGCCGTGGCGGCGTTGTTGAAGGAAAACGGACCGACGCGAACCATCCTGCCAACAAAACTCATCATTCGCCAATCGAGCGACCGTACAGCTCTTGCGCCGGATCAGGAGAACGAAATCGACATAGAATGAGAATGCGCGGGCTCTCAGAGCGCTTCGCCGCAAGGATACCGGTTCGTGAGCGGCGGAGCCGCGCTTCAATTAAAGCCTGGGGCTAAGCGAAGCGCAGCCCCAGGAATACGTTTCGTATAACACCCGCGCTGCAGGCGCGGCTCAATCCTGTGAGCTAACACAATCCACAATTGAACAGCAGCGCGCGGCAAAGAATCACCCTATCACCTCGAAGTGGCTCATCAGCTTGAACAGCTCGTAGCGGTCTTCCAACTCTTTCTTTGTCAGCTGTTTCAGGCGCTGCAGACTGAAAGACTCGACGCAGAAACTTGCTAACAAGCTTCCATAAACCACCGCTTTCTTCAGATCGTCGAAATCGAAAGCTTTTTTATCGAGGCTGGCGAGAAAACCGGCAAAACCTCCGGCGAATGTATCCCCAGCTCCGGTTGGGTCATGAATATCTTCCAACGGAAATGCTCCACAGCTGAAGAATCGGTCCTTGCTCAGTAACAGACATCCATGTTCACCTTTCTTAATCGCGACATATTTCGGCCCGAGGCGCAGGATGTTGTGCGCGGCTTTTATCAGACTTGTTTCTTCGGTCAACTGGCGCGCTTCACTGTCGTTCAGCACCAGAAGATCGATCCCTTTCAGAAGATCCAACAACTCCGGGCGCGTGTTTGTGATCCACAAGTCCATCGTGTCGACGATGACAAAACGAGGATTGTCGACTTGACCGAGCACATGTTTTTGCAGCGACGGACTGATGTTGCCTAGCAGAACAATCGGGGTCCTTTCGTATGTGTCGGGCAGTTTCGGAGAAAATGTCTCAAAGACATTCAACTCGACACTCAGCGTTTTTCGCACGTTCATGTCCCATTCGTATTCTCCGGACCAACGGAACGTTTTGCCATCAACGATCTGTAGGCCGGCAAGATCAATACCCCGCGATTTGAACAGTTCGATATGCTCCTTCGGAAAATCGGAACCGACGATTCCCACGAGATTCACCGGCGAAAAAATACTGGCGCTGACCGAAGCGTAGGATGCCGAACCGCCGAGGAGTTCCCGGTGCTCTTCCAGCTGTGTCTTGATGTT
Source organism: bacterium (assembly GCA_046727495.1). Taxonomy (GTDB): domain Bacteria; phylum Verrucomicrobiota; class Verrucomicrobiia; order Chthoniobacterales; family JAFAMB01; genus JBKPBY01. Next base: position 10,659 of record JBKPCS010000225.1, on the reverse strand, counting down.
ATCAATCGCAATGGAGCCAACAATGAGTACGGACATGATAGGCTGGATATTGCACGCCGCGATACGTCGCGCAATGTCAGGGTTCCGGGTTTCGAGCTCCGGGTTCTTGCGGGCTCCGATAGTTCCTAATCCGTTTTCCGAGTAAACGGAACGAAGACGACACCGCAGAGATGTTCTTTGCGGATGTCGGTCCCGTTCTTTTCCAGCAGAACAAGATGCTGACCATGCCAGGTTCTAATCGGAATAATCATCCTTCCGCCGTCAGTGAGCTGATCGAGTAACGGTTGCGGGACATGATCCAGAGCGGCCGCTACGATGATTGCATCGAACGGCGCGCGGTCCCACCAGCCATCGTAGCCGTCGGTGGCCCGTACAAAAACATTGGTAAATCCTAGTCGCAAAAGATCCGCTTCCGCTCGCTCAGCTAGCGGTTCCAGAATTTCCAGCGAATAGACTTCTTTTACGATTCGAGCCAAGACCGCCGCTTGATAACCTGACCCGGTGCCGATCTCGAGCACTCGATGATTTGGTTGCAACCTGAGCTGCTCAATCATGTAACCGACAATGTACGGTTGGGAGATTGTCTGACCGTATCCGATTGGTAGCGCGTGATCTTCATATGCCCGTTCTCGCTGCGAAAACGGTACGAATTCGTGACGAGGTACGGACAACATCGCTTGCAGCAGGTTTTCATCCGAGACACCTCTGCGGCGGACCTGATGCTCCACCATCTGCCTGCGCAGTTCCTGAAAGTCGAGGCCGGTAGATTGACCGTTGTTCGACGTCATGAGTGGATGCCCAAAGTAGAGCCGTCGGGCATGGGATGCAACGCCGACACCGCCGTCATCGCCGACAGCGCCGGCAACGACGCGCTCACAAAAGTCCTATAGGTCCCATCCGTCCCATTCCTCCCATCCTCCTCGGAATAAAACCAAGCCTTTCACTTCTCTGAAAAAGAGGCTTATTGCGCTAAGCCTCCCTATGATCTCCCTCTATCGGTTGCTTTTCATTTTGTTGCTGCTGGCAAACAGCAGCTTTGCAGTCTCGTTTCAAAGCGGCCCTACCCAAGTGCATCTGCTCGAGCTTTATACGTCCGAGGGGTGTTCGAGTTGTCCGCCGGCCGAGCGTTATTTTACAACGCTGAAACAGAACCCATTGCTCTGGAAATCGGTCGTGCCGGTCGCGTTTCACGTGGACTACTGGGATGGGTTAGGCTGGAAAGACAAGCTTTCAGCGCCCGTCTTTACCGCGCGCCAACGCAGCTATGCTTCGGCCTGGGGGTCCAGATCGGTCTATACACCGGCATTCGTTCTTGACGGCAGCGAATGGCAAGAGCGCGACCTCGGGAAGTTGGGAGCCGCAGAGAACGTGGGTATTCTTTCGGCCAGCCTGGATGGATCTGGTAACGTCCGACTCACTTACAAGCCAGCAGACCCCAAGAACAACCAGTCCTTGCGCGCTTATGTTGTTCTACTCGGAATGGGGCTCAACTCCGACGTCAGAGCCGGCGAAAACGCCGGCCGGAAATTGAGCCACGATTTTGCTGCCCTCGCTTTTGAAACGGGTGAAATGGCGACCGAAGGTGACCATGTGGTCGGAACCTTTCGCGTACCGAGCGAACGAATTGTTGCAGGTCGAACTGCGCTGGCAATCTGGGTTGCGAACCACGATCGGCTTGAGCCGGTACAAGCTGTTGGCGGCCCGCTGTAAAACGAATCCGAACAGAAGATCTCAAAGAAAGATTGAGACGCCCAGCTGATGGAGTCCAAATGTACCCAACCACTTTTGCTCCAGACGCAGAGAAGGAAACATTGGTTTGTTTTCTTCGCGACCTTCTGTGCGGTATTGATCTCAGTCGTTTTCTGCATCCAGGTTCATGCGGAGGAGATCTCGTTCGAAGCCGGGAAGGTTAATGTTCAGTTCGATGGTCCGCTAACCCAGGCAGAGAGACCCATTGCAGTCCGATGGATACAGAACGCGGGACGGGCAGTCGCAAACTATTACGGCAAGTTCCCCATGTCACGTCCGGTGGTACGGATAGCTCTAGAAGACGGAACGAAGGCGCGTGGAGGCCATGCGTCCGGATGGAATGGTCCTCGCGTCCAGATCAGCCTGGGCCGTTCTGCTACGGATGAGACACTAGCTGACGACTGGGTGCTCACACATGAGATGTTGCATCTCTGTTTTCCTTCGCTCAAAGAGCAGCACCATTGGCTGGAAGAAGGCATGGCGACATATTGTGAGCCGGTGGCGCGTGCACGCATAGGTAATTTAACCACTGAACGGGTGTGGGGCGACATGGTCGAGGGCATGCCCCAGGGGGAACCGCAAAGCGGCGATCGCGGGCTGGATTACACACATTCCTGGGGCAGAACTTATTGGGGCGGCGCACTCTTCTGCCTTCAAGCTGATGTCGAAATCCGGCGGCGTACGAACAATCGCTACGGGCTCGAACATGCATTACGCGCAATTGCTGCTGCTGGGGGGACGATCGAGCACGATTGGGATATCGATCGAGTAATTGATGTTGGCGATAAAGCCGTTGGGGTTCCTGTCCTTCGCGAGCTCTATGATCAAAACAAAGCGACTCCTGTAACAATCGATTTAAACGCCTTGTGGAAGAAACTCGGTGTCGCACGAACCGGAGGCAAAACCAGCTTTCACGATGACGCGCCTTTAGCCTCTGTTCGAAAGGCAATTACAGAAGGCCGTTGAGGGAGGTAGCGCGATTGTATCGGCGTGTGGGCGTGTCGGCGTATCCGCCTTCGCCAAGGCTACGGCGGACAGGTCGGCGTAGGACGAGTCGAAGTGTCATTTGCTGCTCTGTTGAGGTGATCCGTTCGGTTCCACCGGTTCGCTCCCCCGTGCCGCGCCGGTCATGATAGCAACCACTTCGGACATGGTATTCTGCTGCGGCGTCGTTAAAGCTGCTCGGCGTCCAAGACGCATAACCTGGATCCGATCGGCAACTTCGAAGACGTGCGGCATATCGTGGCTGATCAAGATGACGGGCAAACCTCGATCGCGAATTGTTCGGATTAAATTGAGGACCTGGCCGGACTCACGAACGCCCAGGGCAGCGGTCGGTTCATCCATGATCACTAGCCGGCTGGCAAAGATGGCTGCGCGCGCCACAGCCACTCCTTGACGTTGTCCGCCAGAAAGCTTTTCCACCGCGCTATCGATGGACGGCAGACGAAACTTGAGCTCGTCCATCTCTCGCTGGGCATCCCGTTTCATTCTAGATTTATCGAGCAGCCGAAACCAGGAACCGATTAGACCTTGACGCCGGAGTTCCCGACCCAGGAACAGGTTGGTGGCAATATCCAGCGCCGGCGCAACAGCCAAGTCTTGGTAAACGGTTTCGACCCCTAACTTCCGAGCGTCCAGCGGACTACGGAAATGCACCGGAGCGCCATCCAGCAGAACTTGTCCCTCGTCCGGAATCACCGCCCCGCAAAGTACTTTGATCAAGGTGCTTTTGCCGGCGCCATTGTCGCCAACCACGGCCAGGACCTCGCCGGCACGCAGCTCCAAATCAGCACGATCCAAAGCTGTAACATGTCCATATCGTTTGGTGATCCCACGAGCCTCAAGCACCACAGTACCCTTTGGCGGCAGAGCCGCTTTCTCATGAACGCCTGCTTTCATCTTTGCCTCTGTCTTGAAATCTGATCCAAAGCAACGGCGCTAATCACAAGGATACCGGTCACCAGGTCCTGCCACAATGGATCGATACCGGTAAGAGTCAGACCATTGCGTAGGACCGCCACGATCAGCGTTCCAATCAGCGTGCCCCACAGGCTGCCGCGCCCTCCGAACAGGCTGGTTCCCCCGATGACTACGGCCGTAATGCTGTCGAGGTTTGCGTTTTGTAGCGCGTTTGGGTCCGCATTGGGTATGCGCCCTAACGCCAGCCACGCGCCGATTCCGTAAAGGAAACCAGCGAATGTGTAGACAGAAAGCAGTCTTGCTTGCACCGGAATACCGACCAGTCGAGCGGCTTCTCGATTGTTGCCAATCGCATAAACGTGCCTCCCCCAGGCGGTCTGGGTGAGCAGGTACCAGACCAGCAGGTAAAGTCCGAACATAACAATCATGCCATATGTCACCGACGTTTCACCGACGGCAAAAGCATTTCCTGTCCATGAAAGCAGCTCGTCTGTAACTGGAAAGGCGCCGCCCTGTGCGACCAGCCGGGTGATGGCAGTGATAATTCCGAGCAGGCCAAGTGTCACAATGAACGGTGGAAGCCATAGCCGGCTCACCAACGTACCCGCAGTGAGTCCGAAACCGGTGCACAATACGAGCATCAGAAGAAGCGCGAGCACCGGGTTCTGTTGCTCGGCGACTAACTTTCCGGCAACTATCGTGCCCAAGACCGCGGTGCCGCCATTAGCCAGATCAATTCCTGCGGTCAGAATGATCATCGTTTGCCCGATTGCCAAGGTGCCAACAATTACACTCTGCTGAACCACCAGGGAGAGGTTGCCCGACGCCAGAAAGGTGCGCGTACTCAACGAAAAGACAGCGCAAAACGCTATCAAGACAATCAATGGCCCAAGTGTCGGTACCGTGATAAGTAGTCGCCCCAGCCCGCCACCTTTCGACGTGGCGGGCGCCTTTACACTTATTGGCTCCGGTTCGGTAGCCCCTGGTGTGGCCTTTGTCCCCATCGCAGGATTAATGTACAAAATCAGGGTTGGTCTCGCTGCGCGATAAACCGGCTAAACGAGGAGAGACCATTCAGGCCCCAGCAATTTTCCAAGCCCCACTTCGTGTCTTTTGAAGATAATCCGGGATAAGGCTTATCGGTGATCAAAGTCGCTCCCGTATTGATAAACCCGCTCGGTTTCTTGCCGGTTTTCACGTAGTCGACGACGTAATCGACTCCTTTTGTCGCCATGATTTTTGGGAACTGCATGACCGTCGCAGCGATCTTTCCTGCTTTTACGTACTCAACACCGAGTTTGCCGCCATCGATCGAAGTCAAGACGATGTCCTTGGTTTTGCCGCGCGCTTTGATTGCGGCATACGCACCCTCCGCTGCAGGTTCGTTGATAGTATAAACAACATTAATATCGGGGTGCGCTGAGAGCAGGTTCTCCATCCCCGTTTGGCCTTCATCTTGTGCGCCGTGGGTGATCTGCTTGCCGACGATCGCCGGATCCCCTTCCTTGATACCGAATCCCTTCAAAAATCCGTCATGCCGTTGGATGTCAACCGAACCACCGGGCGTTCCGTCAAGCATTGCCAACTTCGGAGTCTTGTTCCCGAGCGCTTTCCGGGCGTACTGGCCCTGTAGGACGCCAGCCTCGAAATTGTCAGTCGCCAGCGTAGCATCGACTGCATCCGGCGGATCGGTCGCTGTATCTAGTCCAATGACCAGAATGCCTCGGTCGCGTGCTTTCTTAATAATGCTCAACATTCCGGTGGAATTGTTTGGAGTGATCAGAATTCCTTTCACTCCGGCGCTAATCAGGTTCTCCACGGCTGCAACTTGTCCTTCGTTATCGCCATCGAACTTGCCGAACCTGGCAATCAGTTTTGCGCCGTGTTTCGCTGCCTCGGCGTTCGCGGCCTGGCGGAGTTTGACAAAGTAAGGGTTAACTTCGGTCTTGGTGACGAGTCCAATTTGAATCTGATCGCCGGCTGCGGCTTTCGCCGTCTGAGCCGGCGCAGCAAAAAACAGAGAGAGTGCCGCCAAAGAGGAGGCCAACAGCGCCGAGGCGCGGGGGATAATCATGCGCATAGAAGAGGATAATTGGGGGTTATCTTTTGGGGGTTTTGGATTGAGCGAGGAATGTTTTTTGCACCCGTAGGCCGAGTTCTGTCAATAGTAAATAAATCGGAATGATTTATTATTTGACCACCGTTGTTCGCTCCCTCTACACTTCCTGCCCGGTGCCCGTGATCGCCTCAACCAGTGCAATCGCTGCTCGCTGATTCTTTTTCGGAACGGAGCCATAAACAATGTCGTACGTCCTGACCTCGCTAACCTCTCTTCCCGCGCGAGCAGTAGACGCAAGTCGCGGAACGAATCAGGCCGGCGTCAAACGTTATAATGAACGGCTGGTGCTTTCCTTGGTCCGAAGTTACGGCAGTCTTTCGAGGACCGAGATCGCCCGACGAACAGGGCTCTCGCTTCAGACGAGTTCGGTGATCATGAAGCAACTGGAAAATGATGGCCTGTTGATCCGCAAAGAACCGGTCCGCGGTAAGGTCGGCCAACCGTCGATTCCGATGTCGCTCAATCCAGAAGGGGCGTTCTCGATAGGACTGAAGTTCGGTCGCCGGAGTGCAGATCTTGTGCTGATGGATTTCGTCGGAACGGCTCGGCGTTCAACGCGCGCAAACTACGCTTATCCTACGCCGGGCGACTTGGAGCGATTCGTGCGTTCTGGTATCGCAGAAATCACGAAGGACCTGGATAAAACGCAGGTCGGGAGAATCTGTGGTCTTGGCATCGCGGCACCATTTGAGATGTGGGGCTGGGAAACTGAGGTTGGTGCGCCGCACGAAGTCCAAGAGGCGTGGCGCAGGTACGACATTAAAACCGAGGTGGAACGGCTTGTGCCTTGGCCGGTTTACTTTTGCAACGATGGCACGGCGGCCTGCGCTGCCGAGCTCGCGTTTGGCAAGCGAACTAGCTATACAAACTTCTTATACGTTTTTTTCGCGACTTTTGTTGGGGGCGGTGTCGTCTTAAATGGGAGTCTTTATCCCGGACGCGCCGGCTACGCCGGCGCATTCGGATCGGTTTTGGTACCTGCGTCAGATAACCGGAACGGTACCGCCACAAAGAGCCTGATTCGGTGCGCGTCTCTCTACATCCTCGAAAATATGCTGAAGAACGAGGGCAGAGACCCGTCGATTCTTTGGCGTTCACCGGACGATTGGAGTGAAGTTGGCGCTACACTGGACACGTGGATTAATCAGGCTACTACCAATCTCGGCATCGCGATCAGCTCAGCAATTTCGATCATCGATTTTGAGGCTATCGTGATTGATGGAGCATTTCCGCAAGCGGTCCGTTCGGCTGTAGTCCTGCAAACACGCGAGAAATTCAGTCGTTTGGATCTACAAGGACTGGCTCCAGTCGATATTGTGGAAGGAACGATCGGTAGCGGAGCACAGGTATTGGGAGCCGCAAGTCTACCGCTCCTTGCCGGTTTTTCGAGAGACCGCGATCTGCTGTTCCATGTGGCGGCTTAGCACGCGCGGTATAGTATAGTTGAGCTTCCTAGCTCGACCTTCACTGGTTTCGCTATCTGCTGGATCGACGCTTATGTTCCCGCCGAGCCTTGTCGAATCTCTTGAAGAGGTCCAAGCACTCTTTCGACCTCGCTGAAAACCCTGTCCGGAAATCCGAGCGCCCGAGTCAGTCGATACTTGCGTTCGAGCGGATTCCGCAGGGCGCGCAGGTCGCGATATTCTTTGCCCGTGATCCATCCCTTGGCCAAGGACCAGAACGCTGCAGTAACTACCGGATAATCGCTTCCATAAAGGATCCGTTCAGGATTCTCTCTAAGCTTTTCGAGTGTACTCAGATGGACCGGCTGGGAAAGCGCAGCGACGTCTCCGTATAAGTTCGGGTAGGAGCGCCGCATCGCGTCAAATTCATCGAAATAGTCCGGATGCCAGGGCAAAGCCCTGGTCCCACAATGAGCCGCGATCACCTTCACACCGCACTCCAGCGGTAAGCGTAACATCGCCGGCGAACGCAGGTCAGGTCGATGGGTCGGCAACGAAAATTCGCCTCCGGTGTGAGCCAGGAATGGAATGCCCAAGTCCGCCAACCTTTGCCAAAAGGGCCTGTAAGCTTGGCGATTGCAATCAACCGCCTGCACGCAAGGCAACAGCTTCAGGAGAACCGCCCCTGCGGCGACACAACGCTCAAGCTCGGCGATCGCATCTTTTCGAGCCGGATGAATCGAAACGCCTGCGAGGAATTCCCGATGGGCGCGAGCGAGCTCCAATATCCGATCATTCGGCACATAAATTCCCGACAGTCCAGGATGACGACCACCCGTTTCATCAAACAAATCGTCGCAAGCCAATATGACCACCTTTTCAAGACTCGATTCCTGGACCCAGCGGACCAGCCGATCGACGTACTCATCGTCCAGAGCCGGATCGTCGGGCGCCATCGTGATGCCAACATCGCGCGCCATCACCTCCACGAACGGCCGTTGCCACCACCGCATCGACACACGGCAGCCGGAACCACTCAAACCGTTGCCGAGAATGTGGACATGAAGATCTATGCGATTAGTGTGCAGTATCTCGTCCCCCATATATCAGCAATTTTTTTGCCACTAGCACTGACACCAACACTAGCACTCATAATGAAATACCAACTATTTGGAAACAGCGGACTCCGGGTCTCGGAGGTCTGTCTCGGAACAATGACTTTCGGAGAGGATTGGGGGTGGGGATCATCGGAAGCTGAGGCGCGCAAGATTTACGACCGATTCCGCGAACACGGCGGCAACTTCATCGATACCGCGAACGTGTACACAATGGGCACGAGCGAAAAATTGCTTGGTGAATTTATGCAAGGACACCGGGATGAGGTTGTGCTCGCAACAAAATATACGAACGCCCAACCTGGAAAAGATCCGAATGCAGGCGGCAACCAACGCAAAAACATGATGCGTTCCGTGGAAGAGAGCTTGAAACGTCTCAAAACCGATTACATCGATCTTTACTGGCTTCATGTCTGGGACTCGATGACACCGATCGATGAGGTTATGCGCGGATTCGACGATCTGGTGAGTCAGGGTAAGATTCTCTACGCCGGTGTGTCCGATGCGCCTGCCTGGTGGATCTCTCGCGCGAATACGATCGCCGAACTACGAGGCTGGGCTCCGTTTATCGGGCTTCAGATCGAGTATAGTTTGCTCGAAAGAGTGCCGGAGCGGGAGTTATTGCCGATGACTCACGCGCTGGGGCTTGACGTTGTGGCTTGGAGTCCGCTCGCGGGTGGGTTCCTGTCGGGCAAATATCAAGTCACTGCTGAAGGAATACGCAGCGAATCAGGTTCGAGCCGTATGGATAATCCCGATATGCAGCAGTTCCTTCAAGACAAACCGCGCCTGGAATCAGTTATTGACGCCGTAAGGAGCGTCGCGAAGTCGACCGGCAAAAGTCCCGCACAAGTTGCGCTGGCGTGGCTCACAAATCAGCCGCGTCCGGTAACCCCAATTATTGGGGCGCGGAGACTCGATCAGCTGGATGCAAACATTGAAGGCGCCGCTCTGCAACTCAGCGCTGAGCATATGAATCAATTGAACGAAGCTAGCCGGATCAATCTCGGGTTCCCGCAGGACTTTTTCAAAAAGCCGATGGTCCGTCGGCTTGTACATGCCGGGCTGGCAGATTCGATCAAGGATCTCGGGAAACGGATTAGTTCTTAGCGCCATTCGTAACCATCGTATATGACCTATAGGTCATATAGGTCCTATAGGTCCTATCTTCCAACCCCCGCCACAACCAGCGCGATCCCAACCGTCAACACACTCACTGCCAGGCAAACGGCGCCAATGTAGACGAGCTTAACCAGCCCGTTCGGCTTGGTCGCATCAGGCGACGTCACACAGAGGAAGAACCCGAGTGGCATCAGGATTGCGGCGACGGGCGCGCCGAGCCGCGCGATCGTTTCCACCGGTCCAGGTAGCGCCAAAGCGTCGACGTACAGCTGGATTACCAGGGAAAGCATCACAATGACTCCGGCATGCGCGTGCCCTGCGCGGAACATGTTTTGCCGAAGCGGATTATCCATGTATCCGCGCTCAGCCGTTTTCAACATTCGCAGGAGGAACGATCCTCCGAACTCGATGCTGGGAACGGTGATCAAAAGAACCCCGGCAACAACCTTAGTACTGTTGGAGAGATCCATTACTGGTTCACTCCGTTACCAGGTCACTCTGGCTCCGTGGACGCGGAGCTGGTTGTCCGCACATTAGAGCTTCCGTCTGTACCGGGAAGAGCTCGGTGAGCAGGAAGAACAACATATCATTTAGGTTCATCATTTTGATCTCGGTTAAATGTTTACGCTGTCTGCATTGCGCAATAATGTTGGCAGTGTCAACATTTTTCGCTATTTTGTCGGTCATGGCCAAGAATAAGCCTTATCATCACGGCAATCTGCGGCGTGTTCTCCTCAACGCTTCCCTCGAGCTTATTCGAGAAACGGGCGTCCACGGATTTACCTTGCGAGAAGTAGCACGCCGCGCCGGCGTATCGCATGCCGCGCCCTACAGGCATTTCCAGGACAAGGCTGATCTGCTGGCTGCGATCGCCGAAGAGGGTTTTGATCGATTGATCGAAGAAATGCGCGCAGCGGCTTCAAAAGCGAAAGACCCAGTCGCCCGCCTCGAGAATGCAGGGCTTGCTTATGTCGAATTTGCGCAAGATCAACCGGATCGATTTGCCGTCATGTTTGCGACTGAACCGGAAGAAAAACCGGCTGCACAAGCAGCCGGCGCGCGATGCTTTGCCGAGCTAGTTGACCTTGTAACTGCTTGCCAGAACGCCGGGCAATCCAACGATATTTCACCTCGAACTGCAGCTCTCATTGCCTGGACCCAGGTTCATGGCATCGCCGAACTGGCGCTGCGCGGACAACTGGGATTCAAAACCAGAAAAGAATTGATG
>JBKPCS010000224.1:0-19189 GCA_046727495.1 bacterium | reverse complement strand
GCATTATGTCTGCCGATGTCCTCACATACACGGATAAGCTGTTCATTCTCATCGAATAAGGCTGCAGCGTGCAGTCCGCCGGTATCTTGAAAAATCGGTTGGCTGCCTCGGACAATATCTGGCAACCGCACAAGAAATTGTGCGTCGTGCTGCGGCAAGGCTGGCAGGAGCTGCACCTCGCGGTTCATCTTGATTGCCTCTAGTGATGTCTTGCCGCAAACACCGCAACTTGAAGACACATAAAAATGTCGATCGAGGCGCTTCAGATCGATTTCTTGCTGTAACCGGACCAGGACAGAGTCACCGCTGTCCGGCTGTCTTTCGATAGATTCAATGGCGCTCTGGTCCTGAATCATTCCCTCGGTAAAGAGGAATCCAGCGGCGAGCGCTTCGTCCGCGCCAGGCGTTCGCATCGTGATCGAAATCGGTTTTCGCACGAGAGCCCCTTTGCGCCGAAACGAGAGCACGATCTCGAGTGGTTCTTCGACCGCCACTTGATCAAGATCAGACACCGAATCCGATGCCGGCTGGCATCGGTGGATACCGAATTCTCGAATGGAATGCATTGAAGAGGGCGCAAGTACTCTAAAACTCGGCGGGCTTGGGCGCAAATTTGCGAGACGGCGGGAGAGCGAGAAGGCGAGACGGCGAGGCGGCGAGACGGCGAAATAGGGCAATAGCCGCTGACAAAGTCGGTTTTGACAAGGCGAATATTCAGCGCAGTGCTCTGAACCCACGACAGTTCCCAAGGTTTGGCTCGCCTTTCGCCGTATCGCCTTTCGCCGTCTCGCCCAATCGCTGTCTCGCCGTATCGCTAGGAGGCTTCTTCACCGCGGTACGTTTGCCCTAACCTACCCCCGCGGCTATCGTACCAAATGCCTGTTCAGACACAGATTGAGATCCGGCATCTGTTTATTTCTCCAGGGCATAACTTCGTTGGCCACTGGGGGAAGGCGCCGGCCGAGTATGCAGCGTTGGCTGTGAACGAAATCGAGTGTGTCGCAGGAAAGGGGATTAAGGGAGATCGATATTTCGGCTTCAAAAAAGATTACAAGGGTCAGATCACGTTCTTCGAGGAGGAAGTATACGAAGACCTCTGCTCGCGTCTGAATATGCACCATCGAGGCCCCGACGTCTTTCGCAGGAACGTCATCACCCGTGGAACCGGCCTGAACGATCTCATCGGTGCTGAGTTTGAAATTCAAGGAGTCCGGTTCTTCGGTAAAGAAGAGTGTCGACCGTGTAGCTGGATGGATTACGCCTTCGCACCGGGAGCCGAAGAAGCATTAAAAGGGCGTGGCGGCCTCAGGGCGCTGATTTTGAGCAGCGGGACGATCCAAGTATCCAGGTCTCCGGTTGCGCTTGCCTGGGAAAGGCGCGAATGATTGCGGTTTCAGCTGTGGGAGAGAAGCGCCAGACCATCACGATCAACGAGATCTATCAATCAATTCAGGGCGAAAGCACCTGGGCTGGGTTGCCATGCGTTTTCGTCCGCCTGACGTTTTGCGATCTCCGTTGTACCTACTGCGACACTGAGTACGCGTTCTATGCCGGTACAAAAATGACCGTGCCCGAGATTGTGGAAAAGGTGATGTCGTTTGGATGCAGCCTGGTCGAAATCACCGGAGGCGAGCCGCTATTGCAGAAGAACGTTTTGCCGCTGATGAAAGAGCTCTGCGATCTGGGAAGGACTGTGCTAATCGAGACCAGCGGCGCTCATGATATTTCCAAGATTGATCCTCGCGTTCACCGGATCATGGACCTCAAAACGCCAGGAAGCGGGGAATGCCACCGCAACCTCTATGCGAACATTCCACATCTGACTGCTCTGGACGAGGTGAAGTTCGTAATCGGATCACGTGAGGACTACGATTGGTCAAAGCAAAAGGTCGAAGAATTCGATCTACCACATCGCTGTGGGACCGTCCTGTTCTCTCCAATTTTCGGAAGGATCGAGCCGAGAGAGATTGTGGAGTGGATGTTAGCCGACCGCTTGCCGGTCAGGTTCCAGCTGCAAATGCACAAGTTTATCTGGTCTCCTGAAACGAAAGGCGTATGAGGGCGCGATTAACCAAGGATTTCTTTTTTGAATCTGCACAGACGTTACCCAAAGCGCCACCTGGCCATAAATGCCGCAAAATGCATGGGCACAGTTTCAAAGTGGAAGTATCAATTGAGGGCGAGGTCGACTCGGAGACTGGCTGGATCTATGATCACGTGCGGATCAGCGACGCGATGAAGCCGCTGGTAGAGCAGCTTGATCACGCATATCTCAACGAGATTCCTGGCTTGGAAAATCCGACCATCGAACAAATGGCTGCCTGGTTCTGGAAGAAACTCGCGCCGCACTGCCCCGGTCTCTGCGAAATCGTGATCCACGAAACACCGGTAGCGCGGTGCGCTTATCGCGGCGATTAGCGCCGGAGCAGCGCTACTCGCCGCGGTTACTAGTTTTCGGTTTTCCGTTTTCGGTTTCCGGTTCATACGTCCATGCGATGCGAAAAGCGAGAACCGAAAACCGGTAACCGATAACCGACAACCGCAGGCGCGAAGCGCCTGCGCTCAGCCCTGCCCGCCGAAGCTTACGTAATCATCCAGGTCGAGCATGTCGAAATAAGTAGCGATATCGTCTCGCGTGGATACGTCTTTTTCTGCCGTCTCAGCTACGTAACGATGGCCGTCGGCGTCCGATGGCCCTCGATCGGTCATCCAGCGAGACCACGCAACAATCTCCCAATCAGGCTTCGGCGCTTTTTCGCGTATCCAGGCCAAGACCTCGGAATCTGATTTTCCAGTTTTCAAAAGATCAAGAATCGATTCTTTGTCCAGCCCGGTGAACTGCAGAAATCGTTGATCTAGCGGGCATCCATAATGGTAATCGCCTGCTTTGGCCGCGATCGTCGCGCGACCTTTGCCCAGCATACGCGGCAAGAGGACATAGCCGCCCAGTTTCACTCTGGGACTTCTAGGTGGACGTTGAGTAAGATCGGTAATGTTCATGGTTGATTAAAGTTATCCGCCGACCGTCAACCGTCCACCGTCGACCGTCTTTATGATACTGCTGCAGGCCTCGAGAATCCTACGACGGAACTGCCCTCGCGTTCATACGCGCCCAGTCCAACGGTGGACGGTCGACGGTTGACGGAAGACGGTTAACCGCGGCGCTGAAAGCGCCGCGAAACGTGCTTGTTAGTTTCGGCGTCTAGCTCTACATACGTCATCTGCATGAATCGCTGTGCGATCGCTCTTTTGGCAAAACTGTTCTTACTTGGCGGATTCATTTCCGCTGAAACCGCATCAGCAGACTCGTTCACCTTTGATTTACTGAGTAATCACCGGATCGATTTTCCGTCCTGGGTACCAGAACGGCCCTTGGCCTTTCCGAAGGCGCAATCGGAGCTCTCGTTTCCAGTCGTCCCCGACGCAGCGGGAAGCGACCTGGTTGTGACTGTCGTATTTCGCGAAGAGGTCGGAAGCTATCTCAGTGTTTACTGGGAAGATTCTGAGGGAAAACGCCAGTTGCTGGCACCGAACTTGTTCGAAAACATTGGCTTATTGAATCAGCGAACGCTCTTGATCAATCGGCCGACGATGGGAGGTCCAGGTAAAGTCGTGCTGAAATCCAGCCAGAGCGCTTTGAACGTTTTGCGGGTGCGCCTGGATTGGGCGCGTCCGGGAGTCGTCAGACTTGTCGACAGTATTCCGAACGGAGCGCTAATAACGACCGGAGGAAAATTCTATGCGCCCGAAGAGGTGGACGGGACTGTGCTAACTCCCATTGCCGATTCTTGGGAAGGGCAAATTCTGACCACGTCGATCTCCGACCAGGCTGAACGCATCGAAAAAGGGATCGAGTACCAGGTTTCAATTCCGAGCAAAGTGAATCGCGCTCGTATTGAATTGTTGGTGAACGGTCTGCCGCTGAATCAGACGTTGAAACTGTGGCTTAACGGGAGCGCGGTCGGCACGATCGTCCCGGAGATACCTGACCTGACTGACCCAGGATACGATCGGAGTAACCCTGGGACCATGCAATTTGTCGGCTGGCGAAAAGCGACTCTGATTCTGCCCGGCAACAAATTGCCCGTTGGTGACAATCATTTCCAGATCGAGGCTCCACAAGGCAGCAAGGTCGCCATTCGTGACCTGTTGCTGCAGGTCGACTACGCGGCCAATTGACTTAGCTTGCTGCCGTTCTAATTTAGTCTCCTTCGTACCTCATCAGTATATGAATCGACCCCCTGCTTTTCGTTCCCGGTCGGGCGGATACACTTTAATGGAGATCATGCTTGTGGTTGCAATCATCGCCGTGATTGCTGGCGGCGTGATCGTCAAGATGACCGGCGCTCTGGATGTCGCGAAAATTCAACGGACGGAGCAAGATATAAACAACCTCTACAGCGCGCTCAAACTGTACGAGGCCCGCAACTATCAGATGCCGGACCAAAGCCAGGGATTGCAGGCGCTAGTAACTCCACCGACTACCGGACCTAAACCAGCAAACTGGACAAAGCTCTTGGATAGCGTCCCTGTTGACCCTTGGAACAGCCCATATCAATATCGAAACCCCGGGAAAAGAGATCCCTCCGGCGTGGATATTTTTTCGTTTGGCCCGGACCGAAAAGAAGGACCAAACAATATCTACCGCCGAGTGAACTGAGATCGGGGTCCTACTTGGCTGATGTTCCGAACGGCGCTGTGCAGGGCTGCGCTTCAGAGCGAATAAAAGGTTTCACGATACTAGAGGTCTGCGTCGTTCTCTTCATCGTTGCGGTGATCTTTGTGGTTGCGGTCCCACCGGCTACCCATCTGATGGCGGAAGAAAATCTGCAGCGACCAATTCGAGAGTTGCAGAGCTTCGCTAAAATTGCTCGCCGCAAAGCGATGATGGAAGATCGCGCCTACGCTGTTCTTCTTCTGGACGATGGGTACGTTCTTCAACCTGTAGCGCCTGACAAAAATGGTGAACCGGAGCCGATGAAATATCAGCTTCCGTCCGATGTAAGCTTTGAGATCAAACGCGCCGGCGACCGCGAGTTCAAAAGAACGGCGGACGCACGTTGGACTTTTTCGTCCAACGGTCTGTGTGAGCCCTTGACGTTTCTTTTCCAGCAGCACGGGAATTGGGTTCGCTTTGGAGTGGACCCTCTTACCGCAACCATTCAACAACAGGAGTCGTTCATTAAATGAGTGTGAGTGCGAGTGTGAGTGCGAGAAGGGCGACGAGAGCCAGAGGCTCTCAGACTCGCACCCACACTCACACTCATTCCGGCTTTGTTCTCTGGGAAATCATGCTCGCGCTGACGATTTTTTGCGTGGTTGCCGTGGGGTTAACAGCCGCGCTGCATCAGATAGTCGATACTTCGATCGTGATTCGCGACGAATCTCAGGTCCGTCAAGAACTGGAAAATCTGTTGGCCGAGACCGCTTCCACCAAAATCAAGCCTGGAAAATCGGAGATTCAATCGAGCGATGGGCGGATCCGTTACGAGCGAGAGATTCGCGCGATCCAGGCAAAGACGGCGCGGGGCGAGCAAATATCCAATCTTTATGAGATCGATATTCAAGCCTCGTGGCGATCCTCCGGTCAAGATCGAACTCAGCACGCCAATATGACCGTTTATCAGCCATGAAGGTGCGTAGTTACAAAAGTGGCCAAATAGCGTTGTATCGGCGTGTGGGCGTGCCGGCGTGTCGGCGTATAGGAAAACTAGCAACGATACGCCGATACGCCGATACACCGACACGCCGATACAACCCCTCCCCCGGCTACCTTCTCCTCGAGGTACTGCTTGCATTGGCGATTCTTTGCATCGTCGTAGTAATGATCTTCCAGATTGTTCAAGCGACGCTTCGCGTCACGTCGGACATCAATTTCCTGGCCGTGCAACAAGAGAGAGTCGACGGAGTCAGTGAGCTATTGCGGCGCAACTTTGTGATGATGCCGCAGCGAACTCAGTTTCAGACGCGGACACAGAACAATCAGTTGGAGCTAATCTTTCGCAACGCACCATTCCACTTCACCTGGACCCGTGCCGAAGCTCAATTCGGAACGGTGGTATTGTCGGCCCGGCCGCAACCCGATGGCCGGTTATCGTTAGCCGTACTTCAAGACGCCGCCACGGGCGCCGATAGCTACGTTGACGCTGGCAAAGATCGTAAAGGTGACTGGATCCCGATCGTAACGGACATTGAGCAGTTGAGTTGGCGTTTTTTTGATTCGCGAACAGGCAATTGGTCAAACGACTGGCGAGACGGTTCCTCGAAACCAAGTTTAGTCGAACTGACGTATAAACTCTCTGGACGAGGCCGCTTGGAACGAGTGGTGTTCCCTTGGCCGACGACGCAGTCAAACTTGCTTTCACAGCTTGGCGGTCAATGGCGGCATGAATAGAAACGGCGTAACGGAGTCTTTTTGGGGGGGTGTGGCGCGGAACGTCCAATTGATGGCAAGGCCCTCAGAAACGACGCATTTTGCGCGAAGCAAAGACGGTATCGGCGTTTCGGCGTATCGGCGTATCGGCGTAAATCACATACCACGCCGATACGCCGACACGCCCACACGCCGATACACTCACGAACACGGCTCTGCCCTCCTGCTAGTATTGTTCACAATCATACTTCTTACAGGATTGATTACCGGCGCGGTCGAGTTCTTGAAGAACGATGTGGACGAGTACGGCGCGCGGAACAAAGAGTTTCGGGCACGTCAGCTCGCACAATCCGGGCTGGCATATGGCAGCGTGCCGCTCGTTCAGAACGAGGATAGGGGGCTCCTCGAGCAACAAATGAACGATGGAGGAGCTTTTCGAGTCGTAATCTCGAGCGAGTCAACCAAACTGAATATTAATACGCTCCTACAGACAAATCGGGATGATATCTTAGAAAAGCTCTTCACCAATTGGGGTGTCGATCCGAAACCGGCCAAGCTTGCCGTTGAAGGGCTGCGCCAATATTTGTCCGGGCCGATCAGTCCTGAACAAGCGCAGCAACAGCAGATGGAACAGCTGGCTCAGCTGAGCCAGGCCCAAGAGTCGGGCCAGCGGGGCCAACAGCAGCAGCAGTTGTTGCAACTGGGTAAGCAGTTTCAAGCCGTCGAGGAAATGAGCCTTGTGCCGGAATTCAAACCAATCATGGAGAAGCAACCTGACTGGGCAAACGCATTTACGATCTGGGGCGACGGAAAGATCGACGTTAACCTGGCAGACGCGGACACAATTGCCCTTGTGACCGGCGTTTCTCCCGCCCAGGCGAGTCAGTTCGTCAAGTATCGATGGGGGCCGGATGGCAAGCCCAACACTCTCGATGATCGCGTCTATCATACAATGGACGAAGTCCGCGCTGGATTGGGGATGTCGCAGCAACAGTTTCAACTGGTCCAAGGTCTACTTTCTTTAAACAGCGCGGTTGACCGGATTGAGAGCACAGGCATAATCGCGGGCTACCAGAGAACGATTGTTGTGATCGCAAATCGGGGTGCCACCCCTTTGCAGTACCTCTCATGGGAAGAAAGATAGACAAATCGCAGACGCATTTGGTTAGAACAGTCGCTGACGGCGAGTGGGAGCTTTGGTCATTCCCAGAAACTAAACGTCCCCAGTTCGTACGCCGTCTCAATCATCCGGGCGATGTGCCGTACGAGACCACTGTTGCGTTACCGGCAAGCCGGACAATTTCGTTCCCAACCTGGCTGGCGACCAATGACCAAGCTGTACTCCCTGAGATGCTTAAGCTACGCCTTGAACAGCACGGTCTTCTCGGCAAGAACAATAACCCGATCGATGTTCGTGTGGTTGAGACGCGGGAGAATCAGACCTTAGCATTGGCTACGGTGTTGCAGCCGGAATTTCCTAAGGAACTTACGTTCGAAAAAGCGATCCGATTCGAGCCATCGGCTTTTACTTTCGCTCTGCCGCAAGATCGGTTAATCGTTTGGCGCGAACAGGGACACCTGGCGGTCACGGCGACCCGCGGCAGGAATCCGGTGATGTTCCAGGTCTTGAGCGATAATGAGCTCTCCGAGTCGGCCGTGTTGGAGCTCCGCTGCATGGCTTACCAGCTCCAAACACAAAATCTTTGCGACCGGCTCCTTGGTATAGCTTTGTGGGGCGATTTCAGCCGGGACGAAATCGAACGAGTCGAAAACCATCTCGATCTCAAGGTAACTCACGACGCGGTCCCGCCGCCGGTCCTGCCTCCCGATCGATCGAAGCTGCTTCCGCAGGAAGTCGCCCTGCTTCACGCAAAGAAACGACGCCGGCACAGGATTCGCAATGTTATCTTACTGCTTCTCGGTCTGTATGTTTTCGTAGTGCTCGCGTTGCTGGCATCGATCGGATGGCAGACCATGCTCGCAGCTAATTTACGCAGTCAACTCGCCAGCCAGGCGCCGACGGTAAAAGCGATTCAAGGAACGGCCGATCGCTGGACTCAAGTCCAGTGGGCAGTCGATCCGAAACTGTACGCCGTGGAACTGTTAAATCAGGTTTCCCAGCTGTTACCTCTAGACGGTCTGCGCCTCACTGCTTTTGAATCCGCAAAAGGAAAAATAGTAATTAAGGGCGAGGCGAGTAACCCGCCGGCAGCATTCAAGTTTTCCGAGGACATAAAAGCGAAGCCCGATTTACAAATGTTCACTTGGGAAATGCCAAACCCCAGTTTGCGGGCAGATGGCCGCGCAGACTTTACCATCGAAGGAGTTCCAAAAGTTGCGAAAATTGAATAAAAATGAGCGGAGACTTTCTCTGCTTCTTTTGATTGCCATTTTTGTCATGGCGAACTTCTACGGGCTCACTGCCCTGTTGGATTGGCGGTCCTCGCTCGCGCGGAGTGTTGCCGATCTGCAGAGCCAGAAGAATTCTAATGACATCTGGTTGCGACAACGGGACTTGTGGCTGGAGCGCAAGAAATGGATCGATGACAAGCAGCCTCGAATCGCGGCCAACCAGGTTCCGCAATCGGAGCTGCAAGAATCTCTGACCAAAAGCGCGACGGCAGCCGGCTTGCAGATTCAGGAGCAGAGCTTTGGTGAAGTGAAGACAACGCCGAACTATCAATCTGTTTCCGTGCGTCTGAAATTGACCGGTAACTTACAAAACGCTGTGAAATGGCTTGTGGAGATCCAGCAGCCGGGGCTATTCCAGGCTGTGACCAATTTTTCTTTGAAAAGCGCGGATACGCCTCCTACTGTCAACCTCGAGCTGGAGGTGGCTCGCTGGTATGCCCCCAATGCTTAGAGCACGCCGTTTCCAATCGTTCTCGAACTCGTCCTCGGTCGAGGGTGGTCGCGCCTGGAATGGCGCGCGCCCATTGACTTTCTTGTTCTTCATCTTCCTTTCGATTACCACTTCCCCCGCACAGGACATTCCCACCGGTTTCGCTGCGGATCGTTATCAGAAGCTTTGGGAACGCAATCCTTTTACTTTGCCGACCCATGCAGCGGCTCAAGTCCAGCCGACGCTGTTCGACAAACTTTGCCTCGTCAGTTGGCTGAAAGAGGGCAAACAAGATGTGATCTTCGTGCAGAATACAGAGACAAACGAGGTCCAGAAAATCACGCGGGAACCGAACTCGAACAATCTGAAACTGGTTGACTTGCGTCCGAACCAAAACCCGAAACTGGCGGAAGCCATTCTCTCCAACGGAACCGACCAGGGACCAGTAAAGTTCAAAATCGAGGCGCCGAACCCTGAGCAGGCGGCGACTGTGGCTGGTTTACCGCCGGGCATGCAACAGGCTCCTTTGCAGAATCAGCGGGTTCCGCAAATACCGGGGCAGCCACAAAATCCGTTATTACAAAATCTTGCTGGCCAGACCGGACAAGCTCCAGGTCAACAGGTCCAACCAAACCCAGGAATGTCGCCCTCGCCTGAGCAGATGAGGCCGCCACGAGCTCAAGAGCTTCGACGCAAACGCATCCTGCCGCCGCAACCACAGCAAATGCCGGCGATCCCGCAAGGCGGGAACCAGGCGATTAACCCGCACCAGAACCAAGAATAATTTCTATGCCTTTTCGTTTTGTTTCGGATGCCGGCAAGGCGGCGATAGTTCTGACGCTTCTGATTTCGGCCTCGTTGGCGAAGGGGCAGGACCCCAACGCCGCCGGGGCCCAAGCCGCGACCGATGACTCGATGAGCTCGTATCAGGCAATCAACGCGAGCGTCGACACGATTTTGCAGCAGTACGAACAGCTGACCGGCAAAGTCATTATCAAGGACAGCAACCTCACCGCGAACGCAGTGCCTATTAGTATCTCGGTGCCGCAGCCTGTCCCTAAAAGCGAGTTAGTGCGTCTGATTGAGGCTTCGTTGCTTCTCAATAATTTTGCTCTGATTCCTTCTCAAGAACCGAACACGGTCAAGGTGATCAACATCAACGCAGGCAAGAATCCGCGTAGCGAAGGGGTAAAACTTTTTACCGGAGCGGAATCGCTTCCTGAAGGGGAACAGGTCATCAGCTACTACATGCCGTTCAGATATATTTCTGCTAACGAAGCGCTGACGGTTTTCCAAACGCATATTTTGCCAAGGGCGTTTACATCATTTGTCCCAATAAACAGCGCACAGGCATTGTTAATCACCGAGACTACAAGCGTCATTCGCCAGCTCATCTCGCTCCAGCAGTTGATCGACGCGCCGCCGGCAAAAGTGGTCTCCGAATTCATTTCATTGGTTCGCGCGGATGCCGAACGTGTCGCGGAAACGATTAACAAGCTGATGGAGAGTCAGCGGAAGGAGCAGGGAGTGGGTGGAGGAAACCCCCAGCAACCTGGACCAGTGCAGACAAGCGTAGGAGCGGAGGCGGGAATATTGACCACTCAGGCGCAGCTCGTGCCGGACACACGAACGAATCGAATTCTTCTGGTTACCAGGCCGGCGAATGTCGGCTACTACAAAACGCTGATCAAACAATTCGACCTCGCAGTCCCGGCGGCTCAGCCGCTGGAGTATCGTCTTCGTTATATTTCTGCGGGAGACATCTTACCTGTCCTTCAGGATTTGTTAAGTGAAGGCAAGGAAGGCCAAGGTCAGACTAGTACGCAGGGCCAGCAAGCGCAGCAGCAGCAGACTCGTAGCGTCAACATCAACCAGCCACGAACCGGGAGCAGCCCTTCAGGTGGATACAATCCAGTCAGTGGCACCGCAGGATCGGTCGGGGCTGGCCAAGACCTGCTGCAGGAACCGAACGAACAACTGGCCCCGCAAGCGGTTGTAGTAGGCAAGACCAGAATTATTTCTGATCCAAAAGACAACAAAATTCTTGTGATCGGGCCGCCGGAAAATCTACAGAGAGTCCGTACCATTCTTGATCGACTCGATCGCCGCCCGCAGCAGGTCTACCTCTCAACGGTCATCGCTCAGCTGACGTTGACTAATGACACCGCGCTCGGGGTAGACTGGACGCAGACATTCAAGAAATTCTCTGGGGGTAGCGGTATCGCCTCCAGCAATCTGAATTCTCAAGGGATCCTTTCAAACGGAAGTGGTGGCCCCGGCGCGTCAACGCTCAATCCGCGTCAGCTTCTGCAGCCTTCGCTTCTGCCAAGCCTCCAAGGGTTGACTATCTACGGTACTATCGGGGATGCGGTCAGCTACTTCATACGCGCTACCGATAGTTACGGTAAGACCAAGATCCTGGGCCGGCCCGCCATTTATACGGCGAACAATAAACGGGCAGTCATCGCGAGCGGGCAACGCGTGCCTGTGCCGGGAGAAACGCTTTCCAACCTGACGACTGGAACGACCGGCGGGATTATCAATAACAGTAGCAGCACAGCTGTCGCGGCGACAGTGAACTATGAAGATGTGGAGTTAAGGCTGGAAGTAATTCCATTGATTAATACGAACAACGAGGTAACCCTGAAAGTCGCGCAGATTAACGATACGCTTGGCCAAAACGTAAATATTTCTGGAAACCAGGTCCCAACGGTAAATAGCCAGCGCTTGACCACAACTGTTACCGTTCCATCCGGGGCAACGGTTGTATTAGGTGGATTGATTAAAGACACGATCTCAGACACGAACAACGGAATCCCGTACCTGGACCGGATTCCGTACCTTGGGCATCTGTTCAAATATTCCACCAAGAGCAAAGAACGCGACGAATTGATCGTGTTCATTTCGCCAACAGTGGTCAATGACGATGCCCAAACTTTCCGCGCCAGCATCAAGGAAGAGCGCCGCATGCAGGTTAGTCCAGATGCTTATCCTTTGGCGCACCCGAGTGATTACTCCGGCGCGCCACCGCAACCGGTCCGCAAGAAAGGCAAGTGGTAGGCGCAGCCCCGAAAGCATTCGGGGCTGCGGTTATCCGTTATCGGTTTTCAGTTATCCGTTTTCGGTTCGTCGCGCTGGAAGCTCGACCCACTGTCAAGCCGGGGCTTGGGCGAAGCTTCCAGCTTCACCGTGGGTTGACCTTCTAGGTCGACAGGACCGCAACCCACTAGCCCTAAGCGGCCGAATTTGTCCTGTAACTGAACCGAAAACCGAAAACTGAAAACCGCGCGTTAGCAGCGCGTCGCGCTGCTAACGCGTGTACCGCACGAGCCAAATAGAATTCGAGCCATCGTCGGAAACGAATAACGATCCGTCCTTTGCCACAGCTACCCCTACGGGACGGCCCCAGACTTTTCCCTCCCGTGTCACAAATCCGGTGAGAAAATCTTCATAGCTGCCGTCGGCCCGTCCATTGTGAATCGGCACGCAGATAACTTCGTATCCAGTCTTTTTCGTCCTATTCCAGGAGCCATGTTCCGATGCAAACGCGCATCCATGATACTCGGAAGGAAACTGCGACCCATCGTAGAATGTCATTTCAAGGGACGCGTCGTGCGGCTGCAGAAGCACATCGGGCACGATCACTTTGTCTTTAAGTTCGGGATGTTTACCGCGGTGACGCGGATCCTGGATTCCCCCCATGTAGTACCAGGGCCACCCATAAAAACCATCTTCCTGGATATGCGTGATGTAGTCCGGCGGAAGATCATCGCCCAGCTCGTCGCGCTCGTTCACCGATGCCCATAGTTGACCGGTGTCCGGATTGATCGCCAGTCCCACAGCGTTTCGAACACCGGAGGCATAAATCTTCACGAATTGGCCTTCCGGTGTGAATTCAAGAATCGCTGCTCTCCGCGTTTCCCTAGCGTGAGTGTCGGGATCGTCAACGTTTGAGTAAGAACCGACTGACACGAACATCCGTTTTCCGTCACGTGAAAAAACAACATCCCGAGTCCAGTGTCCGCGTCCTCGCAGAATGCCCGCCCCTCCAGGCAACTGAGCAAGCAGTTGAGCTTGCCCGTGCGCTTGCGTATCGCCATTTTTATAGGGGAACCGAACGACGGAGTCTGTGTTGCCGACATAGACCCATTTTGGGTCGGGTCCATTCGGATAGAATGTGATACCAAACGGCAAGCGAAGCCCGGTAGCGAATACGTGCGACTCGGCTGCGCGCCCATCTGGAGTAATGCCGCGAAAGACCCGAATTTTGCCGGACTGACTCTCGGCCAGAAACAGGTCACCGTTTGGAGCCGTGCGAATCAACCGAGGGTTATCGAGTCCAGTTGCGTAAAGCGTAATCTTGAATCCGGGCGGTCCCTGCGGCCACGCGCTTGCCGGCCGGCCAACCACATGACTGGGATTATCCGCGGAAAGCGTGGCATAAGGAGCCGGTAAGTCTGCAACGGTCAACTTCCGGCGGATGCCGGGCGATTGTTTGGTGTAGTCTGTGAAAGCGGCTTGGCCGGTAAGAACCTCACCAGAAGCCGAGATTTCCTGAAGCGAGACGAACACGCTGACCGCGACAACAATTTGGCTGAAGGCACCTCGCGGACTGAACGCTGGTAGGGTCGCGATTTTATCGCGACTGCGCCTGTGGTCTGGTATCGCCGACTGGTTCGCCATAGGGAAATCACGACCCTACCGATGAAAGATTGGATCGCGCGATGGATAGATCACGACTCAGTACCCTAACCATTGTTTGCCCGAAAAACAGCCAAACATGGATCGCGCCATTTTGGTCGTGCAATTTTTGTTACGATTTCTTAACCCTTGTGCTCCATGCCGGACGCAAGGGCTGCATCAGCTTCGTCTCCTTTCACGAGGCGTTATTTTCTCGCCCTCTGCAGCAAAGTTGGAGTGACTTCGACATTTTTCGCTGGCACCCTCTGTGCACTCGCGCGGAGTAAGCCGGACCGCTCAGTGACCCGCAGCACGATCAGCCAGGCTGCGCTGCTCGCCGGTATCCAAATCCCACCAGAAAAAGCAGACGCGATGGTCGCGCTGCTGGACACGCAGATCCATCAATTCGACTCGATTCGCAAGCTGCGCTTAGCCAACGATGTGCCGCCAGCCTTCCGGTTTGATCCGATTCTGGCGGACTCGATTCCGCCAGCGGTTGAAGGATCGCCGGCGCGCCAGGCGAAACGGTTAACCGACGTTCCAGCAATTGCGGACTCGGAGATTCCGAGGAACCTCGAGTCGCTGGCCTTCGCAACTGTCCGGGAACTGGGTGAGCTCATGCGGCGGCAGAAGATCACGTCGGTTGATCTCACGTCGATGTATCTGTCTCGTCTCAAGCGGTTCGATCCGTCGCTGCATTTCTTGATTCATCTCACGGAAGAGCGGGCTCTGGCGCAAGCTCAGGAAGCGGATGCAGACTTGGCCAAGGGTAGGTATCGCGGACCGCTGCATGGATTGCCCTGGGGCGCAAAAGATCTATTGGCTGTGAAAGGGTATCCGACGACCTGGGGTGCCGGTGGATTCGAGAATCAAGCTTTCGACACCGACGCAACCGTCGTTACACGGTTGGACGAATCGGGAGCGGTGCTTGTGGCAAAACTGACTCTGGGCGCGCTGGCAATGAATGACACCTGGTTCGGCGGCCGAACCCGCAACCCTTGGAATTTAACTCAAGGATCCAGCGGTTCTTCAGCAGGATCGGCTGCCGCGACCGCTGCCGGATGCGTAACGTTCGCCATCGGCTCGGAGACGCTGGGGTCAATTTCTTCGCCTTCTACCCGTTGTGGTGTAACTGGCTACAGGCCAACGTTCGGTTTTGTGCCAAGAACTGGGGCTATGGCGCTGGCATGGACGATGGATAAACTCGGTCCGATTGCGCGCTCGGCAGAAGATTGCGCGATTGTGATGCAAGCAATCTATGGACCAGATGGGCGCGACGGCACCGTGCGCGCCGCGCCCTTCGCCTGGAACGCCGACTTCGATTGGAAAAAACTCCGGTTCGGGTTCGTCAAAAAAGATTTTGAACCGGTAGACGATAAGGAGGATAAACCGGAGGCTTGGTTCTCGGAGGCGCAACTTAAGAAATGGACCGTTGAAAAGCCGGAGCGTGAAGCGACGAGGGCTCGGCAGAATCATGATCTGCGCTATCATCGAGCGGCGCTTGAACAGCTGCGTAGGGCGGGTGTTTCGATTGAGGCGATCGATCTGCCGGACTTTCCATGGGACGCAATTGCACAGCTCCTGAATGCGGAGGCAGCAGCGGCTTTTGATGAGCTGACGCGGACCGGTCGCGATAATCTGCTTACCGGGCAAACTGCGGATGACTGGCCTAACATCTTTCGTGTAGCCCGTTTTTTTCCAGCGGTCGAATATCTTCAGGCCAACCGTGCGCGCACTCTAGCCATGCGACAAATGAGAGCGCTGTTCGAAGAAGTTGATGTGTTGATCACGCTTAATTCGGGTCCGCACTTGACCGTTACTAATTTGACCGGTCACCCCGCGGTGATTGTTCCTGACGGGCTTCGCGACGCAGATGCCCCGGTGCCGGCCAAATTGGATAAAGATGTTGACGACAATATCGGAGGTCCAGGAACACCAACAAGCCTCACGTTTGTGGGCAATCTTTATCAGGATGCGTCGCTGCTTGCCGTTGCGCACGGTTTCCAGCAGATGACCAACTTCCATCGCAATCGTCCGCCGAAGTCTTAGCCCCGAAAGCTTTCGGGGCCGTTAACCGTTTTCGGTCAACCGTCCACCGTCGACCGTTGGGCCGGCCACCACTCCCACCGTTGGCACCGCACTACCCGATTACAACTTTCAATTCCGAAACAAATCGGCTTTTCACCGGACCAAAATACAGGCCTGCAACGGGCGCGATATCAGTCATATCGATTCCGACCGCGGTGGGGATGAAGTGATGATCACAAAACACGCCATTGGTCGGATCGAGTCCGATCCACCCTGCGCCGGAAAGAAACACTTCGACCCAGGCGTGCAGAGCGTTTTCACTCCAAGGATTCTTCTCGCTCGCGCTGTAGGCGCACAAAAAGCCGCTGGTCAGGCGGCAGGCAATACCAGCCTGACGCAACATGCTGGCGGCAAGCAGAGCGATGTCGCGACAAGCTCCGATTCGCGTCTGTAGCGTTTCCGCCGGCAAGAAAGCCTCTCCTTCGTCGCGCACGTCATATTGGATCCCTTTGTTTAAAGCCTTGGTCAGGCTCAGCAGCGCTTCGACCGTCTCGCGGCCGTCGGTTGGTCGCCAAAGATCGCGTGCATCAACGGCGTCTTCCGGGGATACCTCCAGAAACGGAGCAAGCATTCGACGTTCGCGACTCGAATACTGAATCGGCAAATGAGTTGCGTTCCGATTCAAAAGAAAATGAAAAGGGTTTCGTTCGGAGATTTCCAAGTCGAGGTTTACGATAAAATCAAGGAGCTGACCTTCTTTCGGCAGGAAACAATTTGCCACCAGATTGTCGTAGAGATCTCGCCGGTATTGGACGTCCGACTCCAGATTTACCGTCACCTCGTGCCGATACATCGTAATCGCGTGATCGATTCTGGGGAATAGACGGATGAGGTGAGGCGAGAAGCCGACCGGCTCCTCGTAGTCATAGTGCATCAGGTTCTTAATCTTTACTCGCATCGCGGCTCTTAGGCATTTGCTGCACCCATCCTGCGAACGTCCACTTGCACGTTCATCGACTGTGTCCCGGTCCCTTTAAACGTTCCGCGGATGGGTGCCGCGTCACGTGCATCGCCGCCGAACGAAACTGCAACGTGCTGAGGACCGCACCAGCAATTGTTTGTTGGATCGATCGCAACCCAATGCTGGCCTGGAACATAAATTTCCACCCAAGCGTGCGTGGCAGTCGATCCGATCAGGCATTTCTCATCTGTGCCTTCGGGTGGGCGGGTTTCGATATACCCACAAACATACCGGGAGGGCATCCCAGCGGTTCGAAGTACGCTCAGCATCAGGTGCGCAAAGTCCTGGCAGACGCCAATTCGCTCCCGCCAGACGACAGATAGGTCGGTCGAAAATTCGGTTGCGCCCTGCCGATAATCAAAGCCCTGGTGGACGGCATTGGTGAGGCTTTCCAAAGCCTCGCGAAGGCTTGCTGCGCCTCGGAAATAGCGTTTTGCCCATTGCCCTGCCTCCCTGCCTATTTTGACCATTTCAGTTGGCTGCACATAGTGAAATACAAACGGCAAGGCGGCAGTCTGGATCTGACGCACTTCCTGTACAGTCTGTGAGAGGCTCTCCTCCGGCAAATCGTTCGGATGCGTTTTAACAGAAAGATAGCTCTGAATGGTCAGACGGGAATGCTGGAACGGCAATGAAAGAAAAGCGACCCGGTTCCCAAAGTAGTCTTGATATTCCGACGTTTTCTCCCACGGATCGATTTCAAGTTGATGTTCCAGGATCGTTTGATTTTCCCGATCCAGCGGCTTCAATCGTAATTCCAAATACGCCTCAGCGACAGGTTCCTCGTAGTGATAATCGGTCGTATGTTTAACCCTGAATACCATTGTGGCGGCGCTATTCGGCCCCGAGTGCTTTTGGGGTTAACAGTTTCCAGTCTACCGTCCACAGTCCACCGTTTTTTTCCGGTGCCAGAAAAAATCGGCAGCGAAAAACCTAAATCCGAGCAGTCCCTTAGCGTCCTCTGCTGCCACGTTCCTGAGAAGCTGAAATAACGGAAGACCGTAGACGGTTGACGGTAGACGGCCAACAGCCGCACTGAAAGTGCGGCTAGTCACTCTTCGTTTTCCGCGCTCGTGATCAAATCTTTGATGGCGTCGAGTGCCAATGGATCTTCCAATGTGCTGAGATCGCCAGTATCGCGGCGCTCGGCAGCGGCGAGAATTGCCCTGCGCAAAATCTTTCCTGATCGGGTCTTCGGCAGCGCGCGTACCAGGTAGATCGCCGAGGGTCGGGAGAACGCATCCAGGCGTTGCACAACGATCGATTCGATTTCGCTTCTCTGGCGAGCCGAATCTTCTGGTGTGGCGACCGTGTCAGCGTTCTTCAAGACGACGAAACAGTGCACCGCTTGTCCCTTGACTGGATCGCTGGTGCCTACTGTCGCTACCTCGGCAACGGCAGGATGCGAGCTGACTGTTTCCTCAATCT
Organism: bacterium; assembly: GCA_046727495.1. Lineage (GTDB taxonomy): Bacteria > Verrucomicrobiota > Verrucomicrobiia > Chthoniobacterales > JAFAMB01 > JBKPBY01. The sequence goes on along the minus strand of JBKPCS010000224.1, from coordinate 817 downwards.
CCCTCGTTCCCAGTCGATGACCGGCGACATTGATCACATCGTCTGAACGCCCGAGGATAAAGAAATATCCGTCCTCGTCTTGAACCGCATAATCGAATGTTGAATAGAGGAGCTTACCAGGGAATCTCCCGCAATAATGCTTTTCAAAAAGCTCATCGTTCTTCCAAACCGTCGGCATACAGCCCGGCGGTAAAGGCGGCCCCAGTGTCAGAATGCCTTTTTGGCCCCGCGGCAATTCTTCACCCGTTTTGGGGTCAACAATTTTCGCGTCGTATCCGAACAAGGCATGCCGGGAGAACCAGGGCGGATCTGCGGTGCCTCAAGTTTTGGCAACAACGCGAGGATGGGCCACCCTGTTTCCGTCTGCCAATAGTTATCAAGGACAGGGATTTCCAAAGCCTGGCTAATCCATTCCCATGTGGGCTCATCTAAGGGTTCGCCGGCGAGGTAGAGGCGTTCCAGACTGCTTGTATCGTGTTTCTGCAGATAGGCGGGATCTTGCCGCTTCAACACTCGGATTGCGGTCGGCGAAGTGAACATCACAGACGCTTTATAGCGCTCTACGATTCGCCACCAGATACTGCCGTCGGGTCGAATCGGAAGTCCTTCATAGAGCACTGTCTGCATTCCGTGAATCAGCGGCCCATAAACGCCGTAAGAACGTCCAACAGCCCAACCGATGTCTGCGGCGGTAAACATCGTTTCGCCGGGGGTTCCGCCAAATACAAGGTCCATCGAGGCTGCGAGCGCGACTGTGTATCCGGCCGTGTCGCGCTGGATGCCTTTTGGTCGTGCAGTCGTTCCCGATGTATAAAGG
>JBKPCS010000223.1:0-33444 GCA_046727495.1 bacterium | reverse complement strand
TTTACCATGAGATTTCTTAGTCGCATCCTCCGGAACTGCTTTCGCCTGTTTTGCAAACGCTAGATAGCTATCCCCCGAGTTGTAAGCATCCAGCATATTTTTGTCGCCAGACAAAGCGGCCGCTATTCCAAATTCCTGTTGGACCCAATCCAGCCCAGCCAAGGCGAACCCGGGCTTAGGTTGAATCAGATTCCGCAGCCAGCTTGAGGCTCCAAAGACAAATTTGGAGTTAGACGGTTGATTCCTCGACGTTCTGGCCCTGAAAGGTGAGAGTAGGCAGCGATTACATCCATCAGTGCCAACCTGCAAATCGCTAAGCCGCATTTGGGATAGCGAGTGTCTGAGGTCCCTCAAGTTCGCCATCTTTGGATAGGCGATTGCCATGTTCTTGAATGCATCATTGCTTAGGTCCAATTGACCGCTCTCCAAGCGAAGCCAAGGAATTCCATTTTTAACCAAATAGGCCTCGAATCTATCCATCTTAAAAGTTCTACCGTCGAATACCTCGTACTCCTTATCCACTTCGGCTATCAGCCCGTCCTGTATCGCCTCCCAGTGGTTTCGAAGTTTAACGAGCAACTCCACATCCATCGGTACACCTTCATGTTCCATACGTGCCACTGCCGCCATGTAGCGACCTCGATTGACCGCCCTCGGCAGATATTCGATGTGTGGAAGTATTTTAGGTAGTAATCGGCAGAGAGCCTCTACGTCACTTTGGCAGTAGTTCAGCCGCGCGGCTTTCTCCTCCGCAGTGTACTCGCCCCCACGTAGAGCTAGCTGACGCATATCATCTTTCTCGCCGGCGCCGATTCCGTCCAAGCCAAAATAGGATAGCGCGCCGAGCAGAGAATTGCCGGCCAAGGTAGAGGATCCATTAGTCAGGTTTCGGAACTCTGTGAACAGATCTAATATTCTCACCGGAATCGGCCAGCCCAAGGACAAGAAACAACCCAGTTCAGCAGAAGCATAGTAGGCAACGAACAAGCTGTCAGACCCCACATCGAACGGCGGCGCCGAACCTAGTTCATCCACCCACAGGCGAAATTACATGACCACTACGAAACTCCTTCGCTACCATGCACCGAACCTCGGGTCGCTCGCCAGGTTCGGAACCAAACTCAAAGTCACAAAGCCAGACCTCCTTAAACTTTTCAAAAATGTTCATACGAATGAGCCGGTAGGGTTCGCCTACCGGCTCTTGGTTTAGAGTTATAGGCCTCGCAACTGTTGAATGACAGGATGTTCAGATGTCTCAATCACTCGGTTCTTGAATGCGATTTTCAAAATATCCATGAAAGAGTGTTCTGGCCATTCGGGTTCGCCGTAATTGGCGATAGCCTCGCTGATCTCATAAGCTCCGAGGCCCATGTTAGCGGCCATTCGGATCCAATTGTGCATAGCTCGTTCCGCAGCAGCTGAAGCCGAGGTATGCCACTCGTTACACCTGCCATCAGCAGCCGAAAGCTTGACCGGCCAAACTGACAAAACCCTTTGGCGGTTGATTGTCAGGTACAGTGTTGCCAAGAAGAACTCGGACTCGCTGAGCTCCTGCAACACTGCTGGGAGAAGCAGGTATATTTCTCGATTTTCCTTCAGCTCGATCAAACCCACGATCAGCCTGTAGGCCGGATCTGGATTCACACGAACAAAGTCCTGTTTGTTGGGTTTACGTACGGGAACCGTAGTAAGCAGCTTCTTAGCTGCGCCGACGTTTAGGAACGACTGATCAATTCGGAGGGCATCCGGTGACCAGATATCGGAAGGTTGAGTCGGTACAGACCTTTGATTTTCATTAGTAGTATAATATAGCGAGAAGTCTCTAGCCAACCAGGGCACATTCTCTACCAAACAGAACTCTTTCTGCCCTATCTGGCCTAATTTTTGAGGTACCCGCTTGGCGCCCTGTGTGACTGGAAACCGGCTTAAATGCCTAAGCACCGAGGAGAAAGGGACTTCTTATTTGTGGAGGTAAGGGGATTCGAACCCCTGGCCTTCTCATTGCGAACGAGACGCTCTACCAACTGAGCTATACCCCCTGGGAAATCGAATTTGCACTATTAGTCCAGGTCCCAGGATGCGCAAGCAGTTTTGAAGCGGCAATCGATGTCCAGGGTTCAGGCCGCGCAGGCGCATTTTTGCTCGTTTTTGGTCCTGCGTTTGGGCACAAAGATTGGAGTGCAGGAATTCTCCGACAGCGCCGTGAGGAAGACCGATTTGCTGATCGTGGGTGCCGGACCATTTGGGTTGGCAATGGCGGCGTACGCCAAGCATCTCGGAATCGACCATCTGCTCGTTGGAAAGCCGATGGGCTTCTGGAAGACGAACATGCCGAGGGGCATGTTATTGCGCTCGGGTTGTGATTGGCACATCGACCCGCTCAACATCGATACACTGGAGAAGTTTGCCCAGACAAACGGACTAAGCACCAACGAAGTCGAGCCACTGCCACTCGAATTTTATCTCCGTTATGCGCAATGGTTTCAGGAACAGAAACAACTGGCAGTGTTGCCGGCGTTGGTGCGGAAGCTCGACTGGAACGAGGGGCAAGCGTTTCCATTTTACGCGATAATGGACAACGGCGAGAGCGTTGCCGCCAGGTTTGTTGTTCTGGCCGTCGGTCTCCAGTATTTCAAGAACTTACCATCCGATCTGGTTAAGATCTTACCGGAAGGACGCTATTCGCATACTTGCGATCTGGTTGAGTTCGAGGCGATCGCCGGCAAGCGTTGTTTGATTATTGGGGGACGGCAAGGCGCGTTCGAATGGGCCGCGTTGATGGGTGAAACTGGTGTGGACCAAATTCATCTCTGTTACCGGCATGATTCGCCGGAATTTGCCCCTTCCGACTGGTCCTGGATGGACCCCTTAGTTGATGCGACCGAGCAGAATCCGAGCTGGTTTCGGAAGCTAACGGAGAAAGAACAGGATGCGATCAGAACACGACTTTGGGCTGAGGGCCGGTTGAAGATCGAGCCCTGGCTTCAGGCGCGGCTTTCGAACGGGCGAGTTAAGCTATGGCCGAAGACGCGAATCGAGGATTGCCGTGAATCCGCGGCAGGCGACTTGGCGGTACGGCTGGATAACGGTGAGAAAATCACTGTGGACCTCGTCGTGCTCGCGACAGGTTACAAGGTAGCGTTCGGGCAAATACCCTTCCTGCAAGGCTCAAAGATTTTGGACCGGCTCAACATTCAGGATGGCTCGCCGGAACTGGACGACCATTTCCAAAGCAACATTCCTGGAATGTTCGTCACCAGCAAGCCGGCTGCTCAGCGGTTTGGCCCTTACTTTGGAATTACGATCGCGGTGCGTGTGTCAGCAAGGTTGATTGGCCGATCTATTGTTGGTGAGCTGTAAGGTCGGGCGGAACCGCATGTGGCGAAGGCAACACCTGCTAGCGTTATGCCGTTATAGAGAAGAGCCACCATTCTGCTTCAGGACCGTGGTCGGCAAAGGCAACCGAAGTGTTGTAGGCCTGCTACGTCTCGTTGGACCAGATTTCAATAGGCACAATAAGCCACAATAAGTACGAGCATTCCTGAACAATGTGCTTGGAGCGACTGGTTCATCCACCTCGATTTCGTAAACGTAAACCGCGACAATCTTGCTCGTCGCTTCCCTTGTTACATCTCCGTCGCTGAATTTTCTAATTCAGACGTCATCACAGGAGAAGCCTGATCTAGAAAGAGGTGTGCATGATTCCCGTTGGACCAAAAGTCCGCCACTGTGTGGCGATTTGTATAGCGCTGACGAAATGGCGCGATTCGTTCGAGAGAGTCACCTCGGAAAAGAAAGCGCCTACCTGTAATTTTCTAAAGACAACGTGCGATGCGATCTGGCGCCTTAACGCGCTCGTCACAATTTGGCTGTGCGTTTTCGGTGCTGCTTCTGAAAAGGCTTTAGCGCAACCGCAAGTAACAGGCCAATGGGTAACGCTACCCTATACGATGCCAATCAATCCGATTCACGTCGGCTTGCTGCATACCGGGAAGGTATTGATCGTTGCCGGATCGGAGGACGATCCGACGGAACACAACATGAAAATATCCAAAGCGGCCGTTTGGTATCTCGGCGGCGGGAATATAACGCAGGGGACGATCAAAAGGACAAAGGATCTGACGTGGGACGTTTTCTGCAATGGTTGGGCATTTTTTCCTGATGGACGCCCCATGGTTATCGGAGGCACAGCACAATACAGCCCTTTCACGGGAGACCCGCGAACAACGGTCTTCGACCCGGTGAAGGAGAGCTTCTGCCAACTGCAATACATGGCGCACGGCCGCTGGTATGCGACCGGTATCGTTCTGCCTGACGGGCGTATCATGGCGTTCTCGGGCCTTAGCGAGACAGGCGCCGTTAATAACACAGTTGAGTTTTATACGGTCGGATATGGCTGGAGCAGCCCGTCTAAGGCGCCTTACAATCCAAGCCTTTATCCGTGGCTTCATGTCTTACCAGACGGTCGCGTCTTTAATTCGGGACTTTCAGGGTATTCGAATGTGTTCAATCCCGCGAGCCAGACCTGGACCTTAAATCTCCTGCGAACATCTACCGGCTTGAACCGCACTTACGGAAACTCCGTCCTGCTGCCCCTTCTGCCGCCGAATTACGCTGCCCGGGTAATGGTCCTGGGCGGTTGCATTCCGAATGCCACAGCTTCAACCGAAATGATCGATTTCTCCAAACCCACGCTTGCTTGGGTTAGGACAGGAAATATGCCGTCCGGACCCCGGGTTGAGGGTAATTCAGTGCTTCTTCCAAACGGCAAGCTCCTGGTGCAAGGGGGCTCGAGAGTGAATAATGACGCGACCACCGCGACGCTTGGAGCCGATCTGTTCGATCCAGCGACTGGAATGTGGTCATCAACCAAACCCGGCGCCGCCGGCTTCGCGAGTTTCCCGCGCTTGTATCACTCGGTGGCGTTGCTGCTTCCGGATGCGACGGTAGCGACGGCCGGCTCGAATCCGAAGTCCGGCGTGTGGGAGAATCATATAGAAATTTACTCACCCGCTTACTTATTCAACGCGAACGGTACTCTAGCCACGCGGCCGGTCATTACCGGCGTACCTTCGCGCATCGGTTACAATTCTGTTCCTTTCACGGTCCAAACCCCAGATGCGCTTAACATCCAATCGGTAGTCTTGATCAAGCCCGGCTCAGATACCCACGCCTGGGACATGGAGCAGCGCTTGCTTGGTTTGACGTTCACGGCGACCGCGGGCAGGCTCACGGTCAACTCGCCGCCGAATTCAAACCTTGCTCCTCCTGGTTATTACATGTTGTTCCTGCTTAACCGGGCGGGTGTGCCCTCGCTCGCAAAGTTTGTCCAAGTGTTGCAGAACCCGGCGGATCAGCCCCCCAAGGGGACGATTACCTCGCCTGCAGGTGACGTATCGATTAAGGCGGGCCAGGCGGTCACCTTTGCAGGGACCGCCAGTGATGCCGATGGCTCTGTGCAGAGGTATTCGTGGTTCTTTCCAGAGGGAACTCCAGAGTCGAGTCTAACGCCCAACCCTGGGCAGGTTGTGTTCCCGAACGTTGGAACGTATACGACGTCGTTGACTTCGGTCGATGACAAGGGCCTTAATGATCCGAGTCCACCGACACGGACAATCACGGTGCATCCATGACAACGATCACTTGGGCAAGCCAGCCACTTGTCTAGCAAAGGGTTCGCATCCGCGTACCCCTAAATTTAGCGAAGCCGGAATTTTATCTAGCGACTCTTGACCCAGGGTCGATCGCGATCTAATTAACTAAAGAGTTAATTAACCGTACGGTATAATAAATATGCAGGATCAATTGAGTCAGAAGTTTGCCGCACTGGCTGACCCGACCAGAAGGGCGTTGCTGGCTCAGCTATCGAAAGGCGAGGCTAATGTTTCCGATCTGGCTAAACCATTTCTGAAAAAGATGAGCCTCCCGGCAATCACTAAGCACCTGAAAGTTTTGGAGAAAGCCAGCCTGATCACTAAAACCAGGGAGGCCCAATGGCGTCCCTGTAAGTTGAACGGAGAGGCATTTAAAGGCGTGGCCGACTGGATGGAACAGTATCGAATCTATTGGGAGCAGAGTTTCGATCGCCTCGATGTCTACCTGAAAACTGTCACTGCAAAACAGCAAGCGAAAGGAAAGAAAAATGTCCGACAGAAATAAGTCTAACGAGATTAAAATTACCCGGATTTACGATGCTCCTGTCCAAGCCGTATGGGACGCCTGGACCGATCCCGAGCAAGTAGCGCAATGGTGGGGACCGCGTGGATTTACTCTTACTACGCATGGCAAGGATTTAAGGCCAGGAGGCAGCTGGGTCTATACGATGCACGGTCCGGATGGCGTCGATTACCCCAATAAAACACTCTATCTCGAAGTCGAAAAAAACTCGAAACTGGTCTACGACCACGGCGGCAATGATGATCGGCCTCCGATGTTCCGGGTCACCGTGCTTTTGTCCGAGGTCAACGGGAAGACAAAGATGGAGATGAGCATGACGTTGCCAACTCCGGAAGCCGCGGCGAAGACTCGAAAATTTATCAAGAAAGCAGGCGGCGATTCAACCTGGGATCGACTGGCGGAGTACTTGGAGAAAGAATCCTCCGGCAAAGAAAAGTTCGTGATCAACCGAACCTTCGACGCACCTCTCGATGTGATGTTCAAGATGTGGACGGACCCGGACCACCTTTCACAGTGGTTGCCTCCGACCGGATTCAGAATGGAATTTATCAGGTCGGATATCAGACCGGGTGGAAGCGCTTTCTATGTCATGACAGACGATCGGAACACGACAATGTACGGAAGGGTCGAGTATCTAAAAATCGAGAAGCCGGATCGCATTGTCTACACCCAACAGTTCTGTGATGAGAATGGAAAAATTTCTCGCCATCCTAAAGCTCCTACTTGGCCGGAGACGATGCTTACGACGGTCGAACTGGCCGAGGAAGGACCGGACCGAACCCGCGTTACCGTGACTTGGATACCTTATGGAGCGTCCTCACGCGAAGAACTCGAAACGTTTATCAAATCAAGAGCTGGCATGACTCAAGGATGGACCGGCTCTTTTGATAAGCTAGATGCGCACTTATCAAGTAAGTGAAGAGCGATGAGTGTGGGTCAGATCAAGACCATAACCTATCTGATTTTCGCAATGACTAGATATGTTAGCGGGGCTGCCGATACAGCCAGCCCTGTTCAAACGGCAGCCGCCAGTAAGATTCGAGACGTCGGCTGATGATGTAGCCGCCCTTCTTGCCTATCTGAACATCCAGAGGGCGGACATTTTTGGATTCAGCAATGGCGCAAGCGTCGCACTTCAAGTTGCCATCAGATCAATAACTGCCTCGACCTTGATCCTGGCAGGCGATCAGGACATCCCGACGCCTCAACACGCAGTGGAGCTGACTCGCACGATACCGCATGCTCGGCTTCTCATTGTGCCCGGCGGGCATGGCGACTATTTGGGAGAGGCGATTGCCGCGCCAAAAGAAAGCCGTTACCCCGAGCTTGTGGCGGGTTTGATTGAGGAGTTTCTGGATGCGCCCTAGGATTGAGCGAGATCGAGCGAGAACTGAAACGACCTACGCGCGCCGTTCGGTAAGCGCTCTCGCGGCGGCGAATCTCCAAGTCTTGAACAAAAACCGCACAGATTTTGAAGATCGCTCTTCAGTTGTCTCGTCGACTCCCGTTCGATCCCGCTCGATCCTTCCATCCGAGTCGGCCGACTTCAAAAGCGCCACGGCGGTGGGTTCGTCGACGATGAGCTCACTCATCAGGCCGCCGCGCAAGGCTGCTCGCAACCCTTCAACTTTTCCTAGCCCGGATACGACGCACAGAGCGTGTTTGGCGTGTTGAGTGATAGCAAGATCCGGCCCGCTAGCGCGGGCATTGAGCGGGATGCCACGAAAGCTGCCGTCCGCCCGAAAGAAAACGGTGGCGATGTCCCCAACCGCGCCTGATTTTTTCAATTCCCGAAAGTCTTTCTTTTCCAGGTAACCGCCAACGTAAACGTGACTGGGCACACGAGCTCCAAACGCACCAATGCTGTAAACCAGCAGGTCACAGCTGGCGATCATCTTGAGGATTCGCTGGACCGAACGTTCCCGCAGCATCGCGGCTTTTGTCTCGGCGTAATCGAAAAAAGTCGGGACAGGGAAAAGGTGCGCCCGCGCTCCATAGTTCAGAGCGAAGCGGCTATAGATTTCCCCGATATAGAAATTATTAAAAGCTAAGATGTTTGCCGAACCGTTCAGTTGAACCAGATCAACGTTCTTACAAGGCTTCGGCACCAGATGGCGCGAAATCGCATCCAAGGTCGTTCCCCAGGCAATACCGACGGTCATTTCCGAGTGAATCAGGCCGTTCAGATGCGCCGCGGCAAACGTCGCAACGCGGTCAAGCCATTCGTCTTCCCGGGAATTTGCGGGAACTTGGATAACACGGACATCCTCGACTCGATACTGTTTCTGGATCGCGGTTTCCAGTTCCTGCGGATAAGCGCGTGAGTCCTGGATCGTGATTTCGACCAGTCCGCTGGAGCGTGCGAAACTGAGCAGACGGGAAACTTTGGGTCGGGAAAGTCCGAGTTCGCGGGCGATCATCTCGGTGGTGAGACCTTGATAGTAATAAAGCCGCGCCACCTGAACCGCTAAGGCTCGCTGTTGCTCAGAGGGGCGCATCGATATCCGGGGTTAACGAGAAATCCGTATGAAATCGGAGTCTGTAATACAGGCAATCTAGATAATAAAAGATCGGGAGTCGAGAAAACTGAACAAAAATTCAAAGCTGTTGACAAATCGTTCACTGTACGATAAACCGGCACGATCGGCGTGACTCTCCACCACATTTGGCCGGCGACCTGTTTGTCGCCGGCACGAGATCTGGCTGGTTTGGCGCGTACCCCTTAAACCCCCAACTATCAGGCTGGCCAGCATGCAAAATGGTGGCCGGCAACTCTGGATCTTTCAGACGCTCGTTCCAACGGCCTGGAAGCTTCCATGGTACAGACTCAAAACCCCATCATCTATGCAAATCTTCCTCGCGGAACTTCTCGGCACAATGCTGCTGATTATTTTTGGAGACGGAGTTGTTGCGAACGTCGTTCTCAGCAAAACAAAAGGGCAAAACTCCGGCTGGATCGTTATCACGACCGGATGGGCGATGGCTGTAGGTATCGGCGTCTATGCGGTAGGCGCATACAGTGGAGCGCACATAAATCCGGCAGTAACGATCGCTCTCGTTTCGATCGGCAAGGTGAGTGCTGGCCAGGCGATCATCTACATTGCGGGTCAATTCGCGGGAGCAATAATCGGCGCTATTCTCGTTTTTTTGGCGTATCGCGATCATTTTGCGGCAACCGACGACAAGGGCCTGAAGTTAGCTGTTTTCTGCACTGGTCCTGCGATACGAGACACTGCCTCCAATCTGATCACAGAAATTATTGGAACCTTCGCGCTGGTGTTTGGCGTGCTTTCGATGTTGTCGACCCGGAACCTGGTAGAAAAGACGGGATTTGCTCCGGGGTTCGGCCCTTTTCTGGTTGCGTTGCTAGTCTGGGGTATCGGTCTGTCGCTCGGTGGCCCGACAGGATACGCGATTAATCCCGCGCGAGATCTTGGTCCACGGATTGCCCACGCGTTTTTGCCGGTTCCTGGGAAGGGCAGCTCGGACTGGGGCTATTCGTGGATTCCGGTGGTCGGACCGATCATCGGTGGTGTTTTAGGAGCGCTGATATACACCTGGACGCTCGGCTCAATCCCTGCACCAACGGGCAGCTAAGCTGAGTGCGAAGCAGTTCATAACCCTCAAAAAAAAGCGAACTCTATGGCAGACTATTTACTCGCTCTTGATCAAGGCACGACCAGTTCACGCGCCTTGATAATTGATCACTCCGCTCTGGTGTGGAAGGCATTGTCGGCCTTGCCACCGCTTTCTCAGGCTGTATCCTAATTTACTTGAGCCTCCAACTTAATCCCCCATTGATCCCCCCTGCTTATGAAACATCTCCTCGCCCTTGATCAGGGAACCACCAGTTCCCGCGCGCTTATCATTGAGTATGACGGCAAAGTAACGGGTGTTGCTCAAAAAGAATTTACCCAGATTTTTCCTCAACCTGGCTGGGTTGAGCATGATCCCAAAGAGATCTGGTCCTCGCAAATCGGCGTTGCGGCTGAAGCCCTCACCAAAGCGGGCATTCATGCGAAAGACATAGCGGCGATCGGCATCACGAACCAGCGCGAGACGGCGATAGTTTGGGACCGCAAAACCGGTGAACCTGTTTATAACGCAATCGTCTGGCAAGACCGTCGCACCGCTCCGATGTGTGACAAAATGCGGGCCGACGGGCTCGAACCGGTTGTGGCGGAAAAGACCGGGCTCGTGATCGATGCCTACTTTTCCGGCACAAAAGTCGCCTGGATGCTGCAAAATGTGCCGGGTCTTCGGGAAAGAGCGGAACGCGGCGAGCTCGCTTTTGGCAACGTGGACACCTGGCTGATCTGGAACCTCACGGGCGGAAAGGTTCACGTTACCGATGAAAGTAACGCGTCCCGAACGATGCTTTTTAACATCCATACGCGGAGTTGGGACGACGATATGTTGAAGCATTTGGGCATTCCCCGCTCCATGCTGCCTGAGGCTAAGAGTTCCAGCGAAGTGTATGGCGAAACCCTCGAGCCCATTGCAGGGATCCCGATTGCTGGAATCGCCGGCGACCAGCAGGCCGCCCTCTTCGGCCAGATGTGTAGCAAGCCGGGGATGGCGAAGAATACCTATGGAACCGGCTCCTTTATGCTGTTGAATACCGGCACAGAAGCGGTTCCCTCGAAAAACAAGCTGGTGACAACCATTGCCTGGCGGGCGAACAACGAGACGCTCTATGCACTTGAAGGCAGCGTTTTTATCACCGGCGCGGTGGTGCAATGGCTGCGTGACGGATTGAAAATCATTCGTACCTCGCCGGAGGTTGAACAGCTCGCCGCCACCGTTCCGGACAACGGTGGCGTATACCTGGTCCCGGCCTTTGTCGGACTCGGCGCTCCCCACTGGGACGGCTACGCCCGGGGGGCCATCGTCGGTTTAACCCGCGGGGCCACCTCGGCTCATATCGCCCGTGCCGCACTGGAAGGAATCGCGTACCAAGTTGCCGATGTCCTTCAAGCCATGGAAGCCGACTCGGGAGTCAAGCTAAGCCAGCTGCGTGTCGATGGCGGCGCTGTCGCGAATAACCTGCTGATGCAGTTCCAGTCCGATATTCTCGGGATCCCGGTAGTGCGCCCGAAGAATGCCGAAACTACCGCTATGGGCGCGGCGTATCTAGCCGGCCTGGCCACGGGTTTCTACAAATCGACAGACGAGATCGCGAGCCAGTGGGCGATCGATCGCACTTTTGAGCCGCAAATGAAGGCTGACCAGCGCGACAAACTCCGCGCCGAGTGGAGCAAAGCCGTGGGACGTGCGAAAGCCTGGGTGAGCGGATAGCGTGAAACGTGATTTGTCAATCCAGGCGATTTCGGATCGATCAGTGGTCTGGGATTGCCTGATAATAGGCGGAGGAGCAACAGGTTTGGGCGCGGCTGTCGAAGCCGCGTCCCGAGGCCTTAAGACGCTTCTTATTGAAAAGACCGACTTCGCCAAGGGTACATCGAGCAGAGCAACGAAGCTTGCCCATGGCGGAGTGCGGTACCTTGAGCAGGGCGATATTCAAATGGTTCGTCATGCTTTAAAAGAGCGTGGATTGATGCTCCGTAACGCTCCGCATCTGGTACACCCGTTGAAGTTTATTATTCCGGCTTACCAGTTTTATGAGAAGCCGTTTTATGGCATCGGGCTGACTATCTACGATTTGCTATCCGGAAAACTGTCGTTCGGACGATCCAAGATCCTGAGCAAATCGGAGACGGTGGAGCAACTGCCGACGGTCGAAACAAACGGTTTGCGTGGCGGGGTGCTCTATTACGACGGGCAGTTCGATGATGCGCGACTTGCCACAACTCTTGCACAAACGCTGAGCGATCTTGGCGGTTTTATTGCCAACTATGCGGAGGCCGCTGGATTGCTAAAGGATGGAGGCAAGGTCTCAGGTGTCATCGTCCGAGACGTTGAAAACGACCAAAGTTACGAAGTTCGTGCGCGTGCCGTTGTGAATGCGACGGGCGTCTTCGTCGATCAGGTCCGCGAATTCGATCAACCGGGTGGCGCAAAGATGGTTGCAGTGAGTCAGGGAGCCCACCTAGTTCTGCCGAAAGAGTTCAATCCTGGAACATCGGCGTTAATGGTGCCCAAAACATCCGACGGGCGAGTTCTGTTTGGCATTCCGTGGCACAACAAAGTGATTATCGGTACAACCGACCATGAAGTACCGAAGCCAGTTGAGGAGCCCGAGATCGAGGATCAGGATATTTCATTCATTCTTACCGAAGCCGCGCGCTACCTGGCCAAGGATCCGACCGAATCGGATGTTCTATCCTGTTACGTCGGGCTCCGACCGCTGGTGAAGCACCCCGAAGCGACCTCGACAGCCAAATTGTCACGTGATCACACGGTGGTTGTTTCTCCCACAGGGCTAGTCACAATTACGGGCGGCAAATGGACCACTTATCGACGGATGGGCGAGGACTGCATCAACCACGTAATGAGCGTCGGAGGTTTATCCGCGAATCCTTCTCGCACCGAGACTTTACATCTTCATGGATACAAGACTGAGCCGGTGGAAGGGCCGGAGCATTTAGCGGTCTATGGCACGGATCGAGCAAAGATCGAGGAGTTGATCCGGGCGGACAAAACATTGGCCGAACAAATTCATCCGCGGCTTCCATATTCTAGAGGGGAAGTAGTATTTTCGGTGCGAGAAGAAATGGCTCGAACCGTGGAGGACATTCTATCGCGACGTACCAGATCGCTGTTGTTAGATTCAGCCGCGGCGGTCGAGGCCGCTCCAACGGTAGCGAAATTACTCGCAGACGAGTTGCATAAAGATTCGGCGTGGCAGGAAAAGCAGATAAAGGCGTTCACGGAGGTAGCGAAGTTTTATCAGCTGCGAGGCAGACGATAAGCGGTCAAGGCAGTCGTGAAGCGACGAGAAATCTTAGCCAGGGTGATTCCGCCTTGGCGGATGAACCCCTGGTTTGTTTCGTGTTGCGCACCCATCCTGAAAGGATGCCAGAGGGGTCGAATTGGTCGCTTTGGGCACGAGCCTCTCTCAGGCCCTTTCAGGGCCACCGTGTTTGGGACTCGGTTAGCAGGGGTTCTCCCGCTGCGGCGGGATCACCCCTGGCTGCGATTTGTCGTCGCTTCGCGACTGCTGAGTGAACGCCTAAATCAAACCACCGCTAACGCTTCTGCCAAGTCCTCGCGCAGATCCTCCAAGTCCTCCACACCGATTGACAATCGGATCAGCGTGTCATCGATGCCCAACGCTGCGCGCTGATCCGGCGGGATCGACCCATGCGTCATCAATGCGGGGTGCTCGATCAAGCTCTCAACTCCGCCCAGGCTCTCTGCTAAGGAAAACAGTTTTGTTTTTTCCAGAAAGCGGCGAGCCCCGGCCAGATCAGAAGCGAGATAAAGCGTGATCATCCCGCCAAACGCTCGCATCTGTCGTTTAGCCAGTTCATGTTGCGGATGCGAGGTAAGGCCAGGATAAATTACCTTCCGAACTTTCGAATGTTGCTCCAGCCATCGAGCAAGATCCAGAGCGTTCGCACAGTGGCGTTCCATTCGGAGCGCGAGCGTTTTGAGTCCACGCATCGCGAGAAAACTGTCAAATGGACCGGCGATTGCTCCGACAGCGTTCTGGAGAAATCCCAGGCGGTCTGCTGTCGCCTTCAGGTCAGGACGAGCGCCCACCACAACGACTCCGCCGACGATATCTGAATGTCCATTTAGATACTTGGTTGCTGAATGAACCACGATGTCGAACCCGATCTCCAGTGGTCGTTGAATCCAGGGGCTCGCGAATGTGTTGTCCGACACAGAAAGGAGTTTGTTCTCGCGCGCAAACGTAGCAACACCTTCAAGATCGATCAGCTTGAGCAATGGATTCGACGGAGTCTCCACCCAGACCATACGTGTGTTTGGTCGTAGCGCCGTTTTCAGCCGGGCCAGATCAGTTAAGTCGACAAAACTGAAAGCAAGATTGGCGGAGGTCTTCCGGACACGCTCGAATAGCCGAAACGTGCCGCCGTACAAATCGTCACTCGAGATGATATGGGAACCGGATTCCAATAGCTCAAGGACAGTGGCCATTCCTGCCAGACCGGAGGCGAAAGCAAACCCGCGCGCTCCGCTTTCCAGATCCGCAACGCAGCGTTCGTAGGCCAAGCGGGTTGGATTGATGCTGCGCGAATAATCGAATCCTTTATGAACGCCCGGGCTTTGCTGAACGTAAGTCGAAGTCTGGTAAATCGGAGTCATGATTGCGCCGGTTGACGGATCAGGCTCCTGACCAGCATGAATTGCGCGCGTGGAAAATCCGTGTCGCTTTTGCATTCGATTAGATCTTTCTTCTCAAGTAATTCAGCAGATCGATCCGGGTGATCAGACCGACAAACTCATCGCCGTCCATCACGATAGCGACCTTGCCTGCCTCAAGGATTTCGCGAACCGCCGCCAGAGGCTCGCTGGCCTGGAGCGTTTCGAGACGGTCGGTCATCGCAGTCCGCACCGTGTCCCTGAACGAACCGCCGCCATCCTGGACCCGGTGAAGAAGGTCGGACTCATCCAGTATCCCGACCAGATGTTCGCCTTCCAGCACGGGCACCTGGGAAACGTCTGCGATCCGCATCCGGTTGAATGCAGTGAGCAGAGTATCTGAAGGTCCGACCGTAACGACGGTCCCGTCTTGGAAACGCCGGGAGACCACGTCTCGCAGGTCACCGTACGCCTCGCGGTCGATGCATCCCTGATCGGCCATCCAGACGTCGTTGTACATCTTTGACAAATACTTGCCCCCGCTGTCGCAAGCGAAGGTCACGACGCGCTTTGGTGTTTTCTGTTCTCGGCAATAGTGAAGAGCGGCGGCAAATAGAGTTCCAGAAGAAGAGCCGCCAAAAATTCCTTCTTTGCGCAAGAACTCACGAGCCGCGTTAAAACTTTCTTTGTCGGGAATAGAGTAGGCAGTCTTCACGCGAGAGAGATCGGCAATCTCCGGTAGGAAATCTTCGCCGATGCCTTCCACTAGCCACGAGCCAGCCTTGCCGATGTGTTTCTCTCGGATGTAGCCGGTCAGCACAGAGCCTTCTGGGTCTGCCAGCACAATTTCGCAGTCGGGTTGTACCCGCGCAAAATAGTGGCTGAGCCCGGTTAATGTTCCGCTCGATCCAACTCCCACGACGATGGCATCGACGTCGTGTCCCATTTGCTCCCAAATCTCTGGTCCAGTCGTGGTTTCGTGCGCAAGCGGATTGGCCGGGTTTTCGAACTGATTCACGAAAAACGCGCCTGGCGTTTCGGCCGCAATTTTTGCCGCCAGATCTTGATAATATTCCGGATGCCCTTTCGTCACATCTGATCGGGTGATTACCGCTTTTGCCCCCAGCGCCCGGACGTGCAGAACTTTCTCTTGAGACATCTTATCCGGAATCACAAGGATCAGCCGATAACCTTTTGCAGCGGCCACCAGCGCTAGACCGAGTCCGGTGTTCCCGGCGGTCGCTTCGACGATCGTGCCGCCCGGTTTCAGTTTACCGTCCCGTTCCGCGGCCTCGACCATCGCGAGTGCCATTCGATCTTTAATTGAACCGGTCGGATTCTGGTTCTCTAACTTGACGAAAAGCTTGCAGCAGCCGGTGTCGATGCGGCTGATTTCGACGAGAGGCGTATTTCCGATCAACGAAAGAATTGCTGGATCGCTAGGGGGATCTTGAAGAGCATGCGACATGCTGGAACTCTCATCGCAGGCTGAAGAAAGAGTCAAGCGCCAAGGGGGCTGTCAACCTAATGTATCGGCGTGTCGGCGTATCGGCGGGGCCCATACGCCCATATGCCGACACACACCGATCTCCATGCCTCCTACTCATAGCACTCCAGATATTTGATTCCTGACCCGGTATTGAAAACCGTTACCGATTCGTGAGCTTTGACCCAACCGGACTCGCGGAGTTGTTCGAGAGCCGCGATGCAGGCGGCACCTTCAGGGGCGACAAATATTCCTTCGCTTTTACCAAGCTCCTTCGCTGCGGCAATCATTTCATCGTCTGTTACGGAAACTGCGATCCCGTTGGATGCTCGAACGGCATCCAGGATGAGGAAGTCGCCGATCGCTTTCGGGACTCGGAGTCCGGATGCTTTGGTTGAGGCGTTACGATGCTCTTCGGCAAATCGCTCGCCTTTTTCGAACGCGGTCACGATTGGGCGGCATCCAGCGGCTTGCACTGCTACCATTCGGGGACGTTTGGAGGAGATCCAGCCAAGTGCTTCTATTTCATCGAATGCTTTCCACATTCCGATGAGGCCAGTCCCTCCACCGGTCGGATAAAAGATCACATCTGGCAGTTCCCATTCCAGTTGTTCAGCCAATTCGTAACCGAGTGTTTTTTTACCTTCCACCCGAAACGGCTCTTTCAGAGTGGAAAGGTCGAACCAGCCTGCCTGTTCTTTCCGGCGCGCAACTTCGGCGCCGCAATCGGTGATCAAGCCGTCAATCAATGTTACATGAGCGCCCACCGCCAGAGACTCAACAATGTTGGTTTTAGGCGTATCCCTTGGCATAAAGAGGTGCGCTTCGATGCCGGCTCTGGCGGCGTAAACAGCTAAAGCGCCGGCGGCGTTACCTGCTGATGGAGCTGCCACTTTTTGGATGCCGAATAGACGAGCCATGCTGATCGCGGTAGTCATTCCGCGCGCTTTGAATGTTGCCGTGGGATTGCGGGATTCGTCTTTTATCCGGAGGGCAGGTAGATCGATTTTTTGAGAAAGATGCGGCACTTGAAGCAATGGCGTCCAGCCTTCGTCGAGAGTCACTGGGTCGAGTTCAATGGGCAATGGCAGAACCTCGCGGTACCTCCAGAGCGAGGCGAGGCGCCGCGCGGCGAGGACCTTCGGATCGATTTTCGATCGCGCCGCTGAGAGGTCGTATCGCGCCAGCAGTGGCCTTCCGCAATCTTGGCAGACGGTCTGGAGCTGGTCTTTCGAGTGTTCCTTTCCACAAAGGCCGCAGGTGAGGTGCGTAAGAAACATAGGATCTAATAGACCTTCCTCGACTGAGGGTGCAATAGGTTAACGCCAGGAACGCCGAGGCCTGTCGCCCTTTCAGGGCGAATTACATTCAAACATCTACCCAGGGCTAAAGCCCTGGGCTACTATCCCGCGCTCCTGCGGAGCGAAGGCCACGGAGTGGCCAGAGACATCAGCCCAGGGCTTTAGCCCTGGGTAAACATCGGGCGGCGATGCGCCCTGAAAAGGCGACAGACCTCGGCGCTCGGCGATCTGTTCACCGTAGCCTTGGCGTAATTGGATCCCGGCATTTCCGTTCCTGGCGATCACGGCGATCACGGCGTTTCCCACCTACCTCAATACCATGAGTATAGTACCTACAATCAGCGCGGGCACGAACGCATCGGCGAGGAGCTTGATCGCACTTGTACCTGACTCACCAAACCGGGAAGCGAGAATCGATTGGCCGGCTGGATTTGGAGCATTGGCAATCACGGCGAGTCCGCCTCCGGTGATCGCGACGGCAACGACTGCAAATTTCAAAGAGTCCGAAAAGGCTGGCGCTGAATCCGATTCAACAATTCGCAAGGAGCGAATGAATCTGTTCGTCCTGATAGCTATCAATCGAGACCGGAAAAGCTACTTCCGGAGGCGCAACAACGGCCATCGCATGACCGCCTGACGCAATCAGAAGCGCAAAACAAATCGCGGTGAAATACTTTCCTGCGGCGACACCGACATTCACGATGACGAACCCCTATCAAAATCCCTTTTGGGCAAAATCGTTGATACATTTCTCGATGGCGTCGAGCGTCAGGTCTGCGTCGACACCTTCTGCTGTAACCAGGACCTTGGCTCCCTGGCGAATGTCGGCAGTCATGATATCCATTATACTGATCCCCGAGCATATCCTGCCATTAGCTTGAATGGTGACCTGACTTTTGTAACGCATGATGCACCGAACCAGTTCACTGGCGGGACGCGCGTGCAGACCAGTTTCGTTCGGGATCAGAATAGTCCTTGTGACTGCTTTATGCGCCTTCTTCTGCATGGACAAGACGGTATTATTGCATCGCAAAAATTAACCACCCACTCGGGGAGCCCCGGGGCGGCCGCGCTGATCGAGTTCGAGCAATACCAGACTCGCGGCTCCTCTGGCCCAAACATCGTCGCCCCAATGATGGATGACAATCTCAAGATTGCGTTTGAGAGGAGGTAAAACCATGCGCTCCGCCATCTCGCGTAAGGTGTCTTCAAAAAGATGAGCGCATCGGACCGATCCTTGGCAGATGATGACCCGTTGAGGGTTGAGCAAGTTTACCAAGTTTGCGATTCCCAATCCGAGGTACCGGCCCATGTCGTCGAAGATGCGCTTGAGTTTTCGGTCTCCGGCTTCAGCCTTGGCGATTACCATTTGTAGCAGCCGCGACATCTCATGATAATCCAACGTTCCTTTTGGTATTCGGACGCCGGCTTTTGCTGCTTCCCGCAGAATTGCAAATCCGGCAGTGTGAGTCTCCATGCACCCTTGCTCGCCGCACTGGCAGGTTGGTCCGTGAAACACCAGCTTGGTGTGCCCAAACTCTGCGGCTAGACCCTCCGCCCCGCGATAGAGCTGGCCATTGAAAATGAGGCCGCTTCCTGTCCCGTGCTCAATTGTCACGACGACCGCGTTCTGAAGGCCCTTCGCCATGCCGAACCAGTGTTCAGCGAGAGTCACAAGATTCGCATCGTTCTCCACAAAAACCGGTACGGGGAATTTGGTTCGGATGAGCTCGCCGAAGTTTACGTTTGGGTGTTGAAACACCGGGCTCCAATAGGCGAGCCCACGACGTGAATCGATGAAGCCGGGCAATCCTACGCCGATTCCGCTAACGTCATCCATAGTCTTGTTCGCTTTCTTGAGGCAGGCTCGGACTCCGCGGACGATGAGCGCGATCAACTGCACCGGAGTCAGCGCGAGCGGCTCGATCGAGATCACGTCGGACGCGGACACCTGGCCGACAAAATCGGTTACCGAGAACACGACCTGATGAGTAGCGATCTTCACACCGACCACATGGGTGTAGCTCGGGTTCAATCGGAGCATCACTAACGGTCTGCCACGGCTTCGTGCACCAAGGCCGTGGCCATTGTCTTCAACCAGCGCGCCTTCTTCGACCAGGTGCCCGACAATGCTCGAGATTGTCGCCTGGCTTAAACCGGTTTTCGCAGAAAGCTCCGAACGCGAGATCTGGTTGTCATGGAGACGAATCGTGTGCAGGACATCAAATCGATTGATGTTGCGGATGATGGAGGGACCTTTTGCGACTTGCACTCCTGGCGTTGTAGCTTAACTCGGGCGATCAGGACAACGCGGAAAATGTTTGGAGGGTAGGTATAGGGACTGGCGGTCGGAGGGGGGTGAGAGGTGAGAGATGGCGACGGCCGCACGCGACATGTTATCGTTCAGGCTGGCAACTTCGAGTGACGAAGCTTTAGGGCAGATTCCGGGGTCTCATGCCACGTCTCGCCTCCGACCTCTCACCTTCGGCCGCCATGCCACGAAACAATTCCCACCGGCGCGCCAGTTCACCTCTCCGTCGGCCTAAGCTTGACGTTGGATGGTGTTCCTCGCACACTTTCGTTTCCACAGGCCCCCAACTCAAAACCCTGAACCTCAAAAATGAAACTGCGATTTCTACCCTTATGCCTGGCGCTCGCAGCCCTTTCCTGCGCCGCTTCAGCAGAAACCGTCGTCAAGATCTTACACATCGAAAAAGTCCCGGAAATTGTCGCGATCTGGAAAGAGGCGGGACAAACCTACGAGAAAGCGCATCCTGGCGTGAAAATCGAATTCGACTTTCTCGAGAACGAAGCCTTTAAAGCGAAGCTACCAACGCTGCTCCAGTCGAAAGACAAGCCAAGTGTCTTCCATAGTTGGGGAGGCGGCGTGATGGTCGAGCAAGCCAATTCCGGAGTTTGCCAGGATATCACAAAGGCCATCGCGGACTTCAAGGATCAGCTTTATCCCGCAGGTGTTCAGAATTTCACGGTAAATGGGAAATCATACGGTCTTCCGCGTGACCTTGGTCCAATTGTCTTTTGGTACAACAAGGATCTCACAACCAAAGGCGGGGTCGATCCAACGGCGATCAAAACCTGGGACGATTTCGTAGCAGCTGTGAAAAAGCTGAAGGCGGCTGGCATTACTCCGATTTCGGTCGGCGGTGCGGACAAGTGGCCATTGCATTTCTATCCGACATTCTTGATGATGCGGATCATGGGGAAAGATGGGATGGACGCCGCTTATAACGGAAAGAACGGCGGATTCGCTGGACCTGACATGGTGAAAGCGTGGACAATGTACAAGGACCTGTGTGAACTGGAACCGTTCCAAAAGGGCTTTCAAGCGGCGAAATATCCTGATGCAGCCGGTTATTTCCATGATGGAAAAGCCGCATTCCATTTGATGGGCACATGGGACCTGAAAGAAGGAAGAATGCAGGCAGCGGATCAAAAAGGGTTGCCGGACGAAAAACTGGGCTGGTTCTTCTTTCCCGAAGTTGCGGGTGGAAAAGGCAAAGCAAATGACATTTTCGCGAGTGTGAACGGGTGGCTGGTTTCGAAGGACGCGCCGAAAGAAACAGTCGACTTCATGAAGTATTGGCTTGGTACGGAGGTCCAAACAAAGATTGCGAGCCAAGGACTACAAATACCGATGATCAAAGGGTTAGCGGATGTTATTAAAGATCCGTTTTTC
This sequence comes from bacterium, assembly GCA_046727495.1. Lineage (GTDB taxonomy): Bacteria > Verrucomicrobiota > Verrucomicrobiia > Chthoniobacterales > JAFAMB01 > JBKPBY01. Next base: position 12,554 of record JBKPCS010000223.1, on the reverse strand, counting down.
AAGGCACTAGCTAAAGAAGCAGAGCAGTCGAACTGGATCGGAATCGCGATGGATCAATTGCTTGGTCCCGATGCCGGTCGCGTTTTTAACGATCAGGCAGCAGCGCTGGCCGCGGGTCGGGCAACGCCGGACGCCGCCACGAAAGCAATCGAACAAGCGTTCGCTCCGGAACGGAAATAGGGATCGCGAAGCGACGCAAGAGTCTAAGCCAGGGGTGATCCAGCCACTGCCGCGGGAGAACCCCTGGTGTTTCTTCGTTTGGGCGGCCCATCCTGACAGGTTGATAGAGGGCTGGCACGCGCTCTCTGAGACCCTTTCAGGGTCGGCGTGCTTCGATGCTATCACCAGGGGTTCGCTGCGCTCACCCCTGGCTGAGATTTGTCGTCGCTTCGCGACGCTGTTTTTGTTTACCAGGGGTTCGCTACGCTTCATCTCTGGCTGAGATTTGTCGTCGCTTCGCTACGCTGTTTTGTTACCAGGGGTTCGGCTTCACCCCTGGCTGAGATCTGGCGTCGCTTCGCGCCACATTTTATTTCGGAACCCGAAAAAAATCCGACTTGACTGTTTTACTAGGTGGGCTAATGTGGACGCAGGTTTCCAGGGAATTTCTCTGGGCATTCTGGAAAGTGGCTCGATTAGGGCCCCCGGACCAGGATGCTGAGAGAAGAAACGGTAAGTAGAGGCTTTCCTCTGGGGAAGATTCTGCAAGCTGGCTCTCAAGATAAGAAAAATTAACTTGAGAAAGGAAATATGGGAACCACAGCGTATCAATGGGCACTAGTTCTAGTGCTTCTGACGATTGTATTGGCGCCTAATGCCATCAGTGCCTACCTCGCATCGCGCGAGAAGGATGAATAAGGAATACACGCGATAAATGCGTTGTCATTCCGTATGCAGAAAAACCAACAAATAAACTACCTATGGATACTACACATTATCTAATCGGCATGTTGCTGAAGAGTATGTCGTATGGCCAGAAGTATGGCTACCAGAAGACCGTCCCAGAGACCGAGTTCACTCCGTTGAAACTCGAAGAGCTCAGGGCGTTGCCAAAAGCATCCGCAGAAGCGGAAAAGAAGAACGAGGTCGGAAGGAGCCGTCGCCATGCAACGAGAGCTCTGCCAGCCTGAACAGCCTAGCGAATATTCGAAGTTAGAATATATGCGAACAGTTCCCCCCAGTCCCTTTGAGGGTTTTCAGTTTTCGGTTTTCAGTTTGCCGTCTTCGGTTCGGCGGTCTTAGTTGGAAGATCGTTTGATACGCAAGACGTAAATTGAAAACTGGAAATTGATTTCCCTCCATCGTGAAAGCGCTTGTACTCAAAGGCATTAGCCAACCGGTGTCTCTTGAAAATGTTCCGGATCCGAAGCCGGGATCCGGAGAAGCAGTTGTTGGGATCCGTTGCGCGGCTCTGAATCACCGAGACGTCTGGATCCAGAAAGGCCTGTATGCCGGTCTGAAATTCCCGGTCATCTTGGGCTCGGACGGATCAGGCGTGGTGGTTGAAACCGGATCTGGAGTTGATCCCGCGTGGCGCGGCAAAGAAGTGATTATCAATCCGAGCATCGCGTGGGGAGATAGCGAGCGCGCGCAAGGCAAAGATTTCCGGATTCTCGGTCTGCCTGACGACGGAACGTTTGCGGAACGGGTTAAAGTACCGGCTACGCAGCTTGCAGCGAAACCCCAGCATCTTGATTTTACGCATGCTGCCGCTCTGCCGCTCGCAGGCTTAACGGCTTATCGCGCGTTGTTTAGTCGAGCGGGATTAGTTTCTGGCGAACGCGTTTTGATAACCGGAATCGGCGGAGGCGCGGCTCTCTTTGCCTTCCAATTTGCACTTGCAGCTGGCGCCACCGTTTATGTGACGAGTGGCTCCGACCAAAAACTGGCGCGCGCCAAGGAGCTCGGAGCCGCCGGCGGAGCGAATTATCGCAACGAGTCCTGGGCCGAAGATCTGAAAGATGTGGGTTTTGATGTGATCATCGACAGTGCCGGCGGAAAAGGCTTTACCAAATTGACCAATCTGGCAGTACCGGGCGGAAGAATAGCGGTTTTCGGAGCGACTATGGGCAATCCTCCAGAACTAGACCTGCGGCGGATTTTTTGGAAACAACTGAGTGTACTCGGTTCGACCATGGGATCGCCGGCCGACTTTGCCGCGATGATGCGCCTGGTGGAACAGCACAAGATCCAACCATTGGCCGAGACGGTGTATCCATTGTCCGAAGGCGACGAAGCACTCACCGCAATGGATAACGCAAAACAATTCGGCAAGATCGTCTTAACTGTCGCGCCATAAGGCGCGATAGTTAAGGTTTCCGGTTATCGGTTGTCGGTTTTCCGCCTCCGCCAAGGCTATGGCGGACACGTCAGTTAGCGGTTTGCGGGCGGTGTAAACAGGACGCAAACGGAAAACTAAAAACTGAAAACCGAAAACTTGACCGCGAAGCGGTCCCTTCGCGATCATCTGCACCAAGTGAACGCGAAGAACTTTCGCAAAAGGGTTTTTGGTTCCGATCGAGTTACGGCGGCACTGCTGTTTTTGCCGCCTGCGCTTTTGCTATTCACTATGTTCGTTATTCTGCCGGTGGCAGAAGCTGGCTTCTACAGTTTCTTCAACTGGAACGGCTACGGATCACCGGAACGTTGGATTAATCTCGATAACTACACTCGGGCCATTAACGACCCGATCTTTTATCGTTCGCTGATAAACAATCTGTTGGTGATCCTGGTTTCAACGCTTGTACAGGTGCCGTTCGCGCTCTGGCTCGCCCTGCTCATTTCCGATCGAAGCCGGGCCAGTGTTGTTTTTCGAGCGATATTCTTCGTTCCATATATCCTGGCAGAGGTCGTAGCCGGGCTCATTTGGCGATACCTGTACGATGGCAATTACGGTATCGTCGCAATGGTCTATGAATTGCTTGGCAAAGAAGCCCCTCATCCGTTGGCTGAACAAGGATGGGCTACCGCGGCGCTGTTGCTTGTCGTGGTCTGGAAATATTTCGGATTCCATATGGCGCTCTTCATTGCCGGACGCCAAAACATTCCATCCGACATAGTTGAATCCGCGAGAATCGATGGAGCCGGGCGCTGGCAATTGGTGCGGAGCATTATTCTTCCCATGATGCGGCCGGTAATCGTCTTGTCGCTGTTTTTCAGTATTCTCGGCTCATTGCAAACCTTTGATTTGATCATCGCGCTTACCGGTGGCGGGCCCCTTCATTCTTCGCATTCGGTTGTTTCGTATCTTTACACGTTCGGAATCCAAAGGATGCGAGTTGGTTACGGGAGCGGGGTGGGAGTTATCCTGTTCGTCATCTGTATGTTCGTGATGGTTTTGTACCGGCGGCTGTTCATGCGAGAAAAGGAGGGGTCATAAATTTTATGCATCGGCGAGACGCGTTCGCCTACTATCGATGGCTGGTGCTGTTTGCTGCGGCCGGCTTTTGCCTGTTGCCTCTGTGGGCCACGGTGATTGGTGGATTCAAATCTTCGGGCGATCTGCGGACGAACGCGATTGGGTTACCCAGAGTTTGGGTGGCTGCGAACTATCTATCGGTTCTAACCGGCAGCGACTTTTGGCGCATGCTCTGGAATTCTGCGGTGATCGCTTTCTTTACCGTCTCTTGCACCCTGATAGTCAGCTCGATGGCGGCGTTCACATTGGCTCACGTCCGGTTTGCCGGAAAGCGGTGGATCGCAAACTACCTTGCACTGGGCCTGACGTTTCCATTTCCGACTGCGGTGCTGCCGGTCTTTATTCGAGTCCGCGACCTCGGGCTGCTCGATACGTATTGGGGCGTGATTCTACCGCAAGTCGCGTTCAACCTGGGATTCAGCATCGTGTTGTTACGCGGTTTTTTTTCTGAGTTACCGAAGGAACTGTTCGAGGCCGCATTTATGGATGGCTGCAGCTACACAAAGATGTTCTGGAAAATCACTTTGCCACTGTCGCGTCCGATCCTGGCAACAGTTGGGGTTCTTTCGCTGGTTGGAAGCTGGAACAGCTTCTTGTTGCCGCTGGTGATGATCAATACGGACGCCATCTATCCTTGGCCGCTGGGCATTATGCAATATCAAGGGTTGTACTCAACCGATTGGGGGCGAGTTCTGGCATTTGTAACCCTGACCATGACGCCAGCGATTTTCTTTTATCTGTTAGCTCAGAAACATGTGATCGCAGGGTTGACGTCGGGAGCGGTGAAAGGGTGAGAGGTGAGAAGTGAATATGAAGATTGTTTCTGCATTTCGGGATTTAGATGTTTACCGGCTTGCTCGAAAGGCCAATCGGGAAATTTTCACGGTGACGAAAGCAATTCCTGGAGATGAACGATATGCGTTAATTGATCAGATACGTCGATGCTCGCGCGCGACTAAGGCGTTGATTGCTGAGGCGTGGCGCCGTCGGAGGTACAAGTCTGTCTTTACAAATAAGCTGGACGAGGCACTAGGCGAGTCCAATGAGGTAATAGCTTGGCTCGATGATGCTGTCGACTGTCAGTATATCGCTGTGGAATAACACGCGAAGATGGTCAAAGATTGGAATTCGATTACGGCCAAGATTTCCCGAATGATCGATCGTGCATCAGATTTCTGTCGATGTGATTCGAACATGGATTACCGATCTGTGATCCAAGAAAACCCAGCCGATCTCGAATTTCCTCCGAGCGAGCACTAATCACCTCTCACTTCTCATCCCTTCCGCAGTCCTTCGACTAGCCGTTCGCCGGCTGCCTTCAACGTTTCTTCCCGTTTCGCGAAATGGAAACGGACATACCGATTTTCTTCTTCCGAAAAGAAACTGGAACCTGGTACACCGGCGACGCCGACTTCTTTGGTGAGCCATTCGGTGCAGGCGCGATCGTTTTTGAAACCGAACGAAGAGACATCAACTAACGTGTAATATGCGCCTTCCGGGCGGGTGAAAGGGAGCCCTGTCTTTTCCAGATAACCGAGGAACAAATCTCGTTTCGCCGCATAGCTAGCCTGCAGGTCGGCATAGTAGTCGTCTCCGAATTCGAGCGCAGTCACCGCGGCTTCCTGAAGCGGCGCTGCTGCGCCGACTGTGAGGAAATCATGGACCTTCCGTGCCTCTCGGATTACCGCAGCGCTTGCTAGAACGTACCCGAGCCGCCAGCCCGTGATCGAGTACGTCTTCGATAATGAACTACAAGTGAGCGTTCGATCGCGCATGCCAGGGAGTGTCGCGAACGAGGTATGCCTGTTTGGCGCATAGATAATATGTTCGTAAACCTCGTCCGTGATTACGAAAATGTCATGTTCGCCCGCTAGCTCCGCGATAATGAGGAGCTCGTCTCTGCTAAACACTTTGCCAGACGGGTTGGAAGGATTGCAGATCACAATCGCCTTGGGACGATGCTCCTTGAACGCTTTTTCCAGTTCTTCCCGGTCGAAATGAAATTCTGGCGGATGGAGGGTGATATGGATTGGAATTGCTCCCGACAGGATCGCGTCCGCAGCGTAGTTCTCGTAAAACGGAGAGAAAACGATGACCCGCTCGCCGGGATTACAAGCCGTCATCATCGCGACCATCATGGCCTCTGTGCTGCCACAGGTGACCACCAGATGTTGATCCGGATCGACCTCTAGCCCGGTGAAGTGCCAGATTTTTTTTGCGAGTGCGGCACGAAAACGCGGAGCTCCCCAGGTAATCGCGTACTGATGATTCGGTCCGCGAAGCGCGACCTGAAGGGCATCGAGCAGTTCACCAGGTGGATCAAAGTCGGGGAAACCTTGCGCAAGATTAATCGCTTTGTGCTGATTGGCGATTCGGGTCATCTCGCGAATGACCGATTCACCGAAAAATTGGAGACGCTTTGCAGTCGAGGGCATGCGGGTATGAGTTTTCAGTTTACAGTTTTCGGTTTTCAGATTTCGGTTTCCCGATTTCAATCCGCGATTGTGCAACTAACCGAAAACCGACCTGTCCGCCATAGCTTTAACGGAGGCGGAAAACCGAAAACTGTAAACCGCAAACCAGCTGTGAGGCTGCCGCTGACGCAATTGATCGCGTTGGTCGCGATTGCACAGGGTGCGAATGCTTTAGAGATATCCGATTCCCAAGCCGCCAGGATTGGTCGTCGTATCTGGCAGAACGAGTGCGGTGGAACGGTCTCCGGCTTGACCAGTTGGAATGCTGGAGAAGACTTTGCCTCTTTAGGTATCGGTCATTTTCTTTGGTATCCCGCTGGCAAAAGGGGACCATTCGAAGAGAGTTTCCCGCCACTGCTGAAATACCTTGAATCACGTGGAGTAGCTCTACCCGATTGGCTGAAAGAGGCCAAGAGTTGTCCCTGGTCGACACGCTCAGAATTTGAGGCTGCGCGCGAAAGCACCCAGATGCGTCAATTGCGTTCCATTCTGGCAAGCACTGTTGCTTTGCAAGCGAGATTTGCATCGGCGCGTTTGGAAGCGGCCTTGCCAAAGATTTTAGAGGCGGCGCCGGCGAGCGAACGAGAGAAGATCCGGACAAATTTCTATCGAGTTGCAGCGAACCCGGCCGGCGTTTACGCCCTGGTCGACTACGTGAATTTTAAAGGTGAGGGGACTTTGCCAACCGAGCGTTATCACGGTCAAGGATGGGGTCTGCTCCAGGTCTTGGAGGCGATGGGCAGCGGCGAGCCGTTACGAGAATTCAGTAATACTGCAGCCAAAGTCCTGAAGCGAAGAGTAGCGAATGCGCCTCCCGCTCGGGGAGAAGGTCGATGGCTTCCGGGCTGGTTGAATCGGGTGCATGGGTATGCTGGGTAGTCGGGGACGAAACGGCGAAACGGCGATACGGCGAGACGGCGAGACGACGAGGGATTTCGAAAGCCGATCCGTAATCCGAGTCAGCCAATGCGAGGCTCACCGCGCCCCGAGATATGTATTTTGTCGATGATCCATATTCGATTATCGATTTCGCATCTCTATAAGACGGCGCTACCATGCCCGCATGAATGCAAAGAGAGTTCTTTTGACCGCCTTTTTCCTGATTGCGTTATCCAACCTTGCCGTGATCGCGGCGACTGTAGCGAAAGGCCCGCGTTACTATAATCCGACCGATGCTACCGCCATCGAAACGAGTGGAATCCCAACCGATACGTCGACCTTCTTCAGCTCTCACTGAGCCTTCGCAGCCCTGGGCCAACATCTGGGCTCCTTTCGAAGCGGAACGACCGAACCGAAAACCGAAAACCGAAAACGGGCCGCTCTGAAAGAGCAGCCTACTGGAGCGGCGTATCGTTTGGGTGCTTGAATAGTTCTTTCATCTCATTGCTCATCGGCAGATTGAGATTGATGCCCTTGGGAGGAATCGGCGAGAGAAACCATTTGTGATATAGTTTTTCCCCTTCGCCTGAGGTCTGGACTGCAGCGATCGTGCTGTCGACTAGCTTTTTGAACTGCGTGTCTCCTTTACGCAGCATCATCCCGTATGCCTCTTTGGATTGTGGTGTCCCAACGACCACCCAATCGTCAGGATTCTTCGCTTTAGCGCGTTCACCAGCAAGCAACGCGTCATCCATGAAAAACGCGACAGCCCGACCGCTTTGCAAGGTGAGAAAACTTTCGCCGTGATCCTTTGCGATGATGAGCTGCATGCCCATTTGATCTTTCTCATTCATCTCACGGATCATGCGCTCTTCTGTGGTGCCGGCAGTAGTTACGACTGTCTTACCTTTCAGATCCGGAAAATCTTTAATGCCAGAATCTTTCTTGGCCAGGAGAAGCGCTTTGATAAGGAAAATTGAATTGGAGAAATCGACCTGCTGCGCGCGTTCGGTGTTGTGGGTCGTGGAACCAGCCTCCAGGTCCACGGTTCCGTTTTGCACCAGGACAATCCGATTCTGCGACGTGACTGGAATCATTTTTACCTGAAGATCAGGCATATTGAGTTTTTTCTTTACCGCCTCGACGACCCTCATTTGCAGATCATAAGAATAGCCGACAACGTGGTTGGCATTGTCGTAGTAAGAAAAAGGAATAGAGGACTCGCGGTGCCCCAGCGTAATGACGCCACTATCCTTGATCTTTTTCAGCGTGCCGGTGAGTTCTTCCTGGGCGTGCAGCGAAGAAATTGTAGTTATGCAAGACAGCGCAACGAGGAGCAAGCAAGCTATCCGGTTCATTTTAGCGATCGAGGAGAGGCATCGTTTTCGAGTAGCCATTTTGTGAGACTTTGGCGGTCAGGTTGCCGGCACGATTACAGGGCGCGGGGCGTTGCAAGCAACGCCCCTTCAGTCACCTCAGACTCACTGATGCGATTTCAGTGAACCATCAGGCCGACAACGAACAGAACGATTATAGCGCCGACGATAGACATAATAAAGCCGGCTGGATGAAACGGTGCTCCGTCTGCCGGCTTTGAAAACAGGCGCGCGATGAACCCTCCGACGATCGAGCCGACGATACCCAAGAGCGTCGTCATCAAAAAACCGGCATGAACATGCATGATCCATTTAGCGATAAGCCCTGCAACGAAGCCGACAATAATATACCAGAGGATATGTAACATGGCGGATGTGGGGTTGAGGTAGCGACTGAATCGCGAACTTGCCGATCATCTATCAGTTCTCGTCACTCCTGTCGATTCCGTTTCGGGAGGAAGTTTGTCACGTCTAGAGGCTTACGCGTAAACCAGAAGGTGAATATCCTCCGGGAGAATGTCGGAAATGTTACGGATCATATTGCCGCGGAGTAGGTTTACCAGCGCGCTTCTTTGAGGAGCACCAACAATGAGGTAGGAGGTGCCGATAGTTGCTGCGATATCGACAATCGTGTCGGCCGGAGAGTCGCTGACGGCATAGGCCGGGAGAATGGTCATTCCTTTCCCTTTCTCTCTCGCATAGCAAAAGATTTGGGTGGCTTCCGGGTCATCGAACCATTTTCGCTTTCGATCTCCCGGAGCCATGACTGGTTGTTCACGAATGAACAGGACATAGAGAGGTCGATCCGTCTCTTTCGCTTCTTGAAGTGCGTAGTCGAGAGTCCGGCCGATTCCGCGGACAGCGCAGAGCATCGCCGGGCCGGATGCCTCGTGTGCAGGTGCCGCAAATGAAACCGGCGGCACTGACGGTTTCTGATCAGGAGTTGCGGGCGTCGGGACAAGGGCTTTTTTCTGTGCTCGTTCGGTAACCAGGCCACGGAGAATGAGACCAACAACGAGTACTGAGCTGGCAAAGAGCAAAGCATTCGGCTTATCAATAAACAGAGAGATCTCAATCGCGGTCATCACCAGGAACGTGCAGAACATCAAGCCTCGTTCCCATTTCTTGAGATCTAAATTCCGATCCGTAGAGGTGGCGCCTAGATTGGTTGCGATCGCACCGACGACGCCTACCGCGTAAAGGTCCGCCAAGCCGGAAACATCTCTGACAGCAATAACCAGAACTGCGGGAACGATCGTTGCGACGAGCAAACCGGCGTTCGGGACACCGAATGGATTCAGTCGCTCGAACGCCTTCGGCAACTCGCGGTCGCGAGACATCAGGAACGAGATCGCGATCAAATCGCAAATCGCAGTGTTAACAGCTGATAACAGAAGCACGCCGATCACCAGCGAAACAATCCAAGCCGCTAGATGACCAGCGAGCGGTCCGAGCTGTCCACCTACGAAAACCTGGGCCATGTAGCGCAGCATATAGTCGCGAACATTTGGATTTCCCGGCGCGTCGACCTCTCCATTGTGTGCTTGGAGACCGGGAAGCGCCTGCATCCCAAGGCCGAGTAGCGCAGTGAACAGGCAAACCTCAACCATGACCCAGGCAATCGCCGGAGTAGAGGTCTTGGCAACCGAAGGCTTATCCTCGGTGGTACCGGGGTCGAGTTTCATTACGCTGGTCGCATTGGCGATTGCCTCTACGCCGGACAATGCGAGCACAACCGCGACGAAGCCATTCCACTTTGTTAGAAACCCTCCCGACATAGGTTTCAGGTTCTGCAGCGCATCTTGAAGATGCGGGATACAAAAGACGCCGAGCAGAACGATTACGATAACGGTCGGTACCGAGATTAGGAAAGCAAGGCCACCAGTATGGCGAGGCCCAAAATAGTTTAATCCACCGATTCCGAAAATCGCTACAAAGGCGAAGATCTCAGGATGGGCAACGCCAAGGTATTGAAAAGCCGAAAGCGCGCTGATAGCTGCGGTGACAACGTAATCCGCGATCAAAAGAAAAGCGCCGACGATCGAAATGATTTCTGAACGATGCCGAACGCTGGCATAGACGCCTCCTCCATTGGGGTAGTAGCGGCAGATCGCCATGTAGTTCAGCCCGACCAGACCTACTAGCAAGCACATCGCTGCGATCAGCCAGAACGATGCATACCCGGCGACTGCGAATGCCAAACCGATGACGTAGGCCTTGCTGGTGCCCCAGTCGCCATAAAGAATTGCCGCCGCGCGCGGCGTATCGACATTCCGCGGTCGCTTGGTCTTGCCGATGATCATGTGAACAAATGCTCAGACCGGAGAGTCGACTGATCGTGTATTTCCTTTGGGCCCAAAGCGCGGATTTCTCTGCAATTACGAAGAGAGTGACGCAGTGATTTGGATGAGTCAACGCCCGATTCGTAGAACTCTCCGCGGGTGGCGGACCTATCGTCTATCCACCCGACCTAAGCCGACGACGGCCCCTTTTCGGTCCCGTAGGCAAACTTCGAATTCAGGAGTTTGGATTGAATCTGATCCAGATTCTGGCATTGATCTTGGTCGAGATGAGCAAAGGAGTTGGCGTTCTTCTCTTTTCTTTGTTCCTAGGATTCGGGATGAGAGGGTCGGCTCAGGAACATGTAGACGTTCCGTTACCTCCCTACGATCCGCCACCTTCAGTGTCGCATCATCGCGATCGATCTGAAGTCGATCAGCCGGTTCGTCATCAGTCGACCAACCGGCATCACTCGCGCAACCAGCGCCAGCGCAGGTCTAATCACAATCATCGTCGCCGGAGTCGACAGAACAATCGTTCTCATAAGCATTTTCATTGGCCCTGGGAGAAGCGCCGGCGCGCCTATGCCTGAGATCGCGAGCGCTTAAACTAACTGAGCTTCAAGGTCGCGCCTTGTCGTTCCAGTTCTGTCTGCACCGGCAAATGATCGGCGTTTCCTTGCAGCGACAGTTGTGCGGCGGCCACGCCGGCAGCGTGACCTGTCGCGAACGCGGTTCCAATAACGCGTATCGACGCTCCGGCATACTGGTCTCCATCTACTGCCCGTCCCGCGGCGAAAAGGTTTTCGGTGTCAGCGCTCTGCAAGCTTCTCAACGGGATGTCGAAGGTTCGATTATTCTTGATTGGTTCCCAGGTGCTGCCGGCTCCTTTTTTTGGATGATACTCCACCGCCCATGCACCGAGCGCGATCACATCGTCGAACGTTGCCCCTTCTGTGACATCTGTTTTGGTGAGTCGATAACGTCCATTGATGTGCCGGGATTCGCGTGTGCCGATCATCGGTCCGGTTGAAGTAATGTACGCACGCTCGCATCCCCGGATTCGCCGAATCGCCTGCAAATAGGACCAGGCTTTTTCGCGCGCGGAAATTTCCGCTGCGGTGAGGCTTACCGCATCTCGCGCGTCGTATTCTTCGTCAACCAGATAGACAACCAGATCTCCTGAGACAGGGATTTGGACGAGGAGGCCCGCTTCGTTATCCAGATGTTCAACGCCGTTCCGGCGAGCTTCCTGAATCGCCTCCGATACTTCTTGAAACGCGATGCGGTCACTCCGTTCGACACCGCCTACCCGCATGCCGAGCGTGCCGATATTGATGCTGCCATGATTCCCGTATCGCACGGAAGCTTTGCCTTGATAAGCAAGGTCGCATTCTCCGGTCGCATCGATAAAGGCGTTTGCCGAAAACTTCCGTAGTCCTGAATGATCAAAGATTGAGACATCCGTGATTCTGCCATTCTCCCGACCTGCTCCAACGAGTGTTGAGTGCAGAAAAATGTCCAAATCCGCCTGCCGGCAAACCCGATCGAGCGCGAGCTTTACTGCTTCAGGGTCGAACGGTACGAAAACGCCGCGTAAACGGACGGGTCCGGCGATTGCTTTCAGTTGTTCCAGTTGTTGCAGGACTTGCTGTCCTACTCCGTGGACGACCTGGCGGGGTGTTTCTTCGGCAGTGTAGAATCCGCAGAACGTCAGCACGTTTCTCATTGTGCTGGCGCCGCCCAGACAACCGTATCGCTCGACTAGAAGTGTGCGCGCCCCCGCCTGTTTAGCGCCGACCGCAGCTGCTACCCCAGCGGCTCCGCCGCCGACAACGATCACATCATAATGCTCATCTGAACGGCTGGGAGTCATGCTGGAGTACTGCGCTAGTAGGGAAACTTAGCACAGATGATTGTCAATGGTACATCGAGGATAGCTGGGGGAGATGGTTAGTCCGGGGTGGTCGACCTGGAAGGTCAACTCGCGAGGGTTGGGCGCAAGCCTCTGGCTTGACCGTTGGGTTGAGCTTCTAGGTCGACCTGAATCGCGGTTAAGCTAGCAAGGCGCCAGCTAAGCGAAAGCGGGTGAAGGGAATCGAACCCTCGTATGCAGCTTGGGAAGCTG